>NC_013441.1:306388-612776 GCF_000024785.1 Gordonia bronchialis DSM 43247 | reverse complement strand
GGTGATCGAGAAGAGCTGCTCCTCGCTGGTCAGCGACCGCGAGTCGGTCCCCTTCTTCAGATACGGACCGTACCGGCCGTTCTGTGCGGTGATCTCGTCACCCGACTCCGGGTCGACGCCGACGACGCGGGGCAGCGACAGCAACTTCAGTGCGTCGTCGAGGGTGACGGTGGAGATGTCCATCGTCTTGAACAGCGAACCGGTCCGCGGCTTCGGCCCTGCCTTCTTGGCCGCCTTCTTCGCGGTGGTCTTCTTGGCGGCAGCCTTGGCCGCGGTCTTGGTGGCCGTTCCGCCACCCGACGGCGTGTCCAGCGGGACCACCTCGGCGTCGGAGCCCTGACCACCCGTGCCACCACCATCGCGCGGCGTCGGACCGGCCGGCACGGTTGCGGGGCTGTTGCCATCGTCATCGTCGTCGTCCGACGGCAGGATCTCGGTGACGTACGGACCGAAGCGGCCCTCCTTGGCGACGATCTCGTGCCCGGTCACCGGGTCGACGCCCAGCGAGCGTCCCTCCTGCGGCGTCGAGAACAGCTTTTCGGCGAGGGCGAGGGTCAGTTCGTCCGGGGTGATGTCGGCGGGCAGGTTGGCTCGCTGCAGATCCGGCTCGGCGTCCGGCGAGGCTGCTGAGGCGGCAGACAGATTGCGTTCCAGGTACGGGCCGAACCGTCCGACACGCACGTACACCGGCCGGCCCTGCTCGTCGTCGAAGAGCCGGATGGAGTTGACCTCGCGGGCGTCGATCTCCTCGAGATTGACGCCCACGAGCTTCTTCAGGCCACCGTGCTTGGCGATCTCCGAACCGGCTATTTCAGCGTCGTGCTCCGCGTTGGGTGCCGCGTCGCCGAAGTAGAACTCGGTCAGCCAGCGTGTCCGGTTCTCGCGGCCGCTGGCGATCTCGTCGAGGTCGTCCTCGAGGGATGCGGTGAAGTCGTAGTCCACCAGGCCCTGGAAGTACGCCTCGAGCAGCCCGACGACCGCGAACGCGATCCACGACGGCACCAGGGCGTTGCCCTTCTTGACGACGTAACCGCGGTCCTGGATGGTCCCGATGATCGACGCGTACGTCGACGGCCGGCCGATGCCGAGTTCTTCGAGCACCTTGACCAGCGACGCCTCGGTGAACCGGGCGGGCGGGTTGGTGGAGTGCCCGTCGGCCGAGAGCTCGGTGGCCCGCAGCGCCTGCCCCTCGCGCAGCTGCGGCAGACGGTTCTCGGCGTCGTCGGCCTGACCACCGGCGAGATCGTCGACGGTCTCCACGTAGGCCGACAGGAAGCCGGGGAAGGTGATGGTACGGCCCGACGCGGCGAACACACAGGTCTCGCCGGTGGACGCGGTGCCGGTCATCCGCAGGCTCAGGGTGGTGCCCTTGGCGTCAGCCATCTGGGAGGCGACGGTGCGCTGCCAGATCAGCTCGTAGAGACGGAACTCGTCGGCTTCGAGCTGCCCCGCCACCTGACCGGGCGTCCGGAACGACTCGCCGGCCGGGCGGATCGCCTCGTGTGCCTCCTGCGCGTTCTTCACCTTGCGGGTGTGCTGGCGCGGGGTCGGGTGAACGTAGTTGTCGCCGTACAGCTCTCGTGCCTGCGCGCGTGCCGCGTTGATCGCCGACTCGCTCAGCGTCGTCGAGTCGGTACGCATGTAGGTGATGAAACCGTTCTCGTACAGGCGCTGCGCGATGCGCATAGTGCGGTCGGAGGAGAACCGCAGCTTGCGGCCGGCCTCCTGCTGCAGCGTCGAGGTCATGAACGGCGCGTACGGGCGACGGGTGTAGGGCTTCTCCTCCACCGAGCTGACGGTGATGTCGGCGCCGTCGAGGGCGTCGGCCAGTGCCCGGGCACGTGTCTCGTCGAGCACCACCACACCGTCGGCACGCTTGAGCGCACCCCGCGAGTCGAAGTCGCGTCCGGTCGCGACCCGGGCGTCGTCGACGCCCACCAACCGCGCGTTGAAGGTCTGCGGGCTGGCGTCCTTGCCCGCATCCATGTTGGCGTCGATGTCCCAGTACTCGGCGGACACGAACGCCATCCGCTCACGTTCGCGCTCGACGATGATGCGGGTGGCCACCGACTGCACGCGGCCCGCCGACAGCTTCGGCATGACCTTCTTCCACAGCACCGGCGACACCTCGTAGCCGTATAGGCGGTCGAGGATGCGGCGGGTCTCCTGGGCGTCGACGAGGTCGATGTCGAGGTCGCGGGGGTTCTCGGCGGCGGCGCGGATGGCGGGTTCGGTGATCTCGTGGAACACCATCCGCTTGACCGGGATCTTGGGCTTGAGCGTCTCAAGCAGATGCCAGGCGATCGCCTCACCCTCGCGGTCACCGTCGGTGGCGAGGTAGAGCTCGTCGACGTCCCGCATCAGCGACTTCAGCTCGGTGACCGTGGACTTCTTGTCCGGCGAGACCACATAGAGCGGCTCGAAGTTCTCGTCGACGTTCACGCCGAGACGCGCCCACGGCTGGCCCTTGTACTTGGCCGGCACATCGGCGGCGCCGCGCGGCAGGTCACGGATGTGTCCGCGAGACGACTCCACGACGTAGTTCGACCCGAGGTAGCCGGCGATCTTGCGGGCCTTGGTCGGGGACTCGACGATCACGAGTCGTCGGAGCGTGCGCCCATTCGTGGGGGTTGCGGTGCTGGTATCGGCCACCGGCGATCCTTCGCGTTGAACTCGGAGTGTGAACGAGCGTGGTCTCGTGCCTGCTTCGGCAGGATGTGCATCGAGCAAGCCTGTTCGACTGGTTTGTACCTTATGTATAGCGTCATTTGCACATCTGAATTCCGCCCGGCACCCCCGGGTGTGACCGAGAACGCGTCGTCGACCCGCATTCGTCGCTGGTCAGCGCCCTCCGGTGGGACCAAATCCCCATTCTGTCGGTGACCGGCGATCACATCGCCGTCGGCCAGTCGGCGGTCGCGGCCGCCGAGGGCGGGTCGCCGATGTACTCGACGAGGCGGGTCAGCCGACGACGGCCCGCGACGCGCAGGGCGGGTGGGTGTCCGCTGCGCGCTCCGACCAGTGTGGGTGCGATACCCACCCGCATCAATGCGGTGGCAAGCGGGCTGTGGGTGTCGGGGGCATACGGGTCGAGTCCGAGCAGGTACCGGTCGCCTTCGGGGCGGCCGGCGGCCAGTACCCACAGCCGCAGGACCCGTGGGGTCGGGGTCCACCCGGCCGGCACGGCCTTGACCGCTCCCGACGTCCAGGCGCGGTGCAGGGCGTCGAGTTCGGGACAGGCCGCGGTCCGCGCCAGCGGGGTGCCCTCGTCGGAGGTGGCGGACTCGGCGGTGAGGCCGGCGGCGGTCATCTCTTCGACGATGTGCTCGGCGCGCCACCGTGCGGGCACGACGATCGAGACCCGCGTACCGGAATCGGAGCGCGCCGATTGCCCGTGCGCGGCCAGCAGTCCCGCGAGGTCGTCGTATGCGGGCTGCTCGGTTTCCGCCGAGTAGAACGACAACTGGCCCACGTGATCGACATTACCCATGCCCCTCCCTTCGGTGAGACGCAAACGCTCCAGACACGAACCCACCCCCGGCCAGACGACCGGGGGCGGGTGAAGCTGCGTGTCACGCAGTGTGCGGGTGCGTCCTAGACGGCGCGAACACCGGTGGCCTGCGGGCCCTTGGTGCCCTGGCCAACTTCGAACTCGACCCGCTGGTTCTCTTCGAGAGTGCGGAAACCGGATCCCTGGATCTCGGAGTAGTGGACGAACACGTCGTCGGACCCCTCATCAGGTGCGATGAAGCCGAAGCCCTTTTCCGCGTTGAACCACTTCACAGTTCCCTGTGCCATTACTGCAATCCTTTACATCCTCATGTCGCGACACGATGGTCACCGTGCCGTGGCCGGTCTGACCGCCATACCTCAAAGAGCCCCGCGAAGATCAGAACTGATCCGCCAAACTAACCTCAGTACCACGGCTGCAACTCGATCCCGCGGACACCACCCCTCGGTGATGGGCGAAAGCTTGCGGCCGCACCTAGTCAATCATGTTCGGTCGCGCCGCGATAGTCGCACCAACCAACGAGAGCGAAAACCTGGCAGATTTCAGCAAAACGACATCGCGAAGTAACATCGGCGCCCGGTGGGCGGCACTCGGACGTGCTGCCGACGTAGAAAATTCACATCATCAATGCATAACTCGACCTACGGCACCGAGCTCCTGCGCCGCAGCCTCGCCGGCAGCGACTCCGAGAGTTCACCGATCACCCACATCGAAGTAATACCCTCAGCCCCACCGTCTTTCGACGACTGGCCGGAATGGCTGCCGCCTGCGCTGATCGACGCCTTCGGCGCCGACGGGATCCAGCGGCCGTGGACACACCAGGTGAGTGCGGCGTGTGCTGCCCGACGCGGCGAGCATGTCGTGATATGCACCGGTACAGCATCTGGCAAATCGTTGGCGTACCAGATGCCAATACTCACCGAGTTGCTCACCGACCCACATTCCACCGCCCTATACCTCTCCCCCACAAAGGCATTGGGTGCTGATCAGATCAGGTCGGTGTCCGCTCTCATTGCCGGTCGCGAAGAGTATTCCCATTTGCAACCATGTGCGTACGACGGAGACACCGACCCGGAAATACGTCAATGGGCTCGCGCCCACTCGCGATGGATCTTCACCAATCCGGACATGCTCCATATCGGCATCCTCAGTGGGCATGCCCGCTGGCGCCAGTTCTTTCGGCATCTGCGCTACATCGTGATCGACGAATGTCACCACTACCGTGGCGTCTTCGGCGCCCACACCTCGCTGGTGATGCGGCGTCTGCTGCGGATCGCGCGGGCCGCGGGTGCCGAGGTCACCGTGATCGCGGCCAGCGCAACGGTGGCCGATCCGGCAGAGTCGTTGAGCCGCTTGATAGGCGAGCCCGCGGTCGCGGTGACCCAGGACGGATCCCCACGCGGCGAACGGACCGTCGCGTTGTGGGAACCGGACTTCCTGCCGGCGGTGACCGGGGAGAACGGAGCCCCGGTCCGACGCTCCGCCGGCTCCGAATCCGCGCGTCTGCTGGCCGATTTCGTGGTGGAGGGCGCCCGGACACTGTGTTTCGCGCGCAGCCGGCGCGGCGTCGAACTCACCGCGCTCGGCGCTGCGCGGCTGCTGGCCGAAAGCGCCCCGCAACTCGTCGACCGGGTGGCCGCCTACCGCGCCGGGTATCTCGCCGAGGATCGACGGCGGCTCGAGCAGGCGATCAACGACGGGTCGCTGGTGGGGGTCGCGACCACCAACGCACTCGAATTGGGTGTCGACATCAGTGGTTTGGACGCGGTGATCGTCAGCGGCTACCCGGGGACGGTCGCGTCGTTCTGGCAGCAGGCCGGCCGCGCCGGGCGCCAGCGGGAATCGGGCGATTCGCTGGTGGTGCTGGTGGCGCGCGACGATCCGCTCGACACGTACCTGGTACACCATCCCGCCGCCCTGCTGGGTAAACCGGTGGAGGCGACCGTCTTCGACCCGGGCAACCCGTATGTCCTGGGTCCGCATCTACTGTGCGCGGCCGCCGAGATACCACTGTCGGACAAGGAGATCGACGCCTGGGGCGCGAGCGAGGTCGCCGCGGAACTCGCGGCCGACGGTCTGCTGCGCCGACGCAAGGCCGGCTGGTATGTGACGCCGGGCGTGGAACCGCACGCCGACATCGACATTCGCGGCGGCATCGGTGGCCAGGTACTGATCGTGGACACCACCACCTCCCAGTTGCTGGGCACCGTCGACTCCGGGCGCGCTCCCGGCACCGTCCATCCGGGTGCGGTGCACATTCATCAGGGACGTACCTACCTGATCGACGAGCTCGACCTCGACGACGGGCTGGCCCTGGCGCATCCCGAGGAACCCGACTGGACCACATCGGCCCGTGACATCACCGACGTCTCGATCATCCGCGTCATCGAGAGCGAGGTGTACGGCCCGCTGACCGTGGCACTCGTGGAGGTGGATGTGACCCATCAGGTCGTCGGCTATCTGCGCACGCTCTACTCCGGCGAGGTCCTCGACGCCGTCGAACTCGACATGCCACGCCAGACGCTGCATACCCGGGCCGTCATGTACACCCTCACCCCGGAGTCGCTGGAGTCCGCCGGTATCGACGCCACCCGACTGCCCGGATCGTTGCACGCGGCCGAACACGCCGCGATCGGGTTGCTGCCGCTCGTGGCTACCTGTGATCGCGCCGATATCGGTGGCCTGTCGACCGATCTGCATCCCGACACCGGATTGCCGACGGTGTTCGTCTACGACGGCTACCTCGGTGGCGCCGGCTTCGCCGACCGCGGGTATGGCGCGTTCGCGACGTGGATCGAGGCCACCCGCGCCGCGGTCGCCGGATGCGAGTGCGATTCGGGGTGCCCGTCGTGCGTGCAGAGCCCGAAATGCGGGAACGGGAACGAGCCGCTCGACAAATCCGGTGCGGTAGCCGTCCTGGAGTTGCTCGGTCGGCAATACTTGACACATGTATGACGATGCGTCAAACCGGGGGATCGACGCGCCTCGCCTGATCACCCGCCAGTCGCAGGTGTACTTCCTGCTGGCGCGGCCCATCGAGGACACCGACAGCCTGCCCTCTTCCATCGGTGAGAGCGACGTGTTCTTCTCCGAGGCGGAGGCACTCGACGCCCTCGATGTGCACTACGCGTGGTGCGCCGCCCGTTCCGGCGGGTTCACCCGCGTGGTGACCACCGCCCAGTGGTATCTGCAGAGCGCGCTGGTGGGGCCGCGGATCGCACCCGCGCTCGGCGAGGTCTACCTCGCCGCGACCGACAACCACTCCGGGGAGACCTGGGCCGCGGCCGGCGGCTTCCTCACCGAGGGTGAGCTCATCCACTGGTCGGCATTCGTGCGGGCGGTGCGTCCGTGGATTCCCACGCCGGGCACCGCGGAGATCTTCGAACTCGCCTACCGCGGCGACACCGCCGTGCACTTCCACCAGATCTGGTTCGCGCCACTGAAATCGGTGCGGGTGTATCCCAAGGAGATCGTCGTCGACAGCGGCGACGACACCGAGGACTGACCGGTGATCTCATCCGACCGGACCCGCCCGGGCCTGCGCCGACGCCGCCCGCACCCCGAATAGACCCAGGTCGATCGGAATGGTCGTCCGCACGATCACGTCGTCGCCGTCGATGCGGCAGTCGGTCAGCTGTGCCGGCGGACGCTGCGCCGACGCCAGCTCCCGCGCCGCCACGCAGGGCTCCTGCTGCGCCTCGGCGTGGGCGACGGTCGCCGCCAGCGCCGACAGATCCGCCGCCGACTGCGCGCGATGCCTGGCCACGACCGCGGCACCGATGTAGAGCACCAGCACGGTGACGGCCGCGAGTGCGGCAATCACAAAGGCGCCCAACACCGTTGCGACGCCACGCTCGTCGGAGACCAGCGATCCGGTTGCCCTCACGGCGTCACACCCGGTGCGAAGTCCACCTGGTCCTCACCCCGCGGCTCCTTCACGGCCACCGCCGTCGCCGATACCGTCAGCCCGGGCAGGAACAGCACATGCGAGCTGACGACCACCGAAACCCGTTCGTGCTCTTCGGCAATCGCGATGGTCACATCGTCGCCGACCATCCGCTGCCCGGCGTCGCGCGCACCACCGTCACCTGCCGCGGTCAGCCGCGCCACCTCACGCGCGGCGTCGGTACAGCGGATCTGCGCGATCATCGCGCTGACCCCGCCGACGGCGATGAGAACGGTCACCACGATTGCGGCGATCGCATACGCCGCCTCCACAGTGACCATCCCCCGCTCGTCGGAGGCGATGCGGCGCAACCGCTTCCAGATGCACTCCGGCGAGCTCACCCGACCGAGGTGTTGAGCGCCTTACCGATGATGCCGGTGAGCGCGCTGACAATGTTGTCGCCGGTGACGACCGTGTAGAGGATGGCGCCGAAGGCCGCGGCCGCGATGGTGCCGATCGCGTACTCAGTAAGTCGTTATTCATGCCCTTGTAGGATGATCCAACATGGGGAAATCGAGGCCGAGGGCGCTGATCGTCGTCCGACTGTCGCGGGTCACCGACGCGACCACATCGCCGGAGCGCCAACTGGAGGCGTGTCGCGAGTTGTGCGATCAGCGCGGATACGAGGTTGTAGGCGTCGCCGAAGACCTCGATGTAAGTGCCGGTGCGACAACGCCTTTCGATCGGCCGCAGCTCGGTCCTTGGCTGGCCAACAGACACAACGAGATCGACGTGATCGTCATGTATCGCATGGACCGGCTTGTCAGGCGGCTCCTTGACCTCGCCGACGTGATCCGTTGGGGACAGGAGCGCGACGTCGCGATCGTGAGCGCGACCGAGGCGTTTCTGGACCTGACCGCGCCGTTCGGTGACATCATCGCGATGCTCGTCGCCAAAACGGCGGAGATGGAGCTGGCGGCGATCAGCGCCCGTAACGCCTCGGCGTCGACGCACAACATCAGGTCGGGCAAGTGGCGCGGCGGGGTGCCGCCGTGGGGGTACGTGCCCGAGCGCGGCGACGACAAAGTGTGGCGGCTCGTTCAAGATCCGCAGCAGGTCGAGGTCATCCAGGAGGTCGCCGAGCGCGTCCTGGCTGGCGAGCGGCTGCGGCCGATTGCCGCGGACCTGACCAAGCGCGGGGTACTGACGCCAAAAGACCGATTCGCCCAGGTCAAGGGACGGGAGGTCAAGGGCTACGCGTGGTCGAGCCAGAGGATGAAAGAGAGCTTGCTGTCGCGAACGCTGTTGGGTCAGATCGTCACCCGCGACCCCGTGCTCGACGCGAAGGGGGAGATTCAGCGTGACGCCAAGGGACAGCGGATCTTAGGTCCTGAGTTCGTCGTCACCGACGAGACGGGGGCTCCGGTGGTGCGGGCCGAGCCGATCCTGACCCGAGCGGTTTTCGACCGTCTCGGCGCGGCGCTGCGGTCGCGCGAGGTCGATCGCACCGCGACGGTGACGTCGGGATTGCTCTTACAGGTCCTGTTTTGCGGCGAGTGTGGCAGACCCGCATACCGGCTCACGGGCGGACCGGGCCGCAAGCCGCGGTATCGCTGCGCGTTCGCCCAAGACCGTTCGGGTGCGGCCGGGGCGCTCGGTCCGTGCGACAACAGGAGCGTGCCGCTCGACTGGGCCGACCACGAGGTCGAGGCGCACGTCCTGGAGCGGCTGGGCTCGATGGAGCGGATGACGCGAGTCTGGTTCAGCGGCAACGATTCGCGCAGCGAGCTGGCTGAGGTCGACGAGCTGCTCGGCGACCTCACCGACCAACTCGGCACGGGGGCGTTCAGGCGCGGCACGCCGCAGCGTGAACGGCTGGATGGCCGCATCCGAGCGCTGACGGAACGGCAGGAGGAGTTGCGCGTCCGGCCCGTCGAAGCGCCGTCGTGGCGGTACGAGGGCACCGGTGAGACCGTGCGGGCGTGGTGGGAAAGATCGGACTCGGCGACGCGGACGGCTTGGTTGCGGGAGCACGGGATACGAGCGACGTGGTTGTCGAGCACCGAGGGCGGTCGGACGAAGATCGATTCTTTCGAGATCGACATGGGCGCGCCGAATTTGGAGTCGGGGGCACTGCCGGGGTGGGTGGCATCGGCGGCGGAACTAAAAGCGCGGGGCGGCTGGGCATGGTCCGTCGATGATCCGGTTTTGAAGCGGGCGGAGGAGTCGCTGCCGGATGTACTCGCTCAGATCCATTGGACGCAGGGAGATCCTGACGAGGGCGATTCGGTGGAGTAAGACGACGGCCACCTCAACCGCCGCTCTCATCTCTTCCCGTGTCGGCCACCTCAACCGCCGCTCTCATCTCTTCCCGTGTCGGCCACCTCAACCGCCGCTCTCATCTCTTCCCGTGTCGGCCACCTCAACCGCCGCTCTCATCTCTTCCCGTGTCGGCCACCTCAACCGCCGCTCTCATCTCTTCCCGTGTCGGCCACCTCAACCGCCGCTCTCATCTCTTCCCGTGTCGGCCACCTCAACCGCCGCTCTCATCTCTTCCCGTGTCGGCCACCTCAACCGCCGCTCTCATCTCTTCCCGTGTCGGCCACCTCAACCGCCGCTCTCATCTCTTCCCGTGTCGGCCACCTCAACCGCCGCTCTCATCTCTTCCCGTGTCGGCCACCTCAACCGCCGCTCTCATCTCTTCCCGTGTCGGCCACCTCAACCGCCGCTCTCATCTCCTTCTGTACCGCTTTTTCTCGTGTACCGTTTTTCTAAGCTCAAAGTAGGTACAAGTAATTAAGCATCGTCGCAGGTCAGCCGCCTAGCGACATCGTGTACCGGATCTTGGAAATCCGCGGTACAGGTGCAATTCCATCGTTTCCGCAGGTCACAGGGTTGTGGTGGCGATTTGCACCGCGGATTGCGACATCGTCGACAACTTCTATGGCCAACATCGTGAATCCGCCTCGAGCCAGTCGGAGGCGTAGGACTTTTTGAAATGGGGGCATCTTTCGGGACAACAGGACACACCCTGTCTGACCTGCGACGATGCCGTGAATTGTGCACCGCGGACTGATTCGCGAAGACGGTGCAAAAACGGTACATGGCGGATAATCGGACATTTAGGACAGTCTGTCGCGGATCGGAATACCGGTCTGCAATGGTGTGTTTTGGGTGGTGCCGGTTGTTCTGGTGCGGTATCGTTGTTGCCGACTTACCAATGCACCACGCCGGGTGCGGGGTGGGATTCCCCCCGGCTGTAACGTTTATTCCCGCCGATCCGGCACAGCAGGCCGTCAGCTGCGTATGCCGGGGGATCGACTGACGACGAGGCCCGCGCGGGCCATAACCGCGCTAGCAGGGATCTACCCCGGCAGGGGCCCTGCGAAATGTGCAGGGTGCCCAACTCCGAGGAGTGGGCCTTGCCTGCCGTTTTTGAATCCATCGCCATCACCGCCGACCCCGGCTACCGTCCCGTCGCCCATTACATAGCTCTGCCTGGTGCGCCGTGCAGGGCTACAGTGCTGCGCGCGATCAGGTCCGGCCGTCTACCCGCCGTCTTCGTCAGCACGGGGTGGCGCGTCACCGAGGCCGACTGGGCCGCCTGGATGGCCGGGCGCTGCCGACCCTCGATCCCGCCAACGGTGCCGAGCGAGGTGGATGCCGCCGTCGCCGCGCTGGTGGCCGCCGCACCGCCGCTGACCGATGCGCAGATCGGCGTTGTCGCGCGAGCGGTCGGCGACGGACTCCGGGCTACTCACCGACGTGATTATGACCAGGATCACACTGGTGTTTCTGCGCGCGCGTCGGAGGCCTGAAGTGAATTCATATGAAGAAAGTCCCATTTTCTGCGACCTGGGTAAATGTGAAAGTCGAGTTCTTTGTGACGGGTCGGAAATCGATGCCCTGACGAGGACAGAATCGGCCACTGCCTGCGGCGATGCCGTGGACAAGGGTGTTTCTGTGGGTAGATTTGGGGTCAGGAATTCGACGAATGGAAGCGGGGCGACAATGGCGAAAACGGCGGGATACTTGACAGTTTCGGAATACGCCGCCTTGATGCGGATCTCGAAATGGGCCGTCTACGACCGGATTCGGGCTGGGCTCATCCCGGGCGTCCACCAGATCGCAAAGGGTGCGACCTATCGGATTCCGCGCGCGGCCGTCCCGGCCGAAGCCGGGGCCGATTCGCCTGCCGCGCCGGCCGCATAAGAAAGCAGAAACGCCGCCCGAAGGGGGCGGCGTCTCCGAAAACCAAGCGCTTCACGTTTTTGACGGACCTGACGCGCTCTGACCAGAAAGTCACGATCAGTGTATAACAATGAAAGCAACGGCGTCGATTTCGACGCCGTTGATCTCGATTCAATTTCTGCTCCGGACCTCCCCGACGACGTCGTCGAGGCTGTTCCGGGCGGGCCGACAGATCCCGAGGAAGCGCTGCTACGGCGCGTCGCGGATGTCAAAGAGTCCCTCCGGGGGTCGGCCAGCACCGCTCCCGGGCGTAACCGCGACGGCATCCCCTATGCCACCCCGACCGCCATCCTCGCGGCCACGGTCACCGATGATTACCTCTCGCCCGACAACCTGCCGACGCTGCGCCACATGGTCTCCGGCGGCACCAAGGGCACCCCCGCCCAGCGCGCCGAATGCGCCAAGCAGGGCACCCGCGATGTGGCCCAGGATCTCGTCGGCCGCATCAACGACCGCATCGCGTATGAGAACGCCCTGATCAAGGGCTCTGAGGACAATCCGCCGGCGCTGATCGGTACCAAGCGCAACATGCTCACGCAGCTCGGTTTCGCCGAGGTCGCCCGCCTGATGGGCGCTCTCTACTCGGTCGTGTCGATCACGCCCTCGACCTCCAACACCGATCCCGACCTCAACATCCTGGCCGCCTACGACGACGACCCCACCAGCGAGCACTTCGGCACCTACCGCTCCGAGGTCGGCCACCTGCGCAAGATCGCGCGCCGTTACCAGCCGAACATGTCGGTCAAGGAGTTCTCCGACGTGCTCGCCGCGATGGGTGATTTCGCGCCCACCGTCACCCGCGGCGGCGACCGCGACCTGATCGCTTGCCGCAACGGCGTGGTCGACTACAACGGCGGCTCGCCGGTGTTCCACGAATTTGATCCGAAGTACGTCTTCCTGGCCAAGCTCGACGTCGACTGGAACCCCGATGCGCAGAACCCCGTCTTCGACACCCCCGACGGCGACCAGTGGGACGTCGAGAGCTGGATGGCCAGCCTGTCCGACGATCCCGAGGTCGTCGACCTGCTGTGGAAGGGCATCGGCGCCATCGCGCGGCCCTACAACAGCTGGAACAAAGCCATGTTCTTCTATTCGCGCAAGGGCAACAACGGCAAGGGCACGCTGTTGTCGCTCATGCGCAACATGCTCGGGGTGGGCAACTACGCCTCCATCCCGCTGGCCGACTTCGGCAAGGACTTTCTGCTGGAGCCGCTGACCAGGGCCAATGCCATCCTCGTCGACGAGAACGACGTGGGCACCTTCGTGGAGAAGGCCGCCAACTTCAAGGCGGTGATCACCAACGACGTGATCACCATCAACCGCAAGTACAAGGCGCCGATCGCCCACCAGCACTTCGGCTTCATGGTGCAGTGCCTCAACGACGAGCCCGTCTTCAAGGACAAGTCGGAGTCGATCTACCGCCGGCAGATCTTCGTGCCCTTCGAGAAGTGCTTCACCGGCGCCGAGCGCAAATACATCAAGGACGACTACCTCCGCCGGCCCGAGGTGCTCGAGTACGTGCTCCGCCGGGTGCTCACCATGGACTACTACGAGCTGCCCGAGCCCGCCGCCGTGCAGGCCGCGCTCAACCAGTTCCGCGAGTCCAACGACCCCGTGCGCGCGTTCTGGAACGAGAACCAGATGCTCTTCCAGTGGGATCTGCTGCCGTTCCCGTTCCTGCACGAGTTCTACGTGGCCTGGATGGGCCGCTACATGCCCAACTCCAAGCCGATCGGCAAGAACAAGTTCATCTCCGAGCTGGTCCAGCTCGTCGACGCCGATCCCACCTCGCAGTGGTACTGCGACGACCACACCGCCCAGCATCGTCCGGCCCGGCGCATGGTCGACCCCGAGCCGCTGATCGTCGAGTACTCCCTGGTCAACTGGGGCGACACCTCGACCAAGCCCGGCGACAAGAACTACCGGACCCGCCGGGCCACCATCCCCGGCGACATGCTCAAGGCCAACTACCGCGGCCTGTTGCGCCGCGACGACGTCGACGTGGTCAACGTAGGGTTCGCCGATCCATTAGCCGACACCGACGGCCCTGTCGACCCTCCGGTCGATCAGGCATCGATGGGCCCGGCGGTGGTCGGCGGCCTGGTGGCCACGGGAGAGCGGCCGACGCCCGCACCGCCGGCCAAGCCCACGACGCCGAGGTCGAAACCCAAGCGGGTGAAGCGGCCCACGCCGCCCGTACCGGCCGAACCCGGGTGCAATCCGTTCGCCCCCGGCTACACGTTCATCAACAATCCGTACGCACCGGACGCAGGAGAGTGACATGAGCATTACCGTTTACACCCGACCCTCGTGCGGCCCGTGCAGGGCCACCAAGGCGGCACTCGACAAGGCCCGCCTCGAGTACGACGTCGTCGACATCAGTCAGGACGACGCCGCGCGCGACTACGTGATGGCCCTGGGGTACCTCCAGGCGCCGGTCGTGGTCGCGGGCGACCAGCACTGGTCCGGCTTCCGTCCCGAGAGGATCAGGAAGCTCGCCGCGGTGGCGTAACGCGTTTCCCCGCGAGCAAGAAGCCCCGTCCCGGATCGATCTGGGACGGGGTTCCTGTCGTCTGTAGGGCGAACATAGCCGACAGAGGAGGCGAAGATGGACGACATTGCCGTCCTTCAAGAGCCGTTTGATGGTCGACAGGCTTCGGTAGAGGCGAACGTGGACAGCATTGTTGGCTATTGATAGCCAACACTGCTGGCTGCTAAGAGCCGCTTCATGGCCAAGAGGCGAACGTAGCCGACATAGGTGGCTGTCGATGGTCGACACGAGAGGCGAACGTAGCCAGCATTACCGTCCCAATTCGCCTCTACCGCCCCGAAGAGGCGAACGTGGTCGACAGTGGAGGCGAACAAGGACAGCAGTGGAGGCGAATCGGGACGACAATACTGTCCCTTGATGGTCAACAGGCTCTACGAGAGGCGAACGTAGCCAACAGTGTTGGCTATCAATAGCCGACGCTGTCGACCATCAAGGGACAGTAGTGCTGTCAAGAGGCGAACGTAGCCAACAGTGTCGACCATGAAAAGCCGTCACAGAAGGCCAACGTAGCCAACAGTGACGTCCGAAAATACCCGCAGAAAAAGTTCGGGGGCTCAATTCGGCCGTCTCGCAGGCCCTTTCACTTCCCCACGACACCCATTCCGATGCCGTCGTCACGACCCCGGCTGGCCGGGTCGGCGCACCGGTGCCGGTGGCCGTGGCGGGCGTCGGTGTGGGGGCAGCAGATCCGCAGCCGCTGGGTTTCGTCCCCTCCGCCGGTGGCCTGCCGACGACCGCGAGCGAGCGAGTGGTCGAGGCCGGCTCATCCGGTCGAGCGACCGGTCCGACGATCCCGCCGAGCAGGTGGGACCGGGGGCCGGTGCCGATGCGTTGTGTGGTGGCCCGCCGGCCCCGGCACCGCCCCAGGCCCCCGTTGGGATCAACGTCGGGATACCGGACGCCACAGGCTCTTTGGGGAGGGTCCAGGGAGGGGCGCAGCCCCTCCTTGGCGAGTCCCCGGTCCCGAGCGCAGCGAGGGTGGAAACGCGAGGCCGAAGGCCGAAGTGTTTACAACGGGGATGCTTGCCGGGGTCTATCCCCGTTGCGGCATCGCAGGATCTGAGCTACTGTCGTAGGAACTGCAACAGCAGTTGCTAGGGCAGGAGCGAAGCGATGACGACGGTGATCGGCACAGAGGGGCAGGGCGCGACAGCGCCCGATCCCGGCGTGCCGGGCGCTGTCGGCACTGCCGCGGCGGAGAGGTCGCCGAAGCCGCGCGGAGCGCGGAAAGAGGCGCCGATCGCGTTCCGTCCGCGGCCGGGTACGCGGGCCCGTCTGGCGAAGCGGGCGGGCGGTCGGTCGATCTCGCACGAGGTCGAGTTGGCGGTCGACGCCTGGCTCGGCCGCAAGGTCGCCGAGGTCGATCCGGTGCTGCGGGATCACCTGGCGGCGGAGCTGTCGGCGATCGGCGATCGGCTCGCCGAGGTGGCGCATCAGGAGGCCGGGGTGGCCCGGAACTACAACCAGATGCAGCATTTCTTAAACACGTATCGCGAGCTTCCGGTGGGGTTGAGAGAGGAAGTCTCGAAAATAGTTGTCCAGCGCGAGCAGATTTTGACCCAGCTGCGATTCATCCGGCAAGAGTTGGCCGTCCTGGTGGAGGCGCGCTGATGGCGATCACCGAGATCTCTCCGGCCGGGAACCTCGAAGCGCTCGACCGCTATACCGGCAGCATCGCGGCGAAGGACGCGGATTCTCCGGAGCCGACGCAACGTGATGAGTTCGTCTCGACGATCGGCGACTGCACGCCGGAGCACTTCGTTGATCGAGTCCGCGCGAACGCCCGCCGGTTCGGCAAGGAGAAACTGAAGCACGAGGCGTATCACCTGATCGTCAGCCAGACGCATGAGGAGGCCGACCAGCGCGACCCGCAGGCCGGGCACCGTCAGCACACGATGGTCCGAGAGCTGGCGAGGCGTCGGTTCCCGGGTCACATGGCCAAGCTGGTGACCCAGCGCGACAACGGCAGATGGGTCGAGGTCGACGGCGAGCGAGTCTGGCAGCCGGGCAAATGGCATACGCATTGCATCATCGCAAATGTCTCCAGCCGTGAAGCGGTGCTGGAGCTGGTCGACAAGGATGGCACGCCGCACGAACGGCACGAACGGCACTATGCCGCCGGCCGCGCGATCGACGGGGCGAAGAAAAACATCCACCAGATCCGTCACGGCCCTGGTGGCACCGACGAGCAGATCCTCGAACACTTCGGCTACGACAACGCTCGATATGTCGAGGAGTGCCGGAGCGCGGCCAAGGGTCGCGGCGACCGGGCGACGACGAGGGACGTGGTCCAGCGGGCCGATCCCGACGGCCGTGGGTACAGCAACCACGACGAGGTGCGGGTCAAGCTCCGTGCGGCGCGGGCGCTGGCCGACTCGTGGGATGACTACACCGCGCGGTTGGCCGCCGACGGAGTACACACCCGTGTGACTGGTGCGAGCGGTGTCTCCTATGCGTGGGTGAGCGACGACGGTGTGGAGCACAAGGCGTCGGCGCGCAGCCGAAAGGGCCGGGACGGCTTGGGCAACGACTTCACCCGGGCCGAGGTCGAGGCGCAGTGCGCGATCAACGCCGAACGGATCGGGCGGGGCGAGACCCTCGACGTGCCCGAACGAGCGCCGGTGCCCGCGCCTCCGGCGCCGGCGGAACGGCCGGTGCCGGTGTATTTGACCCCGGGCGGGCGGCCTCCGTGGGAGCGCGACGCCGATGCTTTCGCCGCGCGGGTCCGGGAATCGGGCGGCACGTATGAGGGGCGGGCGCGAGAGGCCGTGGACGCGGCGCTCGCCGACGCGCTCGACCGCGACGACCTGGTGGCGGTGGCCGCCGAGCACGGGGTGGAGATCGCCGGGGACGACACCGTCCGGGTCCGGTCCGGCAGGCGCGGGCGGGTCGCGGTCGCGCTCGATACCGAGAGGGCCGAGCGGGTGCGCTCGGTCGAGCCGCTCGACCTGGGCGAAGTGCGGGTGGACCGCATCGACCGCATCGACATCAACGAATCAGCGAAGGAGGAGGAGCGGGATGACCTCGACGACATCATCGACCTCGACGGGATCGAGATCGAGCGGTTCGGCGGAGCTGCTGAAGGAGCTGGCCGCGGCGCAGAACGAGGCGGTGGCCGGGCTGAAGTCGCTCACGTCGGCGGTGGAGGCGCGCGAGGCCGCGACGAAGACGCTGACCGATCGGGTGGCGGGCCTGGAGGAGCGGATCAATGCGCTGAACGAGCGACCCCGCTCCGGGACCGAGCTGTCGCCGACGCAGTTGGACGCGATGACGGAGGCCGTGAAATCGGTGATTGAGGCGGGGATCGCCGACCTCAACCCGTTGTTGAACAGCACCGCGGTCGGCAAACACCTCGTGGCCAATCTTGGCGATGAGGTGTCACAGCGCGCGGTGCAGCACGCGGACGAGGTGGCGGCCGCGCTCGACCGGGCGACCGATCGTCTGGATCGGGTAGGCGACCGGGCGGCGCGGTTGAACGATTCGCTGGCGGTGGCCGGGCTGACCAAGCTGGCGCTGGCCGCGATCCCGTACGCGGTGGTGATCGCGCTGCTGCTGTTCCTCGTGGTCCCCGCCGCCGAGGTGACCGGGATCGGCCCGCTGTCGCGGTGGGTCTGGGGCGGCTTCGAGACGGCGGACGGCTGGCCGATGCGCGCGGCCATCGCCTCGGGCTGGTTCGCCGCGCTCGGCGTGCTCGGCTTTGGCGTCTACAAGGCCGGTCACGCGCTGGCGCGGATTTACAGGAAGTGAGGTCGCGAATGTCGATCCTGGACAGGCTCACCGCACACATCGAGGCCACGCGGCCGAAGTGCGCGCTGTGCGGCCGCAACGCCGTCGTGCGCATCACCTACACCACGCGCTACAGCCGCGGGGACACCTGGGGCGAGACGTGGTGCTGCGCCGACCACGCCGACGAGGAGGTCGACTACCGAAGCCCTCGCGGGATGATCCGCGAGATCAAGTGGCTCTGATTGACGGGGCCGAACCAGTGGAGGAGAGACCATGAGTGACGAGTCGAAGGAATCGACGTCGGTGCGGGACCGGCTCGACGCCGCCAAGGAGGCGGATCGTCGGATCGAGGAGCGCCGCCGGGAGCAGGAGGACGCGGCTCGCGAGGTGGCCGATCGGCGCCGGGTGCTCGATGACGCGGAGAAGCGCTCAGCGCCGGGGCAGCGGGATCTTGACGCCGAGAGGGTTGGACAGATCCGGCACGAGCTGGCCAAGGGTGGTGACGACGCGGTGCGCCGAAGGTTCGGCGGTGCGGCGGTGAAGTCACCCGAGGCGGCCAAGGCGCGCGCACAGCAGCGGTCCGCACAACGGCGTGGGAGGGAGGCGATGGAGCGCGGGGTCGACGAGGCCCGGTCACGCGAGGCATCGCGCACCCCGCTGCGCGATGCGGCGGTGAAGCAGCAGCAGGGTCGCGAGCGTGAGCGCGACACCTCCCGCGGTCGGTGACCGAAGATGCGGCAGTGCCCCGGCAGCGATGACTGCCGGGCACTGTCGCTGCCGGGATTCAGGCGACGTCGATGTCGATGTCGAGTTGGCTGATGTCGAACAGGTCGACGAGCAGCCCGGCGGGTTCGATCGGATCGTCGGGGCTGGCGCCGGGCCGGGTGCCGCGTAGCAGCCGGCCCTCGCCGATGCGCTTGGGAAGCAGGTCGCTCCCCTCATAGGCCGGTGCCATCTCCGAGGACTGGGACTGCTTTCCGGCGTGGTCGCGGGAGAGTTTGTGACGCTCGGTCCGTCCGGCGGCCCATGCCGCCTTGTCGAGGAGTTCCTTCTCCTCGCTGCCGGAGAGGATGAGGATGCTCGGGAAGACTCGGCGAAGCTCCTCCATGATCTCGCGGTTGTAGCGTCGGGCGAACTGCTGTGTGTCTTGCACCGCGGCTAGGACGGAAATGCCCATGCTTCGTGATTCGGTTATGACGATCGGGAGTTTTTGCCAGGGCAAGGTATTGCACATCTCATCACAGACGATCAGCAAGTGCTGCAACGGAACTGGTCGTGTCTGGCCATCGCGCCAGTGGGCGCTGATCGCGTCGACGACGCCGACGGCCGCCGCGGCGGCGATGCCGTCGGCCGGAGCGACCATGAACAGCGTGCTTCGCGGGTCTTCGAGCATCGCGGGAATGAACGGCTTGGCGTCGGTCGGCCCGACGACGGCCTCGCGCCACCAGGGCGCCACGGCAACTTTCATCGTCGCCTGGATGGAGTCGCGCAAGCGATCCGAGAAAGCCGCGGTATTGACCAGCTCCTCGGCGAGCATCATGCTTCCGAGCTGTTCGAGCCGCCCGATGGCGTTGAGCCAGCAGGGGGTGGCCCTGTCCTCCGGCGTCGGTGGCTCTATGCGGCCCACCGCCCGTCGGACCCATCGGATGCCGTCTTCGCCAGCGGCGCGCAACAGCCCGGCCAGCGGTGCCACGGACGAGTCTTCAAAAAATGGCTCTCCTGACGCATCCGTGGGTGGTTGAGCGCGCCTGAAACGTGAGCACGCCGTTCCCTGTCTAGGTTTCTGAGCTGTCTAGGACCAGGAACCAGTGAGCGGAGAACGGCGTGCAGAACGCCACCTTATGGCGAGCCCTGTTGGGGGTCGAGAAGACAGTCGTGGAGGACATCGAGTTCGACGAGGACGAGCAGACTCTGGTGGCCTGCGTTCGGCCCACGCGACGTGCGGGAGCTCGCTGCGGACGATGTCAGCGACGGTCTCCTTGGTACGACCGTGGCGAGGGACGTCGTCGGTGGCGGGCGCTGGACCTGGGCACCATCCAGGTCCATCTCGAGGCCGACGCACCGCGGGTCAACTGCCGCGAGCACGGGCCCACGGTCCGCGCGGTGCCCTGGGCCCGGCATGGCGCCGGACACACCACCGGGTTCGATGAGCAGGTCGCCTGGCTGGCCACCCAGTGCTCCAAGAGCGCGGTCACCGAGTTGATGCGGATCGCCTGGCGCACCGTGGGGGCGATCATCACCCGGGTCTGGGCCGACGTCGAGAAGCTGCATGACCGGTTCGCCGACCTACGCCGGATCGGGATCGATGAGATCTCCTACAAGCGCGGCCACCGCTACCTGACCGTGGTCGTCGACCACGACACCGGTCGGCTGGTCTGGGCCGCCCCCGGCCGGGACAAGGCCACCCTCGAGGGCTTCTTCGACGCCCTCGGTGAGGAGCGGTGCAGCCAGATCACCCACGTCTCCGCCGACGGTGCGGACTGGATCAGCACTGTGGTCGCCGACCACTGCCCCCACGCGGTCCGCTGCGCCGACCCCTTCCACGTCGTCCGGTGGGCCACCGACGCCCTCGACGAGGTCCGCCGAGCTGCCTGGAACCAGGCCCGCGGAGCGGCCACCCAGCGCCGTGCCGGCCGCGCATCGGGACACGCGAAGGCGTTGAAGCATGCCCGCTACGCGCTGTGGAAGAACCCCGAGAACCTCACGGTCAGGCAGCAGGCCAAGCTGGCCTGGGTCGCCAAGACCGACCCGCGGCTGCACCGTGCCTACCTGCTCAAAGAAGGCCTGCGACTGGTCTTCCAGCTGCCCCACGCCGAGGCCGCGGAGGCGCTCGAGGTCTGGATCCGGTGGGCGCGGCGCTGCCGGATTCCCGCCTTCGTGGAGCTGCAGCGTCGCATCGTCAAACACCAGGCCTCGATCCTCGCAGCGATCGAGCACGGTCTGTCCAACGGTCGCATCGAGTCGGTCAACACCAAGATCCGGCTGATCACCCGCGTTGCCTTCGGATTCAGGTCTCCCGAGGCTCTCATCGCCTTGGCCATGCTCAACCTCGGCGGCCACCGACCAGTCCTCCCCGGCCGGTCATGACCCACGGATCGGTCAGGAGAGCCCAAAAAATGGGTCCTTTTTGGCTGAGTCGCCGCCACCGGCGCTCGATCCCGAAGTGCGCAGCAGGATCTCGGTCATGTCGATCGCGGTGTCGTCGTCGGTGATCAGGGCGACAGGATCGGCCACGACCATTTCCGCCCCGTCCGGCATGACACTCGCCGGCACCTTGCCGGACAGGTCGAGCACATAGGTCTTGCCGTGGCCGCCCATGCCCAGACGCTTCTCGATCGCCAGCTCGATCAAGTCGGGCTTCGACGAGATCGCGACGCCGGGGCCCTCCCACATGAGCAGTGCCGGTCCCAGGACGCGCCGAGACTTGCCACGCCCGGTGGGCCCGACGCAGAGCAGGTGCGGGGCGGTGATCGCGCGCGCCCCGTCGATGAAACCCCCGAACGGTGTCGGCTTCGGCTTGTAGGGGCCGGAGTCCTTGCGGTACAGCGACATCGGGCACTACTCCTTTTTCTTATTGGAACCACCGCCGAGTCTGCCCCCCATGGCCGCGGCTCTGCTGCGCCGCTCGCGCTCGGCCTTCGCGGCCTCGGTCAGCGCACCGGAGATGGCTGGATCGTCGAGCCGGTCGAGGCAGTAATTAACGAACGTGCGAGCCGCTACGGCCGCGGGCGTGCCGAAGTCGAGGCCGACCTGTTTGAGGCGTTTGGCGTCGATCGGGCTGACGGTCATCGCGGTCCTCACGGTCGGGGCAGTCGGGTCTTCGGTGGGGTCGGCCATGTGGCGTCTCCGATCTGATCATAGCAACTACTGTTGCAAGTCCTACATCTCTTGCTAAAGTGGAGATGCAATTACTTCCTTAGCTTCACACAGACCGGAGGACCGCGATGGCCAAGGCCGCGAAACCCCGCATCTGGCGCCGGAGGTGGGTGCTGATCGCCATCGCGATGATCGCGTCGTTCGCGGTCGGCCTCACCGTCGGCGCCGGGGCCCAGATCACCCGCGACGCGAATCCTCGCTGCGGCGCACCGGCTTCGGTCACCACCGATGGCTGACGCGCACGCCACCCGTGAGCGGGCCAACTGGGTCAAGGCCCGGGCCGGGCACAGCGCGGCGGCCCAGCGGCGTGGCCAGCAGCTCGCGGTTCGCGCGAACCGCCGGGCCCGATACGAGGCCGGCGCCGGCGACTCCGCCGCCGCCGAGGCCCTCGTGCAGCGACGGTTCCGCCGAATCGCCTTCGAGCGCGACGAGCACAAAGGCCGGTGGACGCTGATCGCGGCGCTGCACGAGGCGGCCCGGATTCTGCTGGCGGGTCCGGCGATCGGGCTCGGCTGGGCGATCTACGGCATCTGGTACCGGTCGGTCCCCCAGTGGGGTCCGCTGAGGTGGAAGGCGCTGGCGGTCGCCGCCAGTGCCTCGACCATCCCGGTCGCGGTGATCGCCGCGGTCGCGTGGCTCGGAAGCGGTGTGCCGCTGTGGGGCTGGTGGCTGCTCGCCCAGCCGGTGGCGGGCATCGCCTACGCCGCGTGGTTGTCCTACGCCTACGGCTGGGATGCGGTGCCCGCTCGGGACGCCGACGCGCCCGCGCCGATCAGGGTGCGCATCGGCGACGAACCGACGCTGCCCGAGACCGAGCCGACCGAGCCGGTGCGGCCGGTGCCGGTGAAGACCGTGCGGGTCACCGTGACCCGCAATGGGATCGATGAAGAGCAAGGAGAACAGAAATGACTGATCTGAACATCTACGCCCGCCGTGCCCGCAAGATGGTCGCCGGTGTCGGCCGGTTGGCCGCGGCGAACGAGGTCGACCGCGAGGACCGCGAGCACGATCTGGTGGCCCTGGCCCGGGTGGCCGACACCGTCGCGGTGATCGAGGCGGTCGCCCAGGTGGATGCCGTGCCGGGGTTGTGGGAGGCGCTGCTCGCAGCCGCGCGGCACCGCGTCAAGGCCGAAGGCGTATCGCCGCGGCTCAACGAGGAGTTGGAGACGGCGCTCGGCGAATACCTGCGTGAGCATCCCCGACTGTCGGGCAATGGCCACGAGCTCTGGGCGCTGGAGCGGGCGGCGGATCAGCTCGACCTGGACGCGCAGATCGCGAAGTCGAATACGGCATCCGACGAGCCCGACAGCACCCGTGACGTGCTCGACGAGCTGTACGGGTCGTGACAAAGCAATCGCTGGTCAGTCGACTACCCGCCGTGCTCGCGATGCTCGCGGTGCTGGCCGGCCTCGCCGCCATCGTCGCGGGAATCGCCCTGGGCGGGCCGTGGCGGTGGGCGTCGGGCGCGGCGGTGGCGGTCGGCATCGCGGCGATCGTGGCGCCGGGATTCGTAAAAGACAAGTGTGACAACGACATCGAGGAGAAGAAATGAAGGACACCGACCCCGAACCGCGTCGGGAGCTGGCTTGGGATCTGGCGGGCGTCGCCGCCGTGCTGCTCATCGGCGTCGGCCTCTGGGGCATCGCCGACACCGGGGCCTTCGAGGGCACCATTCTCGCGGTTTTCGGAAATCTCTGGCTGAGTCTCGGTCTCGCGTGCGTGGTGGGCGGGCTGATCATGGCACCCCGGCGGTGACCGCGGGCACGCCCTCGCTCGTCGCGCGGGTCGTGGTGCCGGGACTCGCAAAAGATAACCACGACAATGGATTTGAAAGAAAGAAGGCGAACTGACATGACTGCACCGACACCAACCCCTGAAATCCACGTCCACGCGGGTCAAAGCAATGCGGGCATGGAACTGATCAGGATCGTGGCCACCTTGCTATTGTTCGGCGGTCTCGGCGTGCTCGTCTGGGCGGTATCCCAGGGACCGCTCGCCGAACAAGCATCGATCGTCGCGGCCGCCGGATCGATGTTCTTCGCCCGGCAGTTGTGGCGGCGCGGTGTCGTCGGCGTTCCGTCGGTGGCCACGCCCGCCGGTGGCGCGTCGCTGGGACAGTCGCTGGTCAACGCGGTCACCACCCAGCTGGCGCGACGGGGGGCGCTCACGCTGCTGATCATCGCCATCGGTATCGGATTCGTGTTCTTGTTCGTCCGCGAGGTCATCGTCGTTGCAATGGCATCGATCTTTGGAGACGGTGCGGCGGTGTACCTGAGCATCGCGATGACGGCGGCATTGGGGTTCCTGGCGCAGCACCTCGCCGACCGTCGGTTCGGTCCACCACGGCGTGAAGGGCCACGAGTCATCGAGTGGAACTCGTTGCCGGGTGAGGAGGGCATCGATCACGTTTACCGGATTGCTCGCGAATTGACCAGCAACAGCGACGGTTTCGTGCGGCGCTGCCACTGGGCGATGTTGCTACCGGTGGCGGCGGGATATGGCGTGCTGACGCTGGCCGTGCGCGAGATCGTGACGCAGGCTATGAGCGTTTTTCAGAATTTGTGGATCGCGGGCGGCGTTGCGTTGGCCATCGGATCGCTGGTCGTCATGCCGACGCTGATCCCCACGATGCTCAAGGCACTGCGAGACCGCGAGGTCACCGACGAGGCCAGCGCGGCACCGGCCGCCCCTGCACAGGTGGTGATACCCACCGTGGCCAACGCGGCCCCGACGACGAGTGTTGTCACCCCCACAACCAGCTCACCAGCGACGAAGAAGGTCGTGCGCCGCGTCGTAAAGAAGAAGGATGTGAATGATCATGAGTGACAATGAATTTGAGTACGTCGACGAGGACGGCAATGTCGTCGATCCCAGCGAACTGGGCGACGAGTACGAGATCGTTGACGAAGAAGTGGTCACCGAACCGGTGGACGAGGCAGCACCAGTGCCCGTGACGGGTGACCACGGCGGGGGTACAGCTACGGGATCGGGAATGCCCAAGAGCGTGAAGCTCACTTTGGGAGCGGTCGGGTTGGTGGCGCTCGCGGTTGGCGGGGCGCTGGTGGTCGGACTGTCGAAGATTGGCAGCGAGAATACAGCGGCCGACGTCAAGGCCGGCGCGTCGAGCAAGTACGCGCAGGCATCGAGTGCGGTCGCGTCGAAGTCATCGGCGGTGCGCAGCGAGGTCGACGCGACGGTTGGTGCGGTCGACACGTGCCGGGTGGGCGCCGCCGCCGCGTCATCGCCGACGGGCACACTCGCAGACGCCGTGATGACGGGGTCGGCACGGCCGCGGTTGGAGTTGGTGATCGACGCGACCGCACCACTGCCGACGACGTTTGTGCGGGCCAAAGCCGGGGCCGAGGCCGCCGATGCAGGTCAGGGGAAGAAACTGCTGGCGCGGAATGCGAAGCGTCTGGACCTGATCCAGCTCGGTAAGGACTCCTGGGCCGCCTACGCGTACACCGCACCCGACGACGCGCCCGCACCGGCGTGGCGCAAGGCCGATGTCACCGTCGCTGACGGTGACATCACGGTGACCGGCGACCGCGATTGGCCCGGCGGCGACGCACCGACGGCCGGGTCGTGCGAGCACGGCACACCTGGCGCGTACGCGGTGTCGGGGCAGATCCCGGCGGGCGCAGCGGGGTTGGTGGACGGCACCGCGACGGTGCACCTAATTCAGGGTGTCGCGGGTCAGCCGACGAAAGCGGTGGCGGTCATGGGCGACGCGATCGCCCTGGTGACGCTCGCCGCGTCCGACGACGCGGAAGGGGGTGATGCGTCGGCGTCGAGCAGCGCAGTCCCGAGCAAATAGTCCAGCCAGTCGTCGCCCTGTTTGAGCGGTCCGCAGCCATCAAAATAGTTGCAACGCAAGGAGTCACAATGAAGAACACCAAGAACATGCTCGCCGCAACCGCTCTGGCCGGCGCTGCCGCAGGCGCCCTGGCCCTGGGCACGGGCACGGGCACCGCGGCCGCCGACACGGCTGGCGTGCCCGACGGCAATTACAGCGCGGAGGTCCTGAATCCGATCCGGCCCGTCACGTCGCCGCCGGTGGCCACCGTGCCGGTGACGGTGTCCGACGGCGTGCTCACCGTCGGAGGGTTGTCCGGCCGCCTCACGCCGACGGCGGACGGCGCGCGCACGACCCTTGCCGGGCAGCCGGTCGTGCTGTCCGACGGCTGGAACGGCACCTACGGCATCGTCATCAACGGCAGCACGTGGGCCCACCTCCTGGCCGCTAAGTGATGGGGATGATGGCGACGAGGGCAGTTCTGGCCAGTGCGGCCGCGAGCTCGCGGACCCGGGAAAAGCGTTGGCGCGCAACGCGGGTACGGCGGCTTGGGATCAGTCGGCAGACTGGTTCGTCACCACCTGTTTTCGGCTGGGGTGGCCCGAGGACTGATGAGTAAGAGCAGAACCCCCGCACCGATCTCGGTGCGGGGGTTCTGTTTTGGGTTGTGCGGGTCAGCGGCGCGGGGTCAGCGTGGTGGTGCCGACGACGGCGCCGTTGATGGTCAGCCACAGCTCTTGGCCAACGTATCTGTTCCCCTTGCGGCCGAAGGTGTACCGGTTGCCGCCGTAGTCCATCCACGCGCCAGCGCGGGTGGGATGCAGGCGTGCGTGCCTCGGCGCGCCGATGACCGTGCCGGGCAGGTCGACGGTGAGGACGTTGCCGCGGATCGTCACCGGGTAGGCGCCACGGGCTCCCGTGAGCGTCTTGGTCGTAGTCCAGATGTAATTCCCGGCGTCGACGCGGGCGGCGGCGTCGCCCGCGCCTACGACGGTGCCGGCCAGGGTGCCGGCGACGATGGCCCCGGCGGCTGCCAGTGCAGTAGCGGGCTTGCGGAATCTGTTCATGGTGCTCTCCTCTCGAATAGTGTTGTGACTGTTCCTAATTCGTGCATCGTTGGAACGTGGCCTTGAAGATGGCGCCCTCCTCGCCGCGCATGATCACCCACACCGTGTGCTCATCGAACGCGTCGGGCAGGATCTGTTCGGCGTACGCCTGCTCCTGCTCTGTGCCGGTCGCCGCGGCGGGGATGCTCACGCCGTCAGCCGCAGAGATGCGGAAATAGCCTGCCAAGGTCGTCCGGGCGAGGTCGAAGCCGGCGGGCAGGGGCGCGTCGGCGCCCGCGTAGTCGCGAGTGGAAACAATTGCGCCGTCCTGGCTCACCGTGGTGACGATGGCCGTCGGGGTCGAGGCATCGCTGGGGTCGGGCCCCTGGAAGACACCGATCGAGCGGTCCTGCAGCTGTGCCAACCCCCGATAGTTGATCCTGAAACCGTCGCCAATCCGGTAGTAATCGGTGCCGCCGAGAACTCGGTCGGTCCAGGGCATGCTGCGAGGGAGTGCGATCCGCCGCGTCAGGGCCACCTCGTAGGACGGGGCCGTCGAGCGCGACCCGTCCCACTTCGCCCGGGACGTGTACTCGTTATTGCTCGGTTCGCACCCGGCGTCCCCAGATGACGGCGCGGCGGCGGTGCTCCCGTTCCCGGCATCGCCGCCGCTGGCCGCGGTGCCGCTGTCGCCACCACCGCTGCACGCGACGGCGGTGATGCCGACGACGAGGACCAGCGCGAGGGCGGCGGTGATCGCGGACACGATGCGCACCTGCTTGGATGCGAACTGCGCGCGGAGCGACGGTCGCGGTGCAGTGGGCACCGGCCGGCCCGAGATCCGGGCCAGCGCTTCTTCGGTGACGGACGGCGCCGACGGATCGCCGAGCTGTCGGTCGTACGCGGCACGACGCTGCGGATCACCGAGGATGGCGCGAGCCGTGTCAATCCTGCTGCGCGTCAATGTGTCTCGCGGATCGACGCGGTTCAGCTGGTCGGTCAGCGCCGCCGCCAGCGCCTCGGGCGGGTGGGTCCTGTCGAGGCCGTAGATTTGGTACAGGTCTATTCCGGGCACGTGTCTCCTCCTCATGTGGTGATGAGGAGACGCGGAGAGATGATCAGTCGAGCGTGCGGGACGCGGCCTCGTCGGCCTCGGCCGCAAGCCACAGTGCGCTGGGGCGGATGCCCAATGCCTTGGCCAAGTCCCAGAACCGGTCGCTGGACAAGCTAGCCTCGCCGGCCTCAGCGCGGGCGATGGCAGACCGGGACAGGCCCGATCGTTCGGCCAATTGGCCCTGGGTCAGTCCCGCCTTATGACGGGCCGTGACCAGCGCTTTGGCCAGCGCCTGCCTACGCACGCGCCGGACCCTGAGCTGGGCCTCGTCGAGGCGATCGTCGGGTGCTGGCACCCGACGATGATCCCATGAGCCGACGAATCATCTCTCCGCGTCTCTCCTTCTTGTACGACGCCGAACTGCGTCTGTAGCGCTAGAGCTACACGGCGAGCGTAGTGGCGACCCGAGCGGACCGCGAGGGCGGGTGGGGAATGGCCAGAGAAAGTAATCCGGCCGGATGACCCCGATTGAACTGCGTAAACGCCACAAGGAACGTTTATACGCAAGGAAGAAGGCGAATGCCTGGGAGGCGGCGCGGCGAGAAGTGCCTGGTCAGGGCCATAGAAATTCCTGTGCGCTCTATACCCGGCCAATCCTATCAGACGGCACCAAATCTGTTATGCGACTGTGACTTTGAGTGGACCTGGTGCTCGTGACGACCTAGCCTTGAAACCGCAGGTAGGGACAGCGAAAGAGGGACGATGACGGGGAATTTCGGCGACTTCATGGCCGGGAAGAGGCACAAGGCGCAGGCCGCGGTGGCCGACGCCGACGCGCAGCGCGAGGCGGCTGCGGCGGACCAGGCGCGCGTGTCGCGCATCATGCAGACGCGCCAAGCGCGGGCGCACGTGGTCGGCGATCTCGTCGAGGAGAATCCGCTGATCGGCGTACCCGCCGCGCTGGTCATCATCTGGATGCAGAGGATGCGGGACCGGAACAGTCGCGCGCTGGCCAGCCGTTACGAACAGCGCCGCCGGGAACAGGGTGCAACAGCCTTGGGCGATGGCCCGCTGAGCCCGGGGGACGCCGCGGATGTCCGGGACTTCCTCGGCGACACCGAACTGGACGACGGCCGGATCGCTCTGGACGCGTGGGAAGCCGAGCATGGGCAGACGCGGGAGCGGACGGAGTCGGTGATCGGCAAGCTCGACCGGCACATGCCTGACGACGGGTCGGGACCGGATGTGCCCACCGAGCGAACCCGGTAGCCGGATCAGCGGAGCTTGCGGCCGAGGTCCCTGATCGCCCGACGGGTCCGGCGCGCGTTGGCGTGGACGGCCTCGCGGGCGGCGAATTGGGCCTGGTCGGCGGCCCGCCGCTCGATGGCGCGGACGCGATCATCGGAACGCTGGCGCTGGGCGGCACGCCGATCGGCGTCGAGCACGCGCAGCGCGTCGGGAACGGTCGCCGCGCGGCCGGTCTCGACGATGCGCGCGAGGGCGGCGATGGAGTCGGCGTCGATGAGGGCCTTTGGGATCAGGCCGCCCGCGGTAGCGGCGAAATCGGCGCGGAGACGGTGCAGCTCGGCGTCGATGCGCGCGAGTTCGGTCCCGGCGGCACCGCGGCGGCGCTGCATGAGCGTCCCGACCTGCTCGACGAGCCAAGCCGCGCGCCACAGGCGGCCGGCCAGCTGGTCGTAGGGGTTGGGTGTCACGCGGTCGAGGATAGCGGTCTGCGCTGACATCGGAAGCCTCCCTGTCGAAGAAGACCTGTGCAGCGGCGGCGCCGCTGCGATGACAGAAACAGCACCCCACGTCGTGATGACGCGGGGTGCTGTGGTCATGCTGTCTGCCTGGCTCCATCGGCGGTGATGACTCGGTGCACAGTGCCCACTGAGACCCCGACGCCCGCCGCGATCTCGCGGATCGACTCGTCGCGCTCCCGGCGGGCCAGGATCGCGGCACGCTTGTCGTCGTCGACGACGCTCGGCCGGCCACCGACCTTGCCTCGGCGACGTGCCGCCTCCAGTCCGCTGCGGGTCTTGCGGCTGATGTCGCGGCGGCGATCCTCGGCCAATGCGAGGGCCAGGTCGAGGATCAGCGACCGTTCGGTGTGCTCGCCGGCGGCGACGCCCTCCAATACCTTCACGCCGACGCCCCGCTCGAACAGGTCGGTCAGCACGATGAGGCCTTCGAGGAGGTTGCGGCCGAGTCGGTCGACCTCCAGCACCGCGAGCATGTCGTCGGGGCGCAGGTAGTCCAGCGCGGCCCTGAGGCCCGGCCGGTCGTCGACGCCGAGCTTGCCGGAGACCTTCTCCTCGAACACCTTCACGCACGCAGCGTCGAGCGCGTCGTGCTGGCGACGGGTCTCCTGCTTGTCGGTGCTCACCCGCACCAGTCCGACGAGGGCCATGAGGCGCGTCTCCGTTCCACAATCGTGTTCGTAATCCTGGTTCCAGGCTACCAGTTATTGAACGGGTTTATGAACAGTTCTGAGCGCGAATCAACGTGTGCCGGTGGAGCGTTCATGACGTTCGGCCAACGACCGTTTGTTGAACGGTGACGGCGCGAGGGAAGTTGACTGATGACCGCCCCCAAGATCGGCCATTGCGAAATCTATAAGGGTGATGTACACATTGAACTCGTGCCCGTCACAGGTCCGAACCGCAAAACCGCGGAAGGCGAGATGGACGGGCACAGACGGAAGGACAGGCCATGTTGCTAACCACCACTCAGACCGCGGACACAATCAGAGACGGCCTCGGCCGTGACGGCCACGAGCCGAGCGTATTCGCCGACAAGGTTGTCTCGCTCGCGCACGCGGGCAGTTTGACGAACGTCGGCAGTGGCGCGCGCTACATGTTCGACCAGGCCCAGGTCGAGGAGTTCGTCGCCCGGACGCGGTTCGTCATCGACCTCGACGAGGTGCGGGCGCTGCACCCTGACGGGCTGGTCTACCGCGTCTCGGTGAAACCGCGTCAGCCGCGTTCCGCTGTCTATCACGTCCGGGGCGTCACGTATTCGTGGGTCGGGGTGGACTTCACCGACAATCCGGCTGGCGACGACGAGCTCGGCGGCTGGGCCGGCGTGTGGCCGGTCAACCGCGAGCTGCTGGCAGAGCTGGTCGACGAGCGGGCGCTGGTGTACGCGAGCATGCGTGACTACGTCGGTCCGGATCACATGCGTCGGATCGTCGACGTCGAGCCCGTGGGCGATCGGTACTTCTTCGTGACTGACCCGGCACCGGACCCCGTACGTGAGTGGCTGGGTTCCGGAGCCTGGATCAGCACCCCGGGCGGGCCGATCTGCGCGCTGGTGTAACGAGACAGAGTCGATCAGCCCCGTCACGGCAATCGGTGTGACGGGGCTGATCTGTCCGTGCCCTATTTCGGGTCCGCTCGGAGCGTGGTGAAACTGTCCGTTCCGCGGGCGATCGTGCGACTCGGGCGAGTACGGGTCTTATGAGACTGTCCGGCCTGCGGATTCGCCGGTCGGGCAGTGCGTGTTGACGTGTCTCGGTCAACGACCGGCTTGCGGACAGGCGTTTCGGCGGTCGTTCGCCGCGCCCCTCAGTCGAGACACCAGATCGTCTCCGTCGCTAGATACTCGCGAATGACCGAGCGCACCCTCACCGCGGAGTCTCCGGTGTCGACGGCGAAGCGGTACCGGCTGGTTTGAACGACGACCCAGCCGTCGACTACATCGGGCGTGAACGCCCGCGCCAGCGCTCTCGTGCCGACCTCCGGCAGCAAGACTCCGTGCGCGGAGTCGTCAGCGCCCCGCTCAAACGCCTGTCGCTGTTCGGCGGTCAGAATGGACAACGCGCTGAATGCGACCGAATCGGGCTGCCGGTGCAGCGGGACACCGGTTTCGTACATGACGTGCCCCCGAGCGTTCTTGACAATCACAGTGTTGATGCGGGCGCTCTCTGGCTGCCACCACACCGTCTCGACGTCGAGCGGGAGTGTCAGGACCTGCTGGTCGGCGATGCGGCGCGCAAGACCCGGTGCTTTGCCCAATCGTTCGGCGACGCGCGGGTCGGGCTGATCGTTCGGGTCCGCGCTACCGCTGAGGACGCAGTCAAGCAGCAGGAAGAGGTACCGCTCATCATCGCTGAACCCGTTGTTGCACTCGGGGCAGATGTCCACCGTCGGCAGGTTGTCGGGATAAGGGGACGCGAGCAAACCGAGCGACGGGACGTGGTCTCGCGTGGGCTTCGCGTCCAGCTTCCGGGCGCAGTGCAGGCACTGATCGTACTGATCGGCGCCCGTGTAGTCGGTGATCTGCAGCATGCGACGACACTAGAACGGCGGACCGACAATAGGCGCCGAACTCGGTGCCTGCGGCTGCGCTGCTCAGTCCCACCGATCGGTCTCGATGAAGCACCAGCCGATCTGGCCGAGGTCGTAGTTGCCGTCGGCGTCGGGTCGCAGCTTGTCGCCGGAGATGACGGCGGTGGTCTCGATGAAGTGCAGTGTCTCGCCCTCGGCGGCGGCGATCACCGACTCCAGCACGTCGCGGGTGACGACCGGGGTGGCCCACCCGTTCCAGGGCCGGCCGTAGCGCACGGCGGTCCATACGTGCTCGGGCTCGAAGCCGTCGATGGTGAAAGTGCTTGGCATGGCTGAAGATTACCCCTCTGTGCTAATCGGATGAGATCGTTCGCGCTGATGACCGAGGCCAAACGACCCGCGCGGTCCCCCGAGGCGGTCCGGCGGCCGGTTAGGCTCTGCGGATGGGACGGAAGAACCTGACGAAGACCGCGGCGATCCAGGAGCTGATCGACGCGCTGAACTCGGCGGTGACCCTAAGCGGACAACTCGACGGTTGGGACGCCCCCGTCAAGAACGACCGGGCGGCGATCGTGGCGGCGCGCGATCACCTCATCAGGACCGTGGATGGCCAGTTGTACAGACACGAGATGCCGGCGGGCGTGTTCAATCCCGCCGACCCCGGACTGTTTGGGCTCGTCGCGGCGGTGGGCCTGGTGCATCAGGATCTCGAACCCCTCAACGACATCGTCAAGACCTATGGGTCCGGGGTCTATGCGCTGTACTACCGGGGTGACAATGACCTGTATCGACCGTTGCTCGGCACTCAGACGCCCATCTATGTCGGGAAGACGAAGACGCCCACGTCCGGCGTTCTCGTCGAGCAGGGTGTCGCGCTCACCGACCGCCTGACCAAGCACTTCAAATCCATCGGCTGGGGCCACGGTCTCGACGTCGATGACTTCGACTATCGGCGCCTAGTCATCGCCCCCGGCTGGGAGCCGGTGACCGAGGGTGCTCTGATCAACCTGTTCCGCCCGGTGTGGAACAAGCGGGCGGCGTCCAAAGACCCGGTGACCGGGAGGGCGGTGAGATACGTCCATGGGTTCGGCAAGAACGGTGATGACGCGGACACGCGGAACAACGGAAGGTCTCCGTGGGACACCCTGCATCCGGGACGCCCTTGGGCGAACGACAAGGACCCGACGAGACCGACAAAGAACCAAATGGAGCGTGCAGAGATCGAGGCGCTGATCGCCAAACACTTCGCCGATAACCCGCCGATCGCGAAGGCGGATGACGTCGTCAAGAGGTTGGTGGACAGCATGACTCGGGGCGAGGCGCCGCCGATCGTCGAGGATGACGAGGACGAGAGCTGAGGGGCCCGTCGGGGGCCTCGCTCAGTTGAGGCGGTCGGCGATGTACTGCGTGACGTCCTGGGCGATCTGGGCGGCGGTGTCGTCGCGCTCGGGGTATTTGGTGGCCCACGGCCTCCCCGGATGCAGGGTGTCCCACATAGAGCGCTTGCCGTTGACGCGGCCGCTGCCGGGATCATGATTGCCGAAGCCGTCGAGAACCGCGTTCCACACGGGCCGGTAGCGGCGGATCATCGCGGACTCGCCGAGGGCGATCCAGATGTCCTCGACGACGAGCCAGCGCGCGCGGAAGTCGGCGATGTCGAGGTTCTCGGCGGCGCGGACGCTCTTCGCGTGCTCGCGGATTCGCGACGACAGTGTCTTGGTGTCGGTGTGCGACACGGCTTCCAGGCCGCGGCGACCGCCCTTGGGCACGGCCTTGCCGACGTAGATCGGCTGAACCAGCGACTCGGCGTTCGCGGCGGCCAGTTCGGCGTAGGCGGGGAAATCGCCGGTATAATACAGCGCGTAGACACCGGCCCCGTAGAAGGCCTTGACGTCGTCGAGCGGGACCGGTTCCATCTCCTCGATCTGGTTGACGACCGATTTCGCGAGGTTGCCCATGTCGAGGGGGTTGAACGGCGCGCTCACGCGCTCGCCGAACCGCGCTTGGCCCTCTGGCGCGACACCGCCTGAGCCCTGGCCGCGTTGAAGTCGGCGACGTCCAGGTGCTCGCGGACCGACAGGGCCACGGTCTCGGCCAGCATCACCGGAACCGCGTTGCCGAGTTGGCGCATCGCCTCGGACCACGGACCGTGCAGTCGGTAGCGGTCGGGGAAGGTCTGCAGGCGGGCCGCCTCGCGGACGGTGAAGTACCGCACCGAGCCGTCGACGTCGCGCAGCATGTTCTCGCCGCCGGGCACGCCGTGGACGCCGGCCTTGAGCGCCTTGGCCGGGGCGTCGATGTAGGAGCCGGTGTGTCCGGGGTAGGACCTGGCTCCCGGCTGCAGCACGTGGTTGAGGTACTTGGTACTCCCGTTGCGCGTGGGTTCGGGCAACCCGCGCAGCGCGTCGCGGACCGTCCGCCACGGCTTGAGCGGGCCATCGACGAGCGCGGCGGTCCGCACCGTGGGGGTTCGGTACTTCTTGGCGACCTTGTGCCATTCCCAATAGGAGCCGTTGTCCTGCGCGGCGCGCAGCGCCGCCGCGGAGTGCGTGGGCGACGGGAAGCTCCACTCGGCGTCGACGTCGGAACGGAAACCGACGAAGAACACGCGCCAACGCTGCTGTGGCACACCATAGTCGGCGGCGTTGACCAGGGTCGGCATTACCTTGTACTGGAGGTCGGAGCGCACGGAGGTGTGCTCGGCTTGCAGACGCGCGAAGTGGTCACCCCAGGATTCGCCCGCCTTGGCCACGATCTCGGGGTGGCCCAGGCGCAGCTGGATGTAGCTGTAGTAGTCGGAGAACGCCGAGCGGGTCAGACCGCGGACGTTCTCGACGATGAACGCGCGGGGACGGAGTTGGCGGATGACCTCGGCGGTGGCCGGGAACATGTCGCGCTTGTCGTCGGCGGCGGCGCCCTTGCCGCCGGCGGAGAACGGCTGGCACGGCGGCCCCCCGCTGACCAGGTCGATTCCCTCGGGGACGCTCGACCAATCGACATAGCGGACGTCGCCCTCCTCGACGTCGATGTCGCGGACGAGTGGGTAGCCGCCGTCGCGGTTCTCGCGCAGGGTGTCGCAGGACCACCGGTCCCACTCGGCCACGACCTCGGTGGTGAACCCGGCCAGGTGGGTCCCGAGCGTCAGACCGCCCCCGCCGGCGAACAGCTCGACACTTCGCATGCCTCGAGGATAGCCAGTCGGGGTCGGGATTCCACGCGGGGTCACGGCATGTCCTCGGATCGATCGGCGACAATGGCTGGTATGGGCGAGAGCTGGGCGTCGAGCCCCGCGGCGCGGGCCTCGATGCGGGGCAACCGCCGCCGCGACACCCGGCCGGAGCTGGAGGTGCGCCGGCTCCTGCACGCGATGGGGCTGCGCTACCGGGTCGACCTCGCGCCCCTGCCCGAGTCCCGACGGAATCGCGCCGACATCGTGTTCATCCGAGCGCGGGTCGCGGTGTTCATCGACGGGTGCTACTGGCACAAGTGCCCGGATCACTACCGCCCCGCGCGGAGGAACGCGAACTTCTGGTCGGCGAAGATCGAGGGGAATCGCGAGCGGGACAGGCGCGTAACCGCGATGCTGGAGGGGGCAGGCTGGACCGTGCTGCGGTTCTGGGAGCACGAACCGGCGGCGGAGGTCGCCGACGCCGTCGCGGACGAGGTCCGCGCCCATGCGCCTGTGGACCGACGAACGGCCGACGGTCCCGGCCCGGGATAGGTTGGGCGCGTGGATGACCCGCTGCCGCCCGACCCGCCGCCCGGCATGTGGGAGGCGATCGAGTCGCTGCTGGCGCACGAACGCGAGCTGTGGGAGGTGGGCATCGACGCGCCGCCGTGGTACCGGCACGAGTCCGACTGAGCGAGCACCACCGAGGATGTTTCGCGGGCAGATTACGCGAGTCAAGCCGATCCCTTGCATGCGCCGCTAGAGTAAGGGAGAATGGAACTAGCGCCCGGCAGGTATGGGCACTTTTCCCCGCGAAGCGGGGATGAATCGAAAACGCGACGCTTCGGCTTTGCGCAACGGTCACCTTTTCCCCGCGTATCGGGGATGTACGACCGAAGGCCCGCAATGTAACGCATTGCGGGCCTTCGGTCGTTGTGGGCGAGTTCGCTGTCAGTCGATGAGTTCGACCGCCGGCACGGTGCCCTCCCTCAGGGCCAGCTCGAACATGGAAAACTCCGTACCACCCATGACGTAGTCGAGAGCGTACGGAATCGGGTAAATACCCCCAACGCCCTGATCGAAGCTCAGCGCGTTCTCGACGTAGCCGGCGGCCTCGATCAGGGCGAACGGCTCGAAGTCGTAGTCGGGATCGGCAACGAGCTCGGCCCACTCCTTCTTGAGAACCGGCACCCATTTGCAGGCGACTTCGCGGATCAACCCGTCGATCGCCGCCTGAGAGTGCTGCCCCTCGAACGGGAAGCGTGCGATCGCCAACGAGATCGGGTCGTGGGCGTCCAGCCCTAACTCGATGTCGGTGTCGGTGAGTTCCTGGTCATCATCGTCGTCCACCCGTCCGACCGGGTTGCCGTCGCGGTCGAGCCCGGTCTCGGCGTTGTCGATCATCTGCTGGGCCAGCGGGGCGATCACGTCGAGCAGCTTGTTGATGTCGGTGGCCGACGCGGTGGCAGGGATGGAGTAGTTGCGGTCGACTCCGCCGAACTGGCGCGGCGTGAATACGCAACCGACCTCAGAGTCGATGTCGACGATGATCAGTCCCGTGTCGAGCGAGACCTCGATGGAGACGGGCTGCGGTTCGAATTCGCCCTGGTACTGGGTGTAGACAACCGTGTCCTTGTGGATGTGGACGACCTCGACCAGCGTGCGGTCATCGTCGATGTGGGTGTCGGTGGTGTTCGCAGTGATCATGTTCGCTCTCCTTTGCCTGGCGCGTCGGCGGAATGCCTTCGCATGACTCAATTATGCACCGACACTGATGCAGTATCAAGCGATAATACTGGAATTTTCCTAAAAGTTTGAGTCGGTGTCGGTGTACAATCCGATCATGACCATTCAAGCTCTGTCGATCGCGCAGTTCGCCGAGGTCGCCGGGATGCCCGTGGAGACTGTCAGGTCGATGCACCGACGAGGCCAGTTGCCCGCCCCCGACGTCGAGATCGGGCGGGATACGACCCGGCCGATCCGCGGGTGGAGCAGGGAAACTGTCGAAGCGTGGATGAAGGAGCGCTCGGCTGGTGGGCGCGGCAAACCGCCCAGGCCTTCGAGTGGGTAGGTCGGGGACACAGGCGATTGACCAGCTGAGTCATGCACGTCACGCAGAGGACCGGCCAGGTGGTATCGGCGGCGGGACTGTGACGATGAAGACGAGGACACCGCGCCGTCGGGTGCGGGGTCCTCGTGAGCCGGTGAAGGGGTACCGGTCAATCGCGGTCGACCTTACGCGTCGCCGTTGCACCGCGGGACCGGCGTCATCGCGCGGCGCGGACGTTGCGGATCGAACGGCCCGTCGTGGGTGAGCAGGTCATGCTCGTCACGGCCGAGGTAGTCGAAAGCGGCGTCGCTCAACGCCTCGCGATCGGTCTCGCTGGCCAGGCCGACGAGTTTGCCGTCCACGACCAGGGCGTACGCGAGTGCCTGGACCTGCACGACGTAGCGCTCGGGCACCGCGCCGTAGGTGTAGGCGGCGACGTCTGCCGGATCGTCAGGGCCGGCCACCCGCTGCACCTCGACGGGGTCGCCGGGGCGGCGGACGCCCATGCGCTTGCCGAAAGCCCTTGTCTGCCAAGTGATCCCGTCGATCTCAAGCTCGTCGAAGGTTCCCGTTAGTCACTCCTCACTCCTCGTGCTGGTCGGGTCGATCGGCCCAACGCGCGCCATCAAACGGTCAACGGTGGCGATCCGAGGGTCCGGCCGCCATCTCGGACGGTCCCGGACCGCCACGAGGCGGACACTGTCGAGGTCGTCGACGATCGCAATGGCCTGGTCCCGAGTGCCGATCCGCGCGCCGCCCGGCGTGTAGGCCCTGAGTGTGACCAGGGCCAGGCCCGGGCCGTCGACATGGACGGGACCGTCGATGTTCGCGACGCCCACCATGTTGGGCACGTCGATCAGCACGTCACCGCGTCGAAGATCGGCGAACTTGATTCGCTGGAATGTGGACTCGCAGAAGATGGTCCCTCCTTATAGATGACGTCGGATGCTGTATTCGACGTCGGGATGGGCAATGAAGACCGTCCGGCCGGCGATTTCGTGGCCGTCGTGGTCGATGACGACCATCGACAGCATGATGCCGCCGGATTCCATGACCTCGATGCCGGTGATCCCGACGTCGGCGTCGTGGGTGAAGCCGACGATCCGGTCCCCGCCGCGCAGGTCACGGGCAGCGACGGTGTGGCGGATGGCGGTCACCGCGCCATCCTGTCGTGGGGGTACGACATGTCCGCCCGTGGTGGCCTGCCACGCTCTCCGGCCGGCCACCGCGCGACGGCGGTCAACTGTCATCCACACCAGGCTGCCCGGCGGTCTTGTCGATGAGGCGGTCGAGCGCCTCATTGCGGCACAGCCGGCAACCCCGCTTGTCGTGGAGGGCCGTGCGGCGGCACGTCGGGCACCGCAGGATCGAGGGCTCGGACGGGTAGAGATCCTCCATGTCACAGGCTCCGGAAGACGTGGACGCCTCCGTGACCTGTGGGAACGACGGTGAAGTCGGATTCGAGGTCGGAGATCCAGCTGTCCCAGTTGAAGTACCTGACGGCGACGTGGTCGTCGTCGAGGCCGTCGAACAATGCGAGATCCTCAGCGAGCTGGAATGCGTAGTCGCGAAAGCTATCCCACTCTCCCGCGTAGCGCTCCTCGAAGTCGCCGACACAGGGAAGGTCGCTGTCGCCCTGAGCGACGTAGCTCCCCGACCGGACCCAGGCGCACAGTGCTGGCCACTGCTCGGGGCCGACCTCGTCGTACGTCTCGGCCCACTCGCCGGCCTCCACCGGCGACATCTCGCGGTCCACCGGGATGTTGTCGGTGTCGAGGCACCATAGCTCTTCGTGCGTGTGCTCGCGGATCGGCCGACCGTGCAGCTGGGAGGTGGTGACCTCGGCAGCGTCGGCACAGTCGTACCAGTCGCCGACGAGTCGGCCGGCGTTGTAGCACTCCAAGCACCCGATCCAGACTCGCGGCTCGTCGACGGCGGGGCGGTCGTGGGCGGTGGTCATGGCAGCTCTCCGATCAGGGTCTCAACGCGGGCGGCGGCATGGCCGGTGTCGGTGGTGTTGTGGTCCAGCGCGTACTCAAGGGTCCAAATGGCCTGCACGAGGGCGTGACTGCCGGTGAGGCGGTGAGCCTCGGCGACGTCCCAGGCGCGGGTGATGAGGGCCTCGGCGGCGGTGACGGTCACTCCCACGGCAAGCTCGCGATAAGTGCGTCGGCGGAGAGATTCTCGCTGGTGGTTAGGCGGTGCTGCTCGACGGCGGCCTCGACCTGGCCAGGGTTGAGCAGGTAGTAGCTGCACCGTGGCCCGGCGCGACCGTCGGTGAGGACGACGCGGGTGTCGGGGTCGACCTCGATGCCGATGACGGCCAGCGCGTCGCGGGCGACGACCTGGGCCTGACCCGGGGTGTAGAGGTAGTCGACGTCCTCGGGGGTCAGGGCGTTTGTGCTGTTGTGCTGGTGCGCGGCCTCCTCGCGGGTGAGCCCGCGGGCGCCGGGCGACAGGTGATGGGCCTGGATCTGGCGTTCGATCCACGGATCGGTGACGGTGGTGGTGGGTGCGGACATGAGAAGACCTCCTCGACATGGGTGTCGAGGAGGTCCTTGCCGCCGGCTGCGCCGGTGGTGTCTATCTCAGTGCGGTGATGACGGCCCCGGTGCGACCGGGCAGCGGGGCTGCGTGAGGGTCGCGTTTGGCGATGGGAACCGTGGGGTGAGTGAAGTAGTCACTGATGAGAGCGTCGACGGATGCCTTGCTGTCGGCGACCACCGCGTGCTGGCCGTGGTCGCGCATCCTCCGGATCATCGCGACCTGGCTGGGGCGGGGCGCCTCGTCGGGCCGCTTGACCTCGACGAACAGGGTTACCGAGTCGTCGTTGGCGTCGTGGCCCATCAGGACTCGGTCGGGTACGCCGACGTGCCCTGGTGACGTGAACTTCAGGCAGAGGACGCCGATCTCGGCGCAGCGCTGGACGAGATGCCGCTCGATGGCGGATTCGCGGGGCGCGCTGGATCGGGTGCTCATAGTGTCGATTGTACCGACGAAATCTACTGCGGCACAGCCCTTTATGTTGTCACAGTCAATCGCGGTAGGCGCCGAGAAGGTCTCAGTGTCGCAGGGTGTAATTAGGTTCTATGGAGTATTCCGCCGTGGACATGCCGTCCTCGTCGGCGATGACGCGCATCGTGTGGGCGCCGAGGCGGTCGACGGTGTGGCGCACGCTCTGGATGGGTGACATGGATTTCCTCCCGGATGATCGTCGGACAGCCGCCTGGTGACATGCCCAAGTCGGCTCACCTACTTGGACGTATCGGACGCCGTTTCGGATCCATCCCGGAATCTGTGCGACAATGGAGGCCGAGAGCCACGATGGTTCTCAGCAACACAGGAAAAAGGTACAAAGCAATGGCACAAGGAACCGTCAAGTGGTTCAACGGCGAAAAGGGCTTCGGCTTCATCGCTCCCGACGATCAGGGCGCAGACGTCTTCGTCCACTTCTCTGCGATTCAGGGCAGCGGCTTCCGCAACCTTGAAGAGGCACAGCGGGTCGAGTTCGACGTCGAGCAGGGAGCCAAGGGGCTCCAGGCCACCAACGTCTCCGTCATCTGACGACACGATCTTCACCAGAACCCCGGCATCCATCAGGATGCCGGGGTTCTGCGTTTCGCGGGGATGTTATCTGTACTCACCGACGAGACGGTGTGGACTATCCATCTCGTGGGCTCACCTGGTACCGGTTTCGCCGGCACAGGCCGGCGCGACGACGCTGCCGGCTCACATCCCGCCCAGCACCGTCGACGCCAACCCGATGACGACCGGCACGATGCCCAGGCAGACGAAGGCCGGCAAGAAGCACAGCCCGAGCGGCCCGCTGATGGCCACACCGGCGCGTTCCGCGGCGGCGGTGGCGGTGTCGTGCGCCTGACGTCGGGTCTCGTCGGCGAGTTCGGCGAGACCGGCCGCCAACGACGACCCGGCCCGGGCACTGCGTCGGGCCATCGATGCCAGCGCGTCGAGGTGCGGCTGCGCACCGACGACGGGCGTGTCCGACGCGGTGAGCACCGACCACGCGGTGTCCGGGTCGGCACCGAGGCCGAGTAGATCGGCCACCTCGGTGAGCGGGCCGGCCAGCGAGGCCGGCGCCGAGGCGGCGACGGTGGCCGCGGCGGTCCCCACCGGGAGTCCGGCGCGTAGACAGACCGCGAACAGGTCGAAGGCGGCCGCCACCGCGAAGGGGTCGTCGGAGTCCGACCGGACGCCGAGCCATCGCGGCTCCCGCGTGGGTGCCGGCGGCGGGTCGACGACCCGGTACAGCAGCCATCGTGGTGCCGGCCAGAGCACGGCCGCCGCGCCCGCCACCATCAGCGCGATCGACACCGTCACGGGGTCAGCACCCGCGCGGTGAGACGTTCGGTCCAGACGAGTCCGGTCGCCGCGAGCGAGGTCCCGATCACGAGCAGCAGTCCACCGATCCCACCGCCGAGCAAGACACCCAACGGTCGAGCGCCGGTGGCCTGGCCGAGTGCGATACCGAGCACCGGTAGCCCGGCGAGTACCAGCGCGGTCGCCCGTGGGCCGGCCAATCCGGCGCGGGTCCGATCGACGAATGCCCTGCGTGCCAACAGATCCGAGCGCAGTGCACCGAGCAGGTCCGCCATCGGCAGGCCGTGCCGTTCCGCGGTCTGCCACGCCACCCCGATCCGCTGCCACGACACGGGCCCCCACGTCGCGTCCCACTTCTCGGCGGCGTCGATGACCGCCCCACCGAGTTCGGCCCGGCACGCCATTCCCTCCAGCCCATCGGCGACCTGGCAATCGCCTCCGCGTCTGCGCAATTCGACGACGGCGACCTGCGCCGCACGATTCGGTGGGGTACCCACCGACAGTTCCGAGATCATCATCGACAACGCACGCGTCATGTCGTCGATCCGACGGTCGGCGTCTCGTTCGGAACGTCGACGCCGCTGCCGCCAGGCGACGACGGCCACCACCACCGCGGCAGCCACCGCGGCCGCGACCCCGCCGAAGAGCACGGCAGCCAACGGAACCACACCCAGCAGCATCGGCCGCAGGTCGGTGGGGCGCCGCATCCTCCGGTGGACACGCAACCGATGTTCGCCGTGCGTTGCCGGCCACCACAGGCAGGTCAGCGCGCCGGCGATGAGCAACGGCACCCACCCCGACCCTCCCGTCATCGGGTGGCCACCAGCTCGTCGAAGACGGCTTTGGCCGAGGTGAAACCGCTGTGACGCAACCACATCGGGGCTACCCGGACCAGTCCGTCGTCGCCTCGGGACACCAGACCGATCTCGACGAGACCGCGGTCGCCGTCTGCGGTGCGCGCCACGCCGAGCACCACCTGCAACGCCGCCGCCAGCTGACTGTGCAGGGCGTCGCGGTTCATCCCGCCGAGCGCGGCGAGAGCCTCCATGCGGGCCGGCACCTCAGCGGTGGAGTTGGCGTGGACGGTGCCCGCACTGCCGTCGTGTCCGGTGTTGAGTGCGGTGAGCAGGTCGATGACCTCGGCGCCGCGGACCTCGCCGACGATGATGCGGTCGGGCCGCATGCGCAGCGCCTGCCGGACCAGCGCGCGGACGGGAACCTCGCCGACACCCTCCACATTCGGTGCGCGCGCCACCAGCCGCACCACCTGCGGATGTTGCGGCGCGAGCTCCGACGCATCCTCCACGCACAGCACGCGCTGCGCCGGATTCATCTCGCCCACAAGGGCATTGAGCAGCGTCGTCTTTCCGGACCCGGTGCCGCCGACGATCAGGAAGGCGAGTCGCGCCCGCAGCATCTCGCGCAGCACGCCGACCACCTCGTCGGGGATGGCGCCGGACGAGATGAGGTTGTCGAAATTCTTGGTGGCCGAGCGCAGAACCCGCAGGGAGATGCAGGTACCGTCGGCGGCGAGCGGCGGGATGATCGCGTGCAGGCGCACCGTGTAGCCGCGACGGCCGATGTTGGCGAGTTGTCCGTCGACCCAGGGCTGCGCGTCGTCGAGGCGACGGCCGGCACCGAGCGCGAGCCGTCCGGCCAGTCGGCGGACCGATGATTCGTCGGCGAAGGTGATCGGCGCGCGTCGTAGTCCCTGTCCGCGATCCACCCAGACGTCGTCGGGCCCGGCGACCAGGATGTCGGCGATGTCGGGTTCGGCGAGGAGCTGCTCGAGTTTGCCGGCCCCGGTCAGCTCGGTCTGCAGAAACCGGAGTGCGGCAAGCAGATCGGTGTCACCGAGCACCCCGCCGGATTCGGCGCGGATTGCGGCGGCGATCACCTCGGCGGTCGGCTCGGCGGCGTCGGAGGCCAGCCGCGCGCGTACCCGGTCGAGGAGTTCCTCGTCGGTGTGTGCGCTCATGCGACGGCCCGTTCGGTGGGCGCGGCCCGCCGGTAGATCACCTCGGCCGCGCGACCCAGCGGATTACGCGGGGTCACCCGCGGCCGACCGGATTCCAGCCGGGCGGCCATCCGGGGATCGGGCCGGTAGGACGCCAGCAGCGGCAGTCCCACCGCGTCGGCGACCTGACCGGCGCGCAACCCGCCGGGCGACGGACCGCGAATGCACAGTTCGACGCGGACACCGTCGAGCAGCCGCCCGACGGTGCGACGTGCGGCCGCGCAGCCCAGCACCGTCGGGGTGGTGACCAGGACGACGAGGTCGACCGATTCGATCGCCGCCCGCGTCACCGCCCCCTCGGTGCGGGGCAGATCGATGACCACGAGGTCCCCGTTGCCGCGGCCGGCATCGATCACCGCGGTCACCGCGTCGGCGCGCGGCGGGCGGGGATCGTCGCCGCGCGAGGCCAGCACCGACAACATCTCCTCGGCCTTCGGCAGCGCGTGGTGCAGTGCCCCGCCGACGACGACGCCACCCTCGAGAGACAGGTCTCCCCATCGCAGACCGGATCGGTCCTCGATGCCGAGCAGAAGGTCGGCGCCCGGGCCGAGATCGTCGAGGTCGAGCAGCAGGGTCCGCGTCGCCGCGCGTGCCGCGGTGAGTCCCACGGCCACGGCGAGCACGGAAGCCCCAGCTCCACCGTGCGCAGACATCAACGCGACTGCGCCGGCCGGGCTGCGACGCGGCGCGCGCAGTTCGCTGAGTAGCCGCACGAGTCGGCCGTCGTCGCCCGGCAGGGTGAGTACATCCGCGGCCCCGAGGTCGAGGGCGAGCCGCCAGCTCCGGGGTGGTGGTTCACCGCCGGTGACCAGGATGACGCCGTCGCGGCGGGGCGGGCGGGCCGCGGTGAGCAGATCGAGGGCGGCCGGATCCACCAGCACCGCACGCGATGTGAGCCACGCGCGCCGGCAGTCGGCGGCATCGGCGACGATCATCCGGTAGCCCGCGGCGGCCGCGCACCGTGCCGCATCGTCGAGCAGGTCCGGGCCCACCAGGGCGAGCAGGTCATCGGTCATGAAGCCAATCGTCGTACCTCCAACCGGCTCGAATCGCCGGTGCCGCACCGGGGAACGTCTTCTGGGGACAACCCGCCCGTCGGTGCACGACCTGTGGAAGACGCCGACCCGGCCCGTGACTATCGAGCTGGACGATCGACCGAATGACACCAGATTGTCTATAGTCAACCCGGAATTCACATCACGCAGGGGAGGCGCGTTGCCATATCTGGGGTTGATCTATCTCGTCATCTTGGTGATCGCATTGATCGACATCATCAACACCGACGAGTCGCGGGTGCGCGGCCTGCCGAAGATGGCCTGGGTGATCCTGGTGGTCATCCTCCCGTTGGTGGGTGCACTGGTCTGGCTGGCGGTGGGCCGGCCCACCGCCGACGATCTGCCTCGGCGTCCGCGGGGCGCGGCGTCGGAGTTTCCCGAATACGACAGTCCGGGTCGCTACGTGCCCACCGACCCCGACGCCGACCGCGAGTTCCTCCAGCAGCTTCGTGACCGCGCCGAGGAGCAGCGACGAACCGCGCGGGAACAGGAACGACGACGCCGCGAACGTGATGTCGACCCGGACGCCGTGGACTGACACATCGGGGCCGCACAACCGAGGCTTACGCCGCAACTGTCGGGGCCGAAGAAACGGCCCCCAGAAAGAGGACAACCCCGGCCAGGGGGGGAGGAGGCCGGGGTCGTCGCGTTTCAGCCCCGGGGGGTCGGGCTGAAAGGCGCCGATCGAAGTGAATCGATCGGGTAGCCCCGACTATACACACGCCGTTCGATTCATTGCAACTACAACAAAGGAACTTTGCCAGGTCACGATTTCATATCGGACCTGCAGTTTTATTACCGTACCGTAAGTTAAGGTAAGGGCTGGTGGGACCGAAGTGTCCGACGCTGTCGGCCGTGGGCCGTACGCTTGCGAACGTGACCGACACCACGTCGAACGGCCCGCCGCCCGGCCGTCGGATCGCCGCCTTCTTCGACCTCGACAAGACGGTCATCGCCAAGTCCAGCGTGCTGGCCTTCTCCCGCCCCTTCTACGCCGGCGGACTGCTCAATCGCCGTGCCGTCCTCAAGTCCGGGTACGCGCAATTGGTATTCCTGCTGTCCTCTGCCGACCACGACCAGGTGGAGCAACTGCGCAAACACATCACCGACATGTGCCGCGGCTGGGACGTCGATCAGGTCGCGACGATCGTCCGCGAGACCCTCCAGGACGTGGTGGCCCCGCTCGTCTTCGCCGAAGCGGCCGAACTGATCGCCGACCATCATCGGCGCGGACACGACGTCGTCCTGGTCTCGGCGTCGGGCCGCGAACTGGTGGAGCCGATCGGGAAGCTGCTGGGCGCCGACCACATCCGCGCGAGCGAGATGCGCGTCGTCGACGGTCACTACTCGGGTGAGCTCGAGTTCTATTGCTACGGAGAGGAAAAGGCGGTCGCGGTCACCGCGATGGCGGCCACCCACGGATACTGTCTGGCCGATTGCTATGCCTACTCCGACTCGGTCACCGACCTCCCGATGCTGGCCGCGGTGGGCCATCCGGTGGCCGTCAATCCCGACAAACGACTTCGACGCCACGCCCTCGAGCACGGCTGGGGCGTGCTGAGCTTTGCCCATCCCGAACCCGCCCACGCACGGTTCACCGGACGTGGGCCGGCGCTCGTCGCGGGTGCGCTCGTCGTCGCCTCAGCCGCGGCGATCGGGTCAGTTACCTTGCGCCGCTTGCAATCTGGAACCTAGTCCGGTAAGAGAGCCGACCCTGCGACGACGCCACCCAACATTGGCCCATCAGACCCTTGATGTGACCGTGGTCACGGTGTAGAAAGGGGGTTACGGAATCTCGGAAGGCAAAGTTCGACCCGGAAGAGAAGGATCGAACCCCCACGCCGAGCACTTCCCAGCACGGGCGGCAAGTACCCACGCGGAGCGCGCCGCATAGAGGCAAAAGCGTTGTGCGCCTGCGACATTGCGGTCAGAGAACAGTCGATCACCAGGTAGCGCCCATGGGATATCCACTGGCGGAGCGAGTTCCCCGGAACCAGCCCAGCGGAGAAACCCCAGAGGCCCTTCGAGGCCATTCGACACGGCAGCATCGGTGACCGACACCGGGACCTGGCTCGTAATCCCTCGCCGAGGCGACAAACACAACCCACCTTGCACGCTTGGTAACTTGGGTCCGTGCTTACGCGGGCGGCAACCTGGCCGGTACAACCGGCAGGGAGGCCGCCCGCGGTGCTGTCCGGGGTAGGACGAGATCTGAACCTGTGCGGTGCCCCAATCGGATAGTGCACCCCGCCGACCCCCCACGTACAGATTTCGCCCCGGGCCGACCTATCCCGCCCGCGCGGCTTCGGCGATCGAACGCGCCTCGCCCGCACCGGCTTCGAGCGCCTCGCAGCAGAACACGATCCACTCCCCCACCCCGGCCGGCGTGCCGGAGGCGAAGGCCCGCGACAACGTCCGGTACTCGGCCACCCGTTTGAGCCAGGTCACCTCCGGGACGCCCAGATTGTGCGGATCCAGGCCGGTGGCCGTACTGACCAGCCTCGACGCGGCGCGCGCGACGATCCCGTTCGCGGTGGGGAAGGCCGCCAGCCCGAGTAACTCGCCGTGCACAACGGCAGCCAGCACAGGCGCCGGCGCCGACGTCGCGCCCGTGATCAGTTGACCGAGCAGGTCGAGGCGACCGGGGACGTCATCACCCGCCCGGGGGCGACCGAGATCGTCGGCGTCGTCGACCAGGCCCGCGGCGGCCAGCATGTGCAGCCGCGCGAATGCCTGCGCCGGGGCCCGGCGGAACACGGTCGTCAAACCGTCCAGCGAATCACCGTCGAGAGCCTGCGCCACCCGGATCGCCCCCGCCAGGATCGGGTCGTCGAAGTCGCCGTCCCGCCGGAGTTCGACACTGCCGCCGTCGATGGCCGCCGACGAACGACCGGCACGCCACGACGCCTCGGTGGCCGTTTTGTCCCATCCGCGCAGGTTGGCGGGGTGACGATGGACCGCGGACAGTGCGTCGCGCGCGCGGTCGGCGGCATCGCGCACGCCGGGCAGATCCAACAGCGGCGCGAGCGGATCAGTAGTCACGACTCTCGACGATAGTTGCCGTTCGTCGTCGTGCCGACACCGCTCACCGCGAATACCGGGCTGCCGAACGGACCGGCACCTGCAACGACTTCCCAACGTGACTACCCTCACAATGGGTCCCCGTCACAGGAATCTCCCACTGTCGTCGAGAGTGAAAGGCACACGCCAGTCCCATGTCTTCCGCCACACAGCCAACCCCCACCAAGGCCTACCCGCCGTCCGACGAGTTCGCCGCGCAAGCCAACGCGCCCGCCGAACTCTACGATCGCGCCGACGCCGACCGGCTCGAGTTCTGGGCCGAGCAGGCCCGCCGCCTCGACTGGGACACCGATTTCGATCAGGTTCTCGACTGGTCGGATGCCCCGTTCGCCAAGTGGTTCGTCGGCGGCAAACTCAACGTCGCCTACAACTGTGTGGATCGCCATGTCGATGCGGGCAAGGGTGACCGGGTCGCGATCCACTGGGTCGGCGAGCCCGGCGATCACCGCGACCTGACCTACGCCCAGCTCAAGGACGAGGTGTCCAAGGCGGCCAACTACTTCTCCTCGATCGGCCTCGAAGCCGGCGACCGGGTGGCCATCTACATGCCGATGGTCCCCGAAGCCCTCATCTCGATGCTCGCCTGCGCCCGCCTCGGCCTGACTCACTCGGTGGTTTTCGCCGGGTTCTCCTCGGGTGCCCTGCGCTCCCGCGTCGACGACGCCGAGGCCAAACTCGTCATCACCACCGACGGCCAGTACCGGCGCGGTAAGCCGGCGCCGCTGAAGACTCAGGTCGACGAGGCGCTGGGCACCGGCGACGACGCGGCGAAATCCGTCGAGAAGGTCCTCGTGGTGCGCCGCACCAACCACGATCCCGAGATGAACTGGGTCGAGGGCCGCGACGTGTGGTGGGCCGACACCGTCGACGAGCAGTCCACCGAGCACACCCCGGAGGCCTTCGACTCCGAGCACCCCCTGTTCCTGCTCTACACCTCCGGCACGACCGGCAAGCCCAAGGGCATCGTGCATTCCTCGGGCGGCTATCTCACCCAGACGTCGTACACCTTCCACAACGTGTTCGACCACAAGGAAGGCCGTGACGTCTTCTGGTGCGGCGCCGACATCGGCTGGGTGACCGGACACTCCTACCTCGTCTACGGCCCGCTCTCCAACGGCGCCACCGAGGTGGTCTACGAGGGCACGCCCAACTCCCCCAACGAGCACCGCCACTTCGAGATCATCGAAAAGTACGGTGTCACAATCTATTACATCGCGCCGACGCTGATCCGCACCTTCATGAAGTGGGGCCGGGAGATCCCCGACGCCCACGACCTGTCCAGCGTGCGGCTGCTCGGCTCGGTGGGCGAGCCGATCAACCCCGAGGCGTGGAAGTGGTACCGCGAGGTCATCGGCGGCGACAAGGCCCCCATCGTGGACACCTGGTGGCAGACCGAGACCGGCGCCATCATGATCTCCCCGCTGCCCGGCGTGACCGCGACCAAGCCGGGATCGGCGATGAAGCCGCTGCCCGGCATCTCGGCCAACATCGTCGACGACCAGGGCAACCCCGTCGGCGCCGGTGAACAGGGCTACCTCGTGCTCGATCAGCCGTGGCCGTCGATGCTGCGCGGCATCTGGGGCGACGACGAGCGCTTCCGCGAGACCTACTGGTCGCGCTTCGCCGAACAGGGCTGGTACTTCGCCGGTGACGGCGCGCGCTACGACGACGACCACGCCCTCTGGGTGCTCGGGCGAGTCGACGACGTCATGAACATCTCCGGGCACCGCATCTCCACCGCGGAAGTCGAGTCCGCCCTCGTCGGACACTCCGGTGTCGCCGAGGCCGCGGTCATCGGTGCCGCCGACGAGACCACCGGTCAGGGCATCGTCGCCTTCGTCATCCTGCGCGAAGGCGTGGAGAACACCGGCGACCAGCTCATCGCCGAACTGCGCCAGCAGGTGTCGGTGGAGATCTCCCCGATCGCCAAACCCCGCGAGATCAACGTCGTCCCCGAGCTGCCCAAGACCCGCTCGGGCAAGATCATGCGACGGCTGCTCAAAGACGTCGCCGAGGGCCGCGAACTCGGCGACACCTCGACACTGGTCGACCCGTCCGTCTTCGAGGCCATCCGCGCCCGAAAGGCCTGATCTCGCGTCCGCGTGGCGAGTGCCCCCGAACCGCGCGCCGTCGGATGCCCACATCCGGCGGCGCGCGGTTGCATGGGTGGCGCGAGACCCCACGATGGTCTGCATGGCAACATATGGGCCATCACCCGATCAACGGAGGATGCTGTGAGCCGCAACGAGCCCGGCCTGCCCGAACCCGCCCGTGACCCCCACGGTTCGGTCCCATCGATCCCGCTCTCCGACGCGAGCCTCGGCCGCAACGGGGAACCCACCATCGGCAACCTGGTGAAGGATGCCAGTGCCAGCGTGTCGACCCTGTTCCGCTCCGAGGTGGCGCTGGCCAAGGCGGAGCTGGTCGGGGAGGCCAAGAAGGCGGGCGCCGGTACCGCCGCGCTGGCCGTCGCCGGCCTGATGGCGCTCTACATGAGCTTCTTCTTCTTCATCTTCCTCGCGGTGCTGCTCGACGTGTGGCTGCCGCAATGGCTGGCCTATCTGATCGTGCTGATCCTGCTGCTGGTGATCACGATCGTCGTCGCCGTTGTCGGCTACGTGCTGTTCAAGAAGGTGCGCGGGCCCACCAAGACGATCGAGACAGTCAAGGAGGTGCCGACGGTGCTGCCGCACCGCGGTTCGAGTGACTCCGGCGCCGACGGCAAGGTTCACCCGCAGATCCCGGCCGCGCGCGAGGGCTGAGCCTCCGTGGCTCCCGATCCGTCGAGCGTGCGGATATCCGGTGACTGGCACCACTTCGATGTGCGCGCCAACGGCGTGCGCTTCCATGCCGTCGAGCTCGACCGACGGGGTCTCACCGACCGTCCGCTGATCCTGCTGCTGCACGGCTTCGGCGAGTTCTGGTGGAGCTGGCGGCATCAGCTCGTCTCACTGACCGACGCCGGCTACCGGGCCGTCGCCGTCGATCTGCGTGGGTACGGCGACTCCGACAAACCGCCCCGCGGCTACGACGGCTGGACCCTGGCCGGTGACACCAATGGTCTGGTCCGCGCGCTCGGACACACCGACGCGACGCTCGTCGGGCACGCCGACGGCGGGCTGGTCTGCTGGGCCACCGCCACCCTGCATCCGCGGGTGGTCAACCGCATCGCGGTGATCGCCTCACCCCACCCGCGGGCGTTGCGGCACAGCGTCGTGCGGGAATCCGAGCAGCGATCGGAGTTCCTCGGCGGCTTCCTGCGCAATCAGCTCCCGCGGCTCGGCGAACGCGAATTGACCCGCAACGACGGCGCTTTCATCGCCGACTACTTCGCAACCCGCTCGTCGGCGGCCTGGCAGGCCACCGACGACTACACCGAGACGCTGGCCCGCAACCGCTCGGCGGTACAGATCCCCTACGTCGCCCACTGCAGCCTGGAGTACCGGCGATGGGCGTTCCGATCACAGTTCCGGCCCGACGGCTTCCGGTTCATGGAGCTGATGAATCAGCGGCTGCACATCCCCGTGCTGGCGCTCCGCGGAGCCGACGACCCGTTCATCCTCGACGGCGTGATGGCCGCCAGTGAGCGTTGGGCCGCACATCTCAAGTACAGGCAGATCGAGGGCAGCGCCCACTTCGCCCATCAGGAACAGCCCGATGCGGTGACCGAACAGCTCGGCAAGCTGCTACATGTCACGGTGTGAGTCTCGGACCTGGTGGTACTGACGACTCACGAGAGCATCGCTTCACCCACCCTGCTCGAGGTGCACACACGACTGCGTGCTGACCCGCTGGTTGCTGCGTTCGGAGCGGGTGAAGTCGGGCTGAACTTGGGCCGCGGTGAGCGCGAAGCCGGTCTCCTCCGCGGGATCCTCGGCGGCACCGAAGATGACCCCGAGCACCTGGCCATCCGAATTCAGCAGCGGCCCACCGGAATTGCCCTGACGGATCAGGCCGCGCACCGCGTAGACCTCGCGGGTGACGTCACCGGTCTGATAGATGGTGGTGCCGGTATGCATGAACAGCGTCCGCACCCGTAGCGGGCTCACGTTGAACGGTCCGGCCTCCGGGAAACCGAGAGCCACCGCGTCGTCACCGGGTTTCGCCGGCCGTTCGGCGAATTTCAGTGCCGGAGCACTCAATCCGGGGACGTCGAGGACAGCGATGTCGGTCAGCGGGTCGAACAGGACCACCCTGGCCGTCAGCTTCTCGCCGGATTCCACCTCCACCTCGAGGCGCTGGGTGCCGGCGACGACGTGCGCGTTGGTCATGACCCGCTCCGGGGACACCACAAAGCCGCTGCCCTCGAGCGCCTGCCGGCAACTCGGCGCGAGACCCTCGATCTTCACGACGCTCTGGCGGGCCTGCGCTACCGCGGGCAGCGCGAGCAGCGCCGGATCGGGCGGGTCGACGTTGGTGGTGTTGAAGTACGGGATCTTGGGCAGCCCAGAGCTCTCCACGAGCGCCTTGAAGTCGCTGGGCAGATCCTTGACCCACTGCGGGGAGAGCACCTCGACCCCGCCGAGCACCTTGGAGTCACCGACGGCGTCGGCGACCGCGGGTTCGGCGGACTCCCGCAGCGGGATGGCCAGCAGACCGGCCGCGACGAGCACCGCGACCACCTGCAGAACCGATCCGACGCCGCTGTCGACGGCCCGCAGACCCGGCGAGCGGATACCGCTGCGCGCGGCCCGGCCGAGCACCATGCCGGCGATCTCACCGATGACCACCAGCACGATCAGCACGGCCACCCCGACCAGCAGCCGGGCCTGCACGTCGTCGAACTTCGACATCAGGTGCGGCGCGAGCAGCAGCCCGGCGACGGCCCCGAGGGCCACCCCGATGAACGCCAGCGCCGACGCGACCGCCCCGTGCCGGTAGCCACTCGCGGCGGCGAGCAGTGCGACGACGATCAGGATGAGGTCGACCCAGGCCGACCCACTCATCGGCCACCACCGGCGTCGGCCGACGAATCCGACGGCAACGAATCCGGCACCGCTGGGTCCGACACCGCGGGGTCCGACACCGCAGGCCCGGGCGGATGGACCGCGGAAAAACCGGACTGCTGGCGGCTACCCGCTCGCTCGATCGTCTCGTCGAGCGGACGGACGTCGTCGGTGTCCCACGGCACGTCCCACCCGGCGACCTCGCTGATCGCGGCGATCAGCCCGCCGGTGAAGCCCCAGACGAGCAGGCCGTCGACAAAGAACGCGGGTCCCTGATAGACCCGGCCGCCGAGGACCGACCGACGGACCTGGAAGCGGTTCTCGGGTGCGAGCATCTCGCGAACGTTGACCCGGGCCACCCGCGCCGTCTCGCCTTCGTCGACCACCCGCACCTCGCTCGGTTCGCGCCAGTAGCCCAGCACGGGCGTCACGTCGAAGCTCGACACCGGAACCGGGAAGCTGGGCAGATTCGCGACGACGTGCACGCCCGCGGCGTCGAGTCCGGTCTCCTCGGTCGCCTCGCGCAGTGCCGTGCCGACCGGGTAGTCGTCACCCGGGTCGGCGCCGCCGCCGGGAAAGGCAACCTGCCCGCTGTGTTGGCGCAGGGTCGGGGCGCGCTCGGTCAGCAGCACCTCGGCGTCGCTGGGCAGTCCACCCGGCCGCTGCGGGTCGGCGTCCCAGGAGCCGGCGAACAACACGAGTACCGCGGCCGCACGGCGGTTGCGGTTGAACATGGTGGCCCAGCGGGCGCGGTCGCCGCCACGATTGAGCACGCTCTGCGCCACCGCGTCGACGTTGCCGGTGAGGCCGCGCAGCCACGGCGGGATCTGCGCCGCGTCAACCAGTGGCCCGACCGTCGGTTCGCTACTCACACCGTCACCCCGAGGTTCTCCGCAACCGCCGCCGCGATCTGATCCGGGCTGTGGAACAGGATCGGCAGCACCTTGGCCACGGTGCCGTCGGGTCGCACCAGGATCGTGCTCGGGAAGACCGGCGGCGCACCCAGCGCCGCCGACACCGCACCCTTGGTGTCGAGCACGCTGGGCAGGTGAATTCCGTTCTCGGCGAGGAACTTCAGGACGAGGACCGGGCTGCTCGCGCCTTCGGCGGCATGCACACCGAGGACGGTGACGCGGTCTCCCGCGCGCTGCGCGAACTCCTCGAAGTAGGGCAGTTCCTTGCGGCAGGGCAGACACCACGTCGCCCAGATGTTGATGACCAGCGGCCGGCCGGCGGTTGCCGCGCCGACGTCGATCGGGGCGCCGGTCGCCAGACACGGCACCGTGATCCCGGCCAGCACGGCGTCGGGACCAGGCACGCCACCGGTCGCCGGGCAGGGGTTGATCGCCGCATCCCGGCGGGCGGCGGCGAGTTCGTCGTCGCTGACGGGCGCGTCGGTGGCCCGCGGTCCCGACGCCACCGGGGACCCCGACTGCGACGGTGCCGGGTCGTCGCCGCGGGGCCAGATCGCCACGATGAGCGCCACCATGACCACGACGAACACCAGCGTCCAGCGCGCCGCGGGTGGGAAGCGGGACGTACGAGGTTGCGGGTCAGAAACCTGGGATTCGGGACTCGGGGGCGTTGGACCCGACGTCGTCGAGATGTCCTTCACTACGCCGAAATCCCCGCCAGCTCGAGGAGATGATCGGTCTCCGGGCCCTTCACCAGCGCGGCGGCCTGCGCCTTGTCCATCGGCCCGGTGCCCACCGACGGGCAGTCCTTGGCCAGGATGCACACCCCGCAGGCGGGTTTGCGCGCGTGGCAGACACGGCGGCCGTGGAAGATCACGCGATGCGACAGGTCGGTCCATTCCTTGCGTTCGATGAGTTCGCCGACGGCGTGCTCCACCTTCACCGGATCGGTCTCGGTGGTCCACTCCCAGCGCCGGACGAGTCGGCCGAAGTGCGTGTCGACGGTGATGCCCGGCACCCCGAAGGCGTTCCCGAGCACCACGTTGGCGGTCTTGCGACCGAAGCCCGGCAGCGACACGAGTTCATTCAGCGTGTGCGGCACCTCGCCGTCGAACCGCTCGATCAGTGCCTGCCCGAGCCCGATGATGGAGTTCGCCTTGTTCCGGTAGAAGCCGGTGGTGCGGATCATCTCCTCGAGTTCGGTGCGATCCGCTCCCGCGTAGTCCTGCGCGGTCCGGTATCGGGCGAACAGGGCCGGGGTGACCTGATTGACGCGGACGTCGGTGCACTGGGCCGAGAGGATGGTCGCCACCGACAGTTCCAGCGGAGTGGTGAAGTCGAGTTCGCAGTAGACGTGCGGGAAGGCGACCTGCAGGGTCCGGTTCATCCGCCGCGCACGCCGCACCAGTCCCAGGTGGGTCTCGGGTTTGCTCGTGCGTGCGCTCACGTGATTCAGGTTAGCCCGACCGGCGACAACACCCGTCCGGCACGGCGTCGATCAGCGCCGTCCGGGCGGCGTCGCGCGGCTGCACGCTTGGTAACAACTCAGTGACGTCCGCCTCTGCGATGCCGGACCTGCGGGTCTCATTGTGTTTACTGGTCCCCATGCAAGGTCTCGCCGCGCTGTTGTTCCCGGCCGTCCTGATGCTCTTCGCCATGGCGATGGACAAGGTCCAGGCCCGGCTCGACCGTCTGACCGTCTCCCGCGAGCACGTCGAAGACTTCCTGGAGTCCGCCGACGCCGAGAACGTCGACACCCTCGCCCGTGAGGGCATGCCCGCCGCCCTCGACGAACTGCGCAGCCGCCGCGTCACCCGGCACGAGTCAGCGACCGGCCGGACCGAATCGGACGAACCGGAATTCGACGAACACCACCGTTCGCCCCAGCGAGCCAGCTAGTGTCCCGCGTGGACACACCCACCGCGGCCCCCGACAAGTGACCCATTCAACACTTATGCTGGGGACGCGAGTAGCGTTGCTCGATGTGCGTGCTCAGTACATGACCCCGCACGAGATCTCCAGACTGATGAGAAAGGCTCCCTAGGTGGAAGAAGTATTGGCGCGGGCAGGCATTTTCCAGGGCGTTGAGCCTTCTGCCGTCGCGGCGCTGACCAAACAGCTTCAGCCTGTCGATTTTCCTCGCGGACACGTGATCTTCCATGAGGGCGAGCCCGGCGATCGTCTGTACATCATCTTGTCCGGCAAGGTGAAGGTCGGCCGACGCTCCGCGGACGGACGCGAGAACCTGCTGACGATCATGGGACCGTCGGACATGTTCGGCGAGCTGTCCATCTTCGACCCCGGGCCCCGGACCTCGTCGGCGACGACGGTGACCGAGGTGCGTGCGGTGTCGATGGACCGCGACGCCCTGCGCGCCTGGATCAAGGACCGCCCGGAGATCGCCGAGCAGCTGCTGCGCGTGTTGGCCCGCCGCCTGCGCCGCACCAACAACAACCTGGCCGACCTCATCTTCACCGACGTGCCCGGTCGCGTCGCCAAGCAGCTGCTGCAGCTCGCTCAGCGGTTCGGCACCCAGGAGGGCGGCGCGCTGCGCGTCACCCACGACCTGACGCAGGAAGAGATCGCCCAGCTCGTCGGCGCCTCCCGCGAAACCGTCAACAAGGCGCTCGCCGACTTCGCCCAGCGCGGCTGGCTGCGCCTGGAGGGCAAGAGCGTGCTGATCGCCGACTCGGAGCGGCTGGCGCGTCGCGCGCGCTGACGCTCACCCGATCAAGCAGAGATCCCCGCGGCATCAACAGCTGCGGGGATCTCTGCTTTCGCCGTTCACCAGTACTTACGTTACCGACGACGTACGTCACTTGCGACGTACGTTGTCCTCACGCGCCCGATCAACGCCCTCACGCCTCCCGCAGATACTCCAGCTGCGCCTTGACCGACATCCGCGCAGCCGGCCACAGCTTCTTGTCGACGTCGCGGTAGACCTTGCGGACCACCTTCATCGGCTTCGCCTCGTGCGCGGTGACGCCCATCTCGTCGAGGGCGGCCACGATCTGGTCGATCCGCTCCTCGCGATGCGTCTTGTAGAAGCGGGCGACCGGGATGAGCTCGGGATGGTCGGGCCCGTGTGCCGGGAGCAGCTTGGTGTTCTCGCCTTCGACGATGAGGCGGTTGAGCGAGTTCAGGTAGTCACGCAGCCCACCGTCGCTGGGATCGAGGACGGTGGTGCCGCTGCCCAGAATGGTGTCGCCGGTGAGCATGGCGCGCTCGCCATCGTGCTCGACGAGGAAGCTCACCGAGTCACCGCTGTGGCCGGGGGTGAACAGCACGGTGATCCGCAGGCCGGCGACCTCGATGACCTCGCGGTCGCGGAGCGGCGCCGCACCGCGACAGTGCTTCGCCAGCCGGGCCCGCGTGGGCGCGCCGGTCCGCTTGTGCAGCCGCGAGATCCCGCCGGTGTGATCGAAGTGACGGTGCGTGATGAGAATCAGCGCCACCCCGGGCAACTCGGCCAGCTGCCGGGCGTGCTTCTTGTGCTTGGGCGGGCCCGGGTCGACGACGACGCATTCGTCGCTGCCCGGCGCCCGCAGCACATAGGTGTTGGTCCCGTCGAGCTCCATCATCCCGGGGTTGTCGCACAGGATCACCGACGCGAACGGGGTGATCTCACGCAGTTCGCCGTACGCCGGGTGTTGCGGTGTCATGTCCGCAGCCTATCGGCTACCGCGTGTCGGCCTGTCCGTCGACCACGGTTCCCGACAGATCGTTCTGCAGCGACTTCAACAGTGCCGCACCCTGGGTGATCACGCCGGTCATGATCTCGTTGACGCCCTCGGCACCGTTGAACACGGTCAGGTTGGCCGACCCGAGTCCCTTGGCGACCTCACCCACCAGCGCGGGCAACTGCTCGATGAGCTGCTGGTCGAGGGCGATGCGGTTGTTCTTGGCGGCCGCCTCCGACGAGATCTCGACCGCCTTCGCATCGGCCTCGGCGATGATCTGGGTACGACGCGCCTCCGCCTCGGCGGGTTTGACGACCTCGGAGATCAGTTCCTGCTCACGCAGTTCCGCTTGCGCCTGCGCCAGCAACGACTTCTCCCGAACGATCTCCTGGCTCACCCGCGCCTCCGCGAGCGGACCGGCCTGCGCCGCTTCGGCATTGGCCTTGTCGGTCTCGGACTTGATCGAGGCGCGCTTGATGGCGGTCTCCCGCTCGTAGTCGGCCTGATTGCGCAGCGACTCCTGCTGCGCCTTCGAGGCCTGCTGGTCGGCGAGGGCGCGTTCGACAGCCGCCTCCCGCTGCACCTTGGCGATGTTCGGCGCAGCGAGCGCGTTGATGTAACCGGAAACCATGTCGTCGATGGACTGGATCTGGAACGAGTCCACCACCAGGCCGATGGAACCCATCTCCCGCTTCGACGCCTCGAGCACCTGCCGGGCAAGAGTGTCCCGTTCCCGGATGATCTGTTCGACCGTCATCGACCCGACGATGGAGCGCAGGTGGCCCGAGAAGATCTGTCCGGTCAGCTGATTCATCTCATTGGACTGCTCGGAGATGAAGCGCTGCCCGGCGTTGACGATGGACACCTCGTCGCCGCCGACCTTGTGTGCGATCACCGCACGCACGTCGAGCTGGATACCTTGCGTGGTCACGCAGACCTCGCGAATCTGCGCCTCGTGCACGGCCATCGACAGGTACCGCACCTTGCGGAAGAAGGGCATCACCCATTTACCATGTCCCACAACCACATCGAATGGCGCGCCGCCTTCATGCGCCTTCTTGCCCGAGATGAGCATCGCCTCATCGGGTTCTGGAACGTTGTAGCCGAGCATGTCATCCCCCTCGCCTCGACGGCCCTGGATCGGCCGGTTATGGCCACCCTATTGCACCGCGGGCCCGCACTCATTCGGTCGCTGCACTCCCGCAGGTCAGGTCGGCATCGCGACCCACGGCTCGACGTCGACGATCCGGCCGGGCGACACCCCGACGACGAGTACCGTCTCGTCGGTGGCCACCGGCGTGGCGCAGCGGGCCAGAAACCGTTCGGTACCGAGAGCCATCGCCAGTTCCACCTCACCGAGCGACTCGCCACCGCCGATACCCAGTGTCACCACCCCGGTGCGGCCGATCAGTTCCGACGTCATCGTCGCGTCCCCTCCGCATCGTCCGGTTGAGACGACCCTATCGGTCGGCGACCACATAGATCGCGGTGATCACCGCGATCACCCCGGCGCCGAGCACCAGCGTCGAGTATCCGAAGGCGCCGACGATCACGCCGGCCAACGCCCCGGCGACGGCTCCGGCCAGGCTCATCGAGGTGTCGGCCACGCCCTGGGCGGGTGGTCGCAGCGAGACGTCGACGCTCTCGGTGAGCAGGGTCGACGCCGCCACCGTCGACGCCGACCACCCGAGCCCGAGGATCACCAGCGCCACCACGAGCCCGGTCTGCGAGTCCGCCAGCAGGAACCCGAGGACACAGCTGGTCAGCAGCAGGGCCTGTCCCAGCAGGATCGTCGGGACCCGGCCGACGCGATCGGCCAGCACACCCATCACCGGCGCCAGCACGTACATCCCCGCCACATGCGCACTGATGGAGAGTCCGACGACGGTCAGGCTCGCGCCGCCGTGATGCATGTGGACAGGCGTCAACGCCATCACCGCGACCATCACCGCGTGCGCCGCCACCACGGCTCCCACCGCGGCCCGCGCCGACGGGGTTCGCCGGATCACCGCGAAGCCCGCGACCAGCGATCCCCGACGTGTGCCGCCGGGAATGCCGCCGGCGAGACGTAGGGGGTCGGGACGCAACCCGGCCCAGAGCACGACCGCGGCGGCCGCGCTTCCCACCGCGCCCAGCACGAACGGTCCGGCGAGATCGGCCAGACCCAGCCAGCCGGCCACCCGTGCCCCGGCCGGCACCAGCGCCGGCCCAGCGACCGCCCCGACCATCGTCATCCAGACCACCAGCGACAGGTCGCGTCCGCGGGTGGCCGCCGACGACAGGTCCGTCGCGGCGAACCGCGCCTGCAGGCTCACCGCGGTCCCGGTGCCGACGCAGGCCATGCCAACCAGCAGCAACCCGAACCAGCCGAGATCCACCGCGAGGGCGACCACGGTCGCACCGACGGCCGCGATCACCAGCCCCAACGACAGCGCGGGGCGACGGCCGCGTCGTCCCGCCAGGGCGGCCAGCGGGAGCCCCGCCGCGGCCGCACCGAGCGTGAGCACCGTCGTCGGCAGCCCGGCCAGTGATTCCGACCCGGACAGCTGCTCGCCGAGAATCGCCCCAAGCGCCAGCGAGGCACCCATCGACAGTCCGCCGAGTATCTGTGCGGCGCAAAGCAATACGACGGTACGTCGAGCGACGGCGGCGCGGTCCTGCTCGGGGGCGGCTTGGGGTTCGGTCACGGCTCTCTCGGTCACCCACTCAGCATCGGGGGTCGATGCGGTCCGCAACAGTGGCATTCATGTCGGTATACCCTTTATTCGTGCCACCAGACTGTATGCCATCCTCGTCGAGCGCGGACAACCCGCATCGCGTCGTCGTCCTGCTCACCGAGGGCCTGGTCCTGATGGACATGGCCGCACCGGTCCAATTGTTCGGTCACGTCGGCGCGCCCCGGTATGCGTTGAGCACATGCACCGAGTATCCCGGACCGGTACCGACCTGCGCGGGCGTCTCGGTACACACCGAGCACGGCCTCGAAGCCCTCGCCGACGCCGACACCATCGTCATCCCCGGCTACCACGACGCGGCACGCCGCACACCCTCGCGCACGGTGACCGCGGCGCTGCGTCAGGCACATCGCCGGGGCGCTCGGATCGCCTCGATCTGTGTCGGCGCCTTCACCCTCGCCGAGTCCGGATTGCTCGACGGCCGCCGGGCCACCACCCACTGGCTCGACGCCGCGGCGCTCGCGGCGCGCTATCCGGCGGTCGAGGTCGACCCGTCGGTGCTCTACGTCGACGACGGCGACGTGCTGACCAGCGCGGGCCTGGCCGCCGGCATCGACCTGTGCTTACATCTCGTCGAACGCGACTACGGCGCCGACGTCGCCCGGGACTACGCGCGGCGCACCGTCGTCGCCTTCCACCGGCCGGGTGGTCAGGCCCAGTTCATGCCGCCGGGCGCCGCACCGCGCTCACCCCAGGTGAGTCTGCACGATCAGGCGGTGGCCGAAATCAACCACCAGGCAATGATTTCCGCGCAAGAGTCCGACGACCGCATGGCCGCCACCACCGGATGGGCGGTGGCCAACCTGGCCGACCCGATCGGCGTCGCCGACCTCGCCGATCACGCCGGAATGTCGTTGCGCACCTTCAACCGTCGTTTCCGGGACACCTATGGAATGAGTCCCGGCCGGTGGCTGACCGGCCAGCGCATCCGGGTGGCCGCGCAACTCCTCGAACGTACCGACCTCCCGGTGGAGCAGGTCGCCGCCGCCGTCGGACTGGGCACGGAAAGTCTGCGGGTACAGTTCCGGTCCCGAATGTCGTTGTCCCCCAGCGCTTATCGAAGCAGCTTCCGGGTCACGTCCGGGTAGGCGCGACCTCGACGATCAGCTCCACCTCGACCGACGCCCCGAGGGGCAGCTCGGCCACCCCGACCGCCGACCGCGCGTGGACGCCCGCCTCGCCGAAGATCTCACCGAGTACATCCGACGCCCCGTTGACCACCTGCGGCTGCCCGGAGAAACCGGCTGCCGACGCCACGAACCCGACGACCTTCACCACTCGGACGACCGAGTCGATGCCGACCAGTGCGTCGACCGCGGCCAGTGCGTTGAGCGCGCAGATCCGGGCGGCTGCCCGCGCCTGCTCGGGATCGACGATCCCCTCCGCGCCGTCGCACACCTTGCCGCGGGCGACGAGTTCACCGTCGACCATCGGGAGCTGACCGGAGGTGTAGACGAGATCACCGGTGCGCACCGCGGGCGTGTAGCTCGCCACCGGCGGCACCACCGCAGGCAGGGAGATACCGAGTTCGGCGAGTTTGTCCGTCCAGGTCATGGGACTCATCAGCCCTTCGGCCGCTTCAGGTAGGCGACATGCTGCTCGCCGGTCGGGCCGGGCAGCACCGACACCAATTCCCAGCCGTCGGCGCCCCAGGTGTCCAGGATCTGCTTGGTCGCGTGGGTGAGCAGCGGTACGGTCGCGTATTCCCAGGCGGTGACTTCACTCATGGACCCACCCTAACCGCTCCATAGGTGTGGTTAAGGTGTTGACCGTGGCCAATGAAGAGATCTCGGTCGATCCCGCCGAATTCGCCGGCAATACGTGGCCGGATGCGGCCTCCCGAGCCCGCCTGCATTTCGTGTCGGGGAAGGGCGGTACCGGCAAGACGACGGTCGCCGCGGCACTCGCCCTCGCGCTGGCCGCCGACGGCAAACGGGTGTTGCTCGTGGAATGCGAAGGGCGTCAGGGCATCGCGCAGCTCTTCGACATCCCGCCGCTGCCGCCGACCGACACGCGCATCGCGACCGCCGAGGGTGGCGGAGAGGTGTCGGCGCTCGCGATCGACATCGAGCACGCCCTGCTCGAATACCTCGACATGTTCTACAACCTCGGCTTCGCCGGCCGCGCGATGAAGCGCATCGGCGCCATCGACTTCGTCACCACCGTCGCCCCCGGGCTGCGCGACGTCCTGCTCACCGGGAAGATCAAAGAGCGGATCATCCACACCGACAAGCAGGGCAACCGCGTCTACGACGCCGTGGTGGTCGACGCCCCGCCGACCGGTCGCATCGGCAACTTCCTCGACGTCACCAAGGCGATGGCCGACCTCGCCAAGACCGGCCCCATCCGCAATCAGAGCGACGGCGTCGTCCGGTTGCTGCATTCGGAGGAGACGATCGTCCACCTCGTGACACTGCTCGAGGCGATGCCGATCCAGGAGACCATCGAGGCGGTCGCCGAGCTACGCGCGAAGAACCTCAACATCGGCGGCCTGATCATCAACCGGGTCAGCCAGGCGCATCTGCCCAGCTCGGAGGTCGACGCCATCGCCGAGGGACAGATCGACGCCGAGCGAATCCGCGCCGGTCTGGCCGACGCCGGGATCTCGCTGGAGGACCAGGATTTCGCCGGTCTGCTGACCGAGACCATCGAACACGCCACCCGACTGCAGGCACAGCAGATCGCCAAGGCGCAGCTCGACGAGGTGGAGTTGCCGACGCTGGAACTGCCCAGTCTCGGCGACCGCGGCGTCGACCTCGGCTCCATCTACGAGCTCGCCAACCTTCTGCAGAAAGCGGGTGCGTGATGCCCCTCGACCTCAAGATGGGTTCCATCCTGACCGACCCGGAGACCCGGGTCGTGATCTGCTGCGGCGCAGGTGGAGTCGGCAAGACCACCACGGCCGCGGCGATGGCGATGTACGCCGCCGAGCACGGTCGCACGGTCGCCGTGCTGACCATCGACCCGGCCCGCCGACTCGCCCAGTCGCTGGGCATGTCGGAGCTGACCAACGACCCGCAACCGGTCCAGATCACGCCGGTCACCGGAACCGGCTCGCTCGACGCGATGATGCTCGACATGCGCCGCACCTTCGACGACATGGTGCTGGAGTACTCCACCCCCGAGCGCGCCGCGGCCATCATGGAGAACTCCTTCTATCAGACGATGGCGTCGTCGTTCTCCGGCACGCAGGAGTACATGGCGATGGAGAAGCTCGGGAAACTGATCGAGCAGGATCGGTGGGACCTGATCGTCGTCGACACCCCGCCGTCGCGCAACGCGCTGGACTTCCTCGACGCCCCGCAGCGGATGACCTCGTTCCTGTCCGGCCGACTGATGAAGATGCTCGTCGGCGGCGGACGTGGCGTGGGCCGCGTGGTGACCGGCGCGATGAGCCTGGCGATGCGCGGTGTGTCCACCATCATCGGTGGCGACATGCTGCGTGATGTCGCGACCTTCGTGCAGTCGCTCGACTCGATGTTCGGCGGCTTTCAGGATCGCGCGGCCAAGACCTACGCCCTGCTCAAGCAGCCGGGCACCCAGTTCGCGGTGGTCGCCGCGGCCGAGGCGGATGCGTTGCGTGAGGCCGCGTTCTTCGTCGACCGGCTCTCCGAGGAGACGATGCCGCTCGCGGGCCTGATCCTCAACCGCACCCACCCGAATCTGACCTCACTGTCCGAGGAGTCGGCGCGGGTGGCGATGGAATCGGCGACCGACGAACTCACCCGCGGGGTGCTGGCCATCCACGCCGACCGCGCGGCGACCGGCAAACGCGAACTCCACCTGCTGCAGCGGTTCACTGCGTCGCACCCGCGGGTGCCGATCGTCGGAGTGCCGTCGTTGCCGTTCGAGGTCGCCGACGCCGTGGCGTTGCGCGCGGTGGCCGAACAGATCACCGGCCGCGGCTGACCTTCTTCGGCAGAAACAGACATCGCCGGCCGGGTTCTGCACCCGGCCGGCGATGTTTGTCGTGATCGTGTGTCAGACCGCGTCGGCCTGCTGTCGCCGTCGCTGCGCGGCGAAGAACGCCGACCACGACGTGACCTCGGGATGCTGACGCAGCAGCGCCCGCCGCTGACGTTCCGTCATGCCACCCCAGACCCCGAACTCCACCCGGTTGTCGAGCGCATCGGCGCCGCACTCCAGCTGCACCGGGCAGTGCCGGCAGATGGTTGCGGCCTTGCGTTGCGCGGCTCCTCGAACGAAGAGTTCATCGGGGTCTCCCCCTCGGCACCGGGCTTGCGCCACCCAGGTCAAGCGTTCTTCTCCGGTGGAAACTGCCGCTTTCGCCATCCGCCGACCCCTGTCTGTCGTTGTCCCAGAACACCGTGAATGTCTCGTGCCCGAGCGAGCTGAAGTCCCAACTCGTTTGGGCTGTTCAGACCACTATCTCAAGTGATTGTTAGGTGAGTCACATTCTGCACTCAATCTAGGGATCTGTGCATGGGGATGCAAGCCCTGGGGCCAAGAAAATGGCACATGCGTGCAACCCGCCGCTGTTTGCGCAGTTCAGCCCGGGCGGCGGGGGGCCGGCGAACCTCCGCGGGCGAGGTGCGGCAATGTTTCTGGCATCACACGTATCCTGTCGTGTGTGATCTCGAAGAAGCTGTGGCCACTCGCGTGGGCGTGCCTGCTGTCCGGTGTGCTCGTCGCCGGACTTCTCTACCCGGTGGCCAGCGGTCTCGGGGTCGTCTCCAACCGCGCCGCGGCCGCAGTGGAGAACGTGTCGTCGGAGTTGCTGAACGGGACACTGCCCGAGGTGACGACGATGACCGACGCGAGCGGCACACCCATCGCCTTGCTCTTCGATCAGTACCGCTATCAGGTCGGGTACAACGACATCGCGCCGGACATGATCCGCGCGATCATCTCCATCGAGGACCGCCGCTTCCTCGAGCACGACGGCGTCGACTGGAAGGGCACCATCCGCGCCGCACTCAAGAACTCCTCGTCCGGCGAGGTGCAGCAGGGTGCGTCGACGCTGGATCAGCAGTACATCAAGAACTTCCAGCTGCTGGTGCTCGCCCGCACCGAGGCCGAACGTCAGGCCGCGATCGAGACCACGCCGGCGCGCAAGCTCCGCGAGGTGCGGATGGCCCTGACGATGGAGCAGTCCCTGATCGATGCGGCCAAACGCGACAAGGGACTCGACGACGCCGCGGCCAAGCAGGAGGCCAAGAAGCAGATCGTCACCCGCTACCTCAACGTCGTACCGTTCGGCAACAACGCCTACGGCATCGAGGCCGCCGCACAGACCTACTTCGGCATCCCGGCCAAAGACCTCAACGTCGCGCAGGCCGCACTGCTCGCCGGCATGGTGCAGTCGAGTTCGGCACTGAACCCCTACACCAATCCCGAGGCGGCGACGGCCCGCCGGAACACCGTGCTGGACACGATGATCCAGAACTTCCCCGAACGCAGCGCCGAACTGACCGCGGCCAAGACCGCGCCGCTCGGTGTACTGCGACGTCCGGTCACGCCGCAACAGGGGTGCATCGCGGCCGGCAACAACGGCTTCTTCTGCGACTACGCGATGCAGTTCCTCGCCGAGAACGGGATGTCGCGTGACTCCGTGCTGCGCGGCGGGTACATCATCCAGACCACGCTGGATCCCGAGGTCCAGCGCTCGACGGTCCGCGCGGTCAAGACCCAGGCCAGCCCCGACGCCGACGGCGTCGCCGACGTGATGAGTTTCATCCGGCCCGGCAAACAGTCCCACGACGTGGTGTCGATGGCGTCGAGCCGCGACTACGGGCTCAACCTGCGCGTCGGCCAGACGATGCAGCCGCAGCCCTTCTCGATGGTCGGCGACGGCGCCGGCTCGGTGTTCAAGATCTTCACCGTCGCCGCGGCGATGGAGAAGGGCCTCGGCATCAACACCAACATCCCCGTCCCCGGTTTCGTCGCCGTGGAGGGCATGGGTAACAGCGCCGGCGCCAATGGCTGCCCGGCCAACGCGTACTGCGTCAAGAACGACGGCCGGTATCCGGCGTCGATGTCGGTGACGCAGGCGCTGGCCCAGTCGCCCAACACCGCCTTCGTCAAGCTCCTGCAGCAGACGGGTGTGAAACCGGCCGTGGACATGGCCGTCCGGCTGGGGCTGCGCTCGTACACGGTGCCCGGGTCGTCGGGCTACGGCGAGAAGAGCATGGCCCAGTACGTCAAGGACGGGAACTTCGGGTCGTTCACGCTGGGACCGCTGCCGCTGAACGCGCTGGAACTGTCCAACGTCGCGGCGACGCTGGCCTCCGGCGGCACCTGGTGCCCGCCCAACCCGATCAAGTCGATCAGCCGCATCAAGCGCGACGCCTACGGCAACCCGGTGATGGATCCGTCGGGGCGTCCCGCGCTGACGTCCGTGCCGTTCAACGGGCCCGCCTGCGAGCAGGTCGTCGAGGAGGGGCTGGCCAACACGCTGGCCAACGCGATGAGCCAGGACGACAAGGGCGGCGGCACCTCGGCCGGCGCCGCCGGGTCCATCGGCTGGACGCTGCCGAGCTCCGGCAAGACCGGCACCACCGAGGCCCACCGCAGCTCGGCCTTCGTCGGCTTCACCAACCGCTTGGCGGGCGCCGCCTACGTCTACAGCGACGGCCCCAACCCGCAGGGTGTGTGCAGCAGCCCGCTGCGGTCCTGCTACGACGGCAACCTCTACGGCGGTATGGAGCCGGCGCGCACCTGGTATCAGGGGATGCTGCCGGTGGCCACCAAATTCGGTCCGGTCCGTCTCCCACCGAATGATCCCGAGTACCTGAGTGGCAGCAGTCGCGGCCGGATTCCCGGGGTCACCGGGCTGACCGCGAGTGCGGCGACCGCACGACTGCAGGCCGCCGGGTTCAAGGTCAGCCAGCTCGACGTGGACAGCGCCCGCCCGCAGGGCACGGTGGTGTTCACCGCGCCGTCGGACTCGGCGATGCCCGGCAGCGTGATCACCATCTACGTCAGCAACGGCCGCCGTGCCGCCGGGGACAGCAACGGCCCGACCGAAACCACCGTGCAGGTGCCCGGCGTGGGACCGGTGGTCATCCAGCTGCCCGGGTGAGCCTGGCCCGCGTATCCTGAACGGATGGTCCAACTCGCCAACCGCGAGGCCCCCCTCCGTGTGCTGGCCGGCGCCGCCGGTCTCGCAACCGCGGGCCTGCTCTATTCGACGGTCATCGAACGCAACGCTTTCGCGCTGCGCCACACGACGCTCTCGGTGCTCGAACCCGGGGCCACCCCGCTGCGGGTGCTGCACATCAGCGACCTGCACATGATGCCCAACCAGCGGCTCAAGCAGGCGTGGGTGTCCGAGCTCGAGGCACTCGAACCCGACCTCGTGGTGAACACCGGCGACAACCTGGCCCACCCGCAGGCGGTGCCGGCGGTGATCCAGTCGCTCGGTGGGCTGCTGTCGCGACCCGGCCTGTTCGTCTTCGGCTCCAACGACTACTTCGGGCCGCGGCCGAAGAACCCCTTCAAGTACTTCAAGACCGACCACCAGCGCAGCCACGGCGACCCGCTGCCCTGGCAGGATCTGCGTGCCGCGTTCACCGAGCGCGGTTGGCTCGACGCCACGCACACCGTCCGCGAACTCGAGGTCGGCGGTGTCCGGGTGGTGGCCGCCGGTGTCGACGACCCGCACATCGAACGCGACCGCTACGAGACCGTCGAGGGCCGTCCCAACCCGCTCGCCCACCTCCGGCTGGGCCTGACGCACTCCCCCGAGCCGCGGGTCCTCGACCGATTCGCCGCCGACGGCTACGACCTGGTGATGGCCGGGCACACTCACGGCGGCCAGCTGTGCCTGCCGTTCTTCGGCGCCATCGTCACCAATTGCCACATCGACCGGTCGCGGGTCAAGGGCCCGTCGAACTGGGGGTCGACGATGAAGCTGCACGTCAGCGCCGGTCTGGGCACCTCACCGTATGCCCCGGCCCGGTTCTGCTGCCGCCCCGAGGCGAGCCTGCTGACCCTGACCCCGGTGTCGCACGGGGATGCGGAGTTCGACGCCGACCACTCGCTGCCGCAGCTGGCCACCGAAACCAGTTGAGCGCGACCACCGGCGTCCGCGTCCTCGCCTTCGACACCTTCGGCACCGTCACCGATTGGTTCACCGGCATCTCCGGCGCGGTCGGGGCTGAACTGCCGGCCGTCGACGCGGCCGAGTTCACTCGCGAGTGGCGGCGCCGGTACGGCCCCATCCTCGCCCGCGTCGAAGCCGGCGATCTCGGGTGGCGCGGTCTTGACGACCTGCAGACCGAGACGCTCGCCGACGTGGCGTCGGAGTTCGGGGTCACCGTCGACGACGACACCGCCCGCCGCCTCGTGCGCGCCTGGCGCATCATCCCCGGATGGCCCGACGCGGCGCCCGGGTTACGCCGCCTCGCAACCGGATTCACCGTGTGCGCGCTGAGCAACGGCAGCGTCGCCCTGCTCACCGAGATGGCCAAGCACAACGACTTCGCGTGGGACTTCATCGGCGGCTCCGACCTCTGGCACCACTACAAACCAGCCCGCGAAACCTACTGCGGGCTTGCCGAACTCATGGAGGCAGAGCCGCACGAGGTGATGATGGTGGCCACCCACCAGACCGACCTCGACGCCGCCCGCTCCTACGGTCTGCGCAGCGCCTTCGTCGAGCGTCCCGACGAATGGGGCGGCGCTCCCAAGGACGACGCGGGCTCGGCCGACAACGACCTGCACGCCACCGATCTCCTGGATCTGGCTGCGCAACTGGGTGTGTGAGGCCCCACGCCCCCTGAGGTGCGAGGAGCGTTAGCGACGAGCCACGAAGGGCCAGCACCACAACACGATTCATCCTCCTGCATTCTGCTCCTCCTCCGTTTGCAGTCGGCGGAAGAACCAATTGCAGGAGGAGGAAGTTTCTTCCCCACTTCCAGTGGCCGACGGCGCCGCACCGGCTGAATTTTCACGCCCGATCGCCGTGCCGCCCCGCACCGTCGGCGAATCTCGCCGCACCTGATACCGCATCCGCGGCAAGCGATTCCATCCCGTGCGCGAACTCGTTACGCATGGCGTCGGCCTCGTCGAAGCCGCCCTGCTCCAGCAACGACAGCCGGTCGTGCCGCAGACACGTCTGCGGGAACTCACTCAACTCGCGGGCGAGCTCGACCGCGCGGTCCAACGATTCACCGTGCGGCACAACCCGGTTCGCGAGCCCGATGTCGAGTGCCTCGGCCGCGGACACCGGCCGTCCGGTGAGGATCAGGTCCATCGCGCGACTGCGCCCGATGAGCCGCGGCAGCCGAACGGTGCCGCCGTCGATCAGCGGCACACCCCAGCGTCGGCAGAACACGCCGAACACCGCGTCCTCCTCGGCGACCCGAAGATCGGCCCACAACGCGAGTTCGAGCCCCCCGGCCACCGCATGCCCGGCGATCGCCGCGATCACCGGTTTGGACATCCGCATCCGCGAGACCCCCATCGGCGCATCACCATCGACGGCAACCCGATTGCCGCCCCCTGATGCGATCGCCTTCAGATCTGCCCCGGCACAAAAGGTTCCGCCCTCGCCGTAGAGGACGGCGACCGATTGCGCGTGGTCGGCGTCGAAGGAGCCGAACGCGTCGGCCAGCGCCTCGGCGGTGACGCGGTCGACGGCGTTGCGCACCTCGGGCCGATTGATCCCGACGATGGTGACCGGCCCGTCGGTGCGGACCGTGACGGGACGGTCGTGACTACTCGTCCCCACCGTCGGCGACCTCCTCGGCCCGCACCTCCGCGAGCGACAGGACCACGGTCCGACGCTCCGGGTCCAGCTCGTCGGCCTCGGTCTCGGCCAGCTGGAACTGTGTGAGGTTCGCCAGGTTGATGACGTGGGCGATGCTGTCGCCACCGGTCAGCAGATCGAGGGGTTCGCGTTTGATGATTACCGCCCGAACGAACGGCAGGACCTCGGTGAGGGGTTCAGTGAAGAGGATGGAGATGTCGAGCTCGTCTGACGTCAGAAGAGTTGCCATGTGGCCATGGTCACACAGTCATGGTGTCCGATCGGCGGATTCGCCGACGACGAACCGCGCAGCCGAGCTCAGAAACGAGGAGGCCCTGACCAAAGGAACTGGTCAGGGCCTCTTCTGCTATCTCAACCTAGCGTCGGGGTGGCGGGATTCGAACCCACGACCTCTTCGTCCCGAACGAAGCGCGCTACCAAGCTGCGCCACACCCCGTGTGCAACCTGCGATAGCTTACCCCCGAGACCTGCGGACAACTAAATCGGCAGGTCAGACCGTTGCTCCAGACGGATGCTTTGCCGTCACGGTGACCGCAACCGCTCCCGGATCATCCGTTTCGGGTGATTCGCGGGGGACCATCCGGCACGATCATGTGGTCAAACCCTGCAGTTGCCGAGTCTGGAGGTCGTCATCTCATGAGCAACACTGATCAGTAAGCGAATTCGTCCGCCAAGAGCGGTTTCGCCTTCGGTATTTCCATCGTCGCGGCCGCCCTGCTGTTCGTCGCAGGTCTGGTGGCCGTGTTCCAGGGCATTTCCGCGCTCGCGAATGACGAGGTGTTCGTGCGGACCCCCAACTATGTGTTCGAGTTCGACCTGACCACCTGGGGCTGGGTCCACCTCATCCTCGGCATCATCGCGATCCTCATCGCGGGTGGACTCGCGGTCGGCGCCGACTGGGCACGGGTCTCGGCGATCATCATCGCGTCGTTGTCGATCATCGCGCAGTTGCTGTGGCTGCCGTACTACCCGGCGTGGGCGATCCTGATCATCGTGCTCGATCTGATCGTCATCTGGGCGGTCGCGACCTGGAAGCCCAACGACGTCTACAACGGCTGAGCCGACGAACCAGACGGCGGGCGGGGCACGGCAGGACCGTGTCCCGCCCGCTGTTGTGGCGGCTCACCCATCCGCTGATCCCCTCGCATCGAATCGCTGACCGGACCCATCCAGCGCACGATCCGACCGCGAAGGAATCACATGTTGCGAGCGCCCCTCACCCGATCGATCATCGCCGCGTTCGTCGCGGTCCTGACCGGACTCGGTCTCCTGGCCGGCACCTCGGCCGCCAACGCCGCTCCGCTGAAACCCGTGCCCTCTCTGGATGTGCAGCGCTACCTGGGCACCTGGTGGCAACTCGCGACCGTACCGTCGTTCTTCGGGATTCGTTGTGCACGCGACACCAACGCCACCTACACGCTCATCAACAAGACGACGATCGGAGTGAACAACAAGTGCACCTCACCCTTCGGCCAGATCGACGGGGTGAAGGGCAAGGCCACCGTCGTCGACACCACGACCAACGCGCAGCTGAGTGTCCGATTCCCGTTCACCCCCAACAGTATTGATCCGGGCGGCCGGCCGAACTACATCGTCGCCTGGCTACAGGAGGGCAGGACACCCACGGCCCCCTACCGCTACGCGATCGTCGGTGATCCGACGCGATCGTCGGGCTTCCTCCTGTCCCGCGACAAGGTGGTCCCGACATCCGAGTTGCGCCGTCTGCGCGGTGAGATCGAACGCGTCGGCTACAACTCCTGCACCTTCCTCATCTCACCGACAACCGGTGGGCGCAGCGACTATTCGCCGCTGTGCACCGTGTGACGTACCGGTCATGACGCAACGACCGCTGCCGAGCACGGCGACGCCGTTCATGGGTTGAGCGAGGCCGCGGGCTCGCCGCTGTCTGCCGCCCGCTGCCTACCTCGACCGCGGCCAACTCGGTGTCGTCGTCGATCTCGTCGCCACGCGCGGCCACGTCCTTCGCCAGTCCCACCACGAGCGCCGCACACGCTCGGGTGAGGGGCGTATCGCGGGGTATCGGTGGCACCGTGGCACCCGCCGCGATATCTGCGCCCAAGAGTGCCGCGGGAACCCAGATCCCGGTCGGGTCGGTCACCCCGTGACCGGTCACGTCGTAGGGCAACCGATTGTCGGTGACCGTCAATTGGCCGGGCCGGCAGGCATACTCGAAGCCGTTGACGCGTCCGGTGACACTTCCCATGGAATGTACCGCGATGATCAGATCATTCGACGGAAACTCCCGGATGAGGTCCGGGGTTCGTCGCGTGCGGGTGGGGGTCTGCAAGATGCAGCACGCCTGGATGTGTGTCAGCGGCACCCAATAGGCAATCTGCTCGAAACCCTCCGGGTCCTCGGGCTCGATGTGGAGCAAAGCAATGTGCCCGTCGAGGGCATCTGCCCCGCGAAACCGGATCTGCCGAGACGGATTCGACCCCAGCGGATGGTCGACACCGATGGCGCGCCGCCAGTACTCGAGGACGTCGGGGGAAAGACCGGGACGAGACTGGTTCACGCCTGCTCCTCTGCTTCGGCGCCCCCATTCTGGTGTGATCATGTCACACCCTGTTTCGCCACCCGCAAAGGACTTTGCTTACCTATTCGTCGGGTTCGCACGCCATTGTCGCTTGAAATCCGGTCCCGTTTCCAGGGTTTCGAGACAATGCCGGCAATACCAACAATGACGAGATGAAGAAGCACACAGCGCCGACGAATGTACCCACGTTGGCAAGTACGGCATCCACCGTCACCCCGTTCGGGGTGATGTAGGCCCCGACCGCGGACACGCCGAAGGCGACGCAGCCCAGCATGTTCACCTGTCCCGACCACCAGTCCGCACGTCGGGGTGCCCAGCCGCCGCCGGTGTGGGAATAGGCGACCAGGGCAAAGAATCCGCTGATGAGGAAGGCGACTGAGCCCTCCGCATTCGGCGTCCACACCAGGTGCTTCTGCGCCGCGATCGTATGGGCCTGCAGCGCGGCGCCCGTGCTGACGTTGAACAGCAGAGTTCCGAAGAACTGGGTCGCGGCCGCGAGCCATTCCGCACGCACCATCGTTCCGGGCGGGTAGGAGACGGGAACCGTGACCCGGCCGCTGCGCAGGAGCTGGATGAGTGCGGCGCCGGTGAAGAACCACGCGCCCACGAAGAAGCACAGGTTGACCACCGATGCGCCGACCACATGCCCGAACCCGGGCGCGGAACCCAGCGCGAACAGGGACGAACCGATCATGAAGCCCACGCACTGCTTGGTCAGGGTGGGTGTCAGCAGCCGCCTGTCCACACCGGGCGGCAGGTCGAAGAACGGCCCCGACGCCGCCCCGGCGGGGAGCGCCTCTTCGGTCATCCGAGTACCACCTGTCCGGGTGACGAGGAATGCATCCTCGAGAATGTCGTCATCGCAACGGCACCGTGATCAGTGGTGGAAATGCGATCCTTCGAGTTCCCGCGGCAGCGGTCCCGACAGCTGGTCCAGGAAGTCGACTTCGCCCTCGATATCCCGCAGCAGCGCGTCGGCGAGGTCGCGGCTCAGACCCGCCCGGACGACGATGCGCTGCAACGTCATGTCGGCGAGACCGTCGGCCATCGGGTACGCGGGTACCAGCCACCCCTTCATGCGAAGCCGGTCGGACAGATCGAACAGCGTCCACTTGTCGGTGTGGCCCGCCTTGAGCCGCCACGCGAAGACCGGGGTGGTGTCACCCTGGCTGACGAGTTCGAACGGCCCGATTTCGGCGATCGCGGCGGACAGGTACTGCGCGACGTCGAGAGAGCCCTGCTGGACCTGTCGATAGCCCTCCCGGCCGAGCCGGAGGAACTGATAGTACTGGAGCAGAACCTGTGCGCCCGGCCGCGAGAAGTTCAGTGCGAGTGTGGGCATGTCGCCACCGAGATAGCTGCAGTGGAACACCATGCTCTCCGGCAGTGCGTCGGTGTCGCGCCAGATGATCCAGCCCAGGCCCGGATAGACGAGGCCGTACTTGTGTCCCGAGGTGTTGATCGACACCACCCGCGGCACCCGGAAATCCCATTCGAGGTCGGGCTGGCAGAACGGAGCGATCATGGCCCCCGACGCACCGTCGACGTGGATCTTGACGTCGAGTCCGGTCTTCTCCTGGATCTCGTCGAGCTTGGCGGAGATCTCCTTCACCGGCTCGTAGAGACCGTTGTAGGTGACGCCCATGATGGCCACGACGCCGATGGTGTTCTCGTCGACGTAATTCTCGAGATCGTGACCGTCGAAGACGAAGTGCTCCTCGGAGACCGGCACCCAGCGTGGCTCGACCTCGAAGTAGTTGAGGAACTTCTCCCAGCAGACCTGGACCGCCGTCGACAGGACGAGGTTCGGCTTCTCGGTCGACTTCCCCTCCGCGCGACGCCGGGCCTGCCAGTGACGCTTCAGTGCCAGGCCACCCAGCATCGCGGCCTCCGACGAGCCGATGGTGGACGTACCGATGGCGTTGTCCACGTCCGGCGCGTTCCACAGATCGGCGATGATCTTCCAGCAGCGGTCCTCGATCGCCGCGGTCTGCGGGTACTCGTCCTTGTCGATCATGTTCTTGTCGTAGGTCTCGGCGTACAGCTTGTTCGCCTCCGCGTCCATCCAGGTGGAGACGAATGTGGCCAGGTTGAGTCGCGCGTTGCCGTCGAGCATGGCCTCGTCGTGCACGATCTGATACGCCGTCTCAGGCAGGCTCATGCCGTCCGGGATGGTGAACTTGGGGAGCTCGCCTCCCCGGGGCGGACGAACACGGGGTTGAGCGACAGCGTGTCACCGATATTGGTTGTGGTACGGGCGTTGGTGTGGTTGGCCATGATCGTTGGTCTCCTTCGGAGGGCAGTGCGGTTGGTTCACGTCGGGGGGTCGGGTCGAGCTCAATTGTCTACCGGTCCATGGTCATCTCAGACCTCGACCGGCGGATAGAGGCGGTCCATGTTGTACTGCCGGTTGCGGTGTGCCGCCCACGTCGAGATTGCCAGGAAGACCGCCGTCAGCGCCGTCAGGACACCGACCGCTATCCAGAGCCGGTGATCGACACCGCCCACGGTCAGCTGCCGAAGCCCGTTGACCGTGTACGTCATCGGGTCGACCCAGTGGATGTACTGGAATGGTTTGGTGGTCGTCGGCACCGGATAGATGCCGCCGGCCGACGTCAGCATCACCATCAGGAACGCCAGGGTGACCACCCGGCCGACGGCCGGCCCGAACACCGCGTTGAACATCTGGATCATCGCCAGGAACACCGCGACCATGAGCAGCATGAACGCAAAGGTGCCAATGGGATGCGTCGGCCGCAGGCCTACCGCGAACACGACGACCAGGTACAGGATCGTCGCCTGCAGGAACCCGACGAAGAACGTCGGGGCAAAGGACGCGAGGACGGCCCGCAGTGACCCGAGGCCTTGTGCGATCGGCCGGGATTGCAACGGGGTGAACAGCATCCACGCGATGATGCTGCCCACGAACAGCGCCAGGCCGAAGAAGAACGGGGTGAATCCCGTCCCGAAGGTCTTGGCCTCGTTGAGGGTGTTCTCCTGCAGGGCCACCGGCTGGGAGAGGGTGTTGGCCAGCGCGGTGCGCTGCTCTTGCGACCAGTGCGGTACCGCTTTCACTCCTGCATCCACCTGGCCGGCCAGTTCCGATGTTCCCGCGGCGAGTTGCTTGGTCCCCGACGACAGTTGATCGGCCCCGTTGCTCAGCTCGACGAGACCGTTGCTCAACTGCGAGGCACCCGAACTGAGCTCTCCTGCCGCACCTCGTACAGCCAGGACATCGGACCGCAGAGTGCCACTCTGCAAGAGCCCCAACCCCATTCGAAGTGGACTGCCGGGGTTGCCCAGTTGTGTGGACAGAACTTGTGAATCGCTGCGGAGTTGGGCGAGCTGATTGGTGGCATCCGGGCCCAGGCCCTGGGTGGTCAGCACCGATTGCACCGGCGCCAGCAGATCCGCCAGTCGACGCATGTTGGGGTCTGGACTCGCCCGCAGCGCTGCGACGACGCCATCGACCGTCCGACTGGCCTGCGACTGCGAATTTGCCACTGCGGAAAGCTGATCCGACACCGTCGTGGTACCCGAACCGAGGCGTTAGACGAGCGCGTTGAGTTCGACCGCTGACAGCCCCCCGGTGTTCGCGCCGTTCAATGCGTTCAGAACCGGGTCCGTCGCTCGCACCACTGCCGAGTCGAGTTGACCGAGTCCGCCGGACAGCTCCGCCGCACCGTTCTTCGCCGTCACCAGATTCGTCGCGAGTTCACCGGCGCCGGTGTTGGCCTGCTGCATGCCGGTGTTCAGCTTGTTGACGCCTTGTTGTGCCTCTTGAAGTTTGGGCATCAATCCGGTGACGTCGTTGATGACGATGTCGAAGGTGGTGGCACCGACCTGGGCGCCCACCTTGTTCACCACCTGTTGGGCGGCGTCCTGCCCCATCACCGTGGACAGATAGTTGTTGGCGTCGTTGTAGGTGAAGATCAGTTGTGCCGAGCGCGCGTCTCCGCCGGCCGGCGAGGCGATATCGGCACTGAAGTCCTCGGGCAGCGTGATCGAGAAGTAGTACTTGCCATGCTCCACACCGTCTTTGGCCTCTTGCTCGGAGACGACGTGCAGATCGAGTTGATCGGATGCGATCAGCCCGTCGGCAACCTGCTTCCCCGCATTGAGAGGTGTGCCCTGTACCGTTGCTCCGCGGTCGACGTTGACCAGTGCCACCGGAATCTTGTTGACCGCGTCGAACGGGTTCCAGAACGCCCACAGGTACAGGGCGCCGTACATCAGCGGCATCAGGATGATCACGATCAATGCCAGCCGCGGCATGCGGCCGCGATAGTAGCGTTTGAAATCGCTGCCCGGCGAGAACGCAGCAAGCATGTCAGGAGATCCGTTCTTGTTGTTCCAGCATCACGAACTCGTCATCGGTGAGGTTGTCCACCGAGATCACCTCGCGCACACCAAGTCCCGGGTATGCCCCGTTGACGTCCGCAGTGATCACCGTCTGCTCGCGACCGAGCGCGACCAGCCGGCTGGTGAGGGTTCGCGCCGATTCGATCCGCGTCAACCGGTCCACACCGCCGACCACCAGTAGTGGCGGTCGACGAACATTGGCCACCGCGATGCGCAACAACGCCGCGGTCAACTCGGGCAGTTCCTCCACGAAGGCATCCATCGACGGCAGCGCGAGATCACCGAACACGGGTGCACACACACGCTCGAGATCGGCCTGCCGCGCCTGGCGCACCCACTTGTACCAGGGTGCGCTCCAACGGATCTGCTCGGTGATGACGTCTCGTACCTTGATTGCCTGCACGATGCCGTCGACCTCGTCGATGTCGGCGATCGCCGCCTGCCGAAAGAGGTGATGGGCGTCGTTGACCCGCCCGAATGCCCACAGGTGACCCGAGCTGGGCTTCATCCGCCCGGCCAACGTCAACAACAGGGCGGTTCGTCCGCGCCCGCCGGAGCCGGCGAGCACGGTCAACCCACCCGGCAGGATGCGAAAGTCGGTGGGACCGTAAATGTGGCCCCATGTCGCTCGCACGCCGATCCCGTCGGCGACCAGCAGAGCCACCTCATCCTCGACGGGTGGGATTTCCGCGGTCACGTCGTCGGCCGACTCGTCGCCTGACACCGCCACTTGCACTCCTTGAACTCGTATCGCCTTGATCAGCAGCACACCATCGGGGCCTGCGCGATCGTCTAGAGCGTGTTCTTGACGACGTTTCCGTCTTTCATGATCAGGGTGAGATTCTGGTCCGGGTCGGCGATCACGGACATGTCCTGCAGCGGATCACCCTCGACGACAAGAAGATCGGCCCACGCATCCGGCGCGATGACCCCGAGTTTCGCCGCTCCGTACGGATTTTGCTCACCGGACATCTCGAACAGTTCCGCGTTGCCCGAGGTCAGCATCCGCAGCGCCTCGGCATTGCTGTAGAACTCACCCATCCGCGATGCCATCACCGATTGCCTTGCCGCAGACTGTGGTTCGAGAAGCAGGTCGGTGCCGAAAGCCACCTTGACCCCGTGTTTCTTGGCCCAGTTGTACACGTCTTCGGTGCCGTGACAGATCTGCTTGTTGTTCTCGGCCCGATCCGGATCCGGATAGTGGTGGTCGTCCTCGGCGAACGGTTGCATGGACAGCCAGATCTCTTTCTCGCCGATCAACGCGATCGTCGACTCGTCGGCGAGATGTCCGTGCTCGATGGACCGCACGCCCGCCTCGATGGCACGTTTGATGCCGGGCACCGTGTACACGTGGGTGGCGACGTAGGTTCCGTAGTCCGCTGCCGCGTCGACGGCCGCACGCATCTCGTCGGGCGTGAACTGGAGGGTGTACAACGGGTCGTACATCGACGCCGCACCGCCGCCGATCGTCAGTTTGATCTGCGAGGCACCTTTTCGGAGCTGCTCGCGCACCGCGGTCAGCACCCGCTCCACCCCGTCGGCCGTGCGCGTGAAACCGATGGAGTCGGTTCGGCTCTCGCCGCCGCCGAAGGCGTGCGGGGTCTCGTAGACGAAGGCGAAGTCGCCGTGCCCCGATGTCTGCGAGATCATCGCCTGGCTCGGGTAGATCCGTGGCCCTTCGAAGTCGCCCCGGTCGATGACCGTCTTGACCGGAGCGGTGTCACCGCCCATGTCGCGGACGGTGGTGAAGCCGCGATGCAGCATGCGTCGTGCTTCGGAGATCGTATTCGCGAACAGGAGCCCGGTCGCGCCCATGACGAAGTCGAGGTAGCTGTTCGCGTTGCCCATCAGGTGGACGTGCGCGTCACTCATCCCCGGCATCAAGAAGCGGCCGCCACAGTCGATCTCGACCGTGTCCTGTCCGGGTGCATCCCCGATCGGCGAGTCCGACACCGCAGCGATCCGAGTTCCCTCGATCAGAATGTCCTGTCCCGCCGTCGCCGAGTCACCCCGACCGTCGAATACCCGCGCATTCCGGATGATCACTCGCGAACCTGCACCACCATGTGTCATGTGCGCAAAGCTATCCAGGCGTCACGGCGGGTGTCCAAGCTTGTGCCAGGGCCCGTCTGCGCCGGCGTCGACGATGACAATCGCCCCACCGCGACCCGCTCCACGTTCGCAGTTTATGCCACTCACATGCACTGTGCTGCAAGACTTTTGCAGATTTTCACTCTGATCGGCCGACGATTGAGTCGCCCGGGAAGGGAAATGTGGCCAACCATTCTTCATAGCACCCGTCCCACGGTGACCGCCACACAATGCCGGGCACGGTCCGATCTTTCACTCGACATGGCACAAATCGGTACCCGGCCGACCACGACGCAACGTCACAAACGCGACGTTCCTGGCACAATCGTGCGCCTCGGATGTCGCATCCTTGCCGATTGTCACCCTCCGGATAGGCTGGCAACATGCCGGGCGACACGCATCCGCAGCCCCCGATACCCACCGACAAACCAGACCTTCGCCGCACGTCCCTGCGCAGCGCGGCCTATCGCGTCGCCGACGAGGTGCTGTTCCCGGCAGCCGCCGAGATCGACCGGACCGGCGAGATACCGGCATCGCACTGGCAGGCCCTCGCCGACGCCGGCCTCTATGGCATCGCCGCACCCGAACCGGTCGGCGGACCGGGACTCGACTTCGGGCAGGTCACCGAGATACTGGAAGTCCTGTGTAGCGGATGTCTGTCGACCGCGTTCACCTGGATCCAGCATCACGGCGTGGTGCTGTCACTGGCCGGCACCACCAACAGCACCCTGCGGTCAGAATTCTTCGACGACGTGACCGCCGGCCGGCTGCGCGCCGGAGTCGCCTACGCCGGCGTGGTCCCGACGCCACCGCGGATGACGGCGACCCGCACCGACGGCGGCTGGCGATTCGACGGATACGCACCGTTCGTCAGCGGCTGGGGCGTCATCGATCTCCTGCAGATCTCGGCCCGCGACTGTGAGACCGACGACGTCATCGCAGCCATCGTGCGCACCGCGGACCTGCCGGATGCCGTCGTGCCCCGACGACTGCATCTCGCCGCCGCCGACGCCACCCGCACCGTCTCGCTCACCGTGGACGGCCTGCCGGTCGCCGACGACGCCGTGGTGAGCCGTGTCACCCTCGACGACTTCTTCGCCAATCAGAACATCGGGGTCCGGCTCAACGGCACGTTGCCGTTCGGATTGCTGCGCCGCGCGACGGCTCTGCTCGATGCAGGCGGACACACCGCGGAGGCCAGACACCTCCGTGGGCGGGCCGACACGGTCCGCGATGCACTCGACGCGTCACTCGCCGACGCCGACGGCCTCCTCGTCGCGCGGGCCGATGCTGCGCAACTCGCACTCGATGCCGCTGCCGCCCTGGTCGCCGCGGACGGCGGCAAGGCGTTGCTGCAGGGAGCCGACGCCGAACGCCTCTTCCGAGAATGCGCCTTCATTCTCGTCGCGGCAAGCCGACCACAGCTGAAAGGTGCTCTGCTGCAGCGATTCAGCGATCCTCGGACGACCGGCTGAACCAATCTTCTGCTGGTTGGGCCGCTCCTTCTGCCGGCTGAGCCGAGCCGACCAGCAGCAGGTGGGCTACCCGCCCCGCCGGAAGCGCTCGGCGTAGTCCCGGAGAAACAGCGCCTCCACCACCGACATGTTCTCGATCTCCGACGGCGCCACGCTCTCGTTGGGCGCGTGGATCAGGCATTGCGGTTCCTCGACGCCCATCAGCATGATCTCGGCGTCGGGGAAGGTCTCGGCGAAGACATTGCACAGCGGGATGGAGCCACCCTGACCTTGGACGAGGACGTCGGTGCCATATGCGGTGCGCATCGAATCGACCAGCGTGTCGTAGCCGACCCCGCCGGTGGAGCCGACGAACGGTGATCCGACGGCCTCCCGTTCGAAACTCACCCGGGCGTGCCACGGGGCTGCCGCCGTCAGGTGGTCGACGAGCGCATCCTGTGCGACCTGCGCATCCATCCCCGGCGGCACTCGCAGGTTGAGCCGTGCTCGCGCCTTGGCCTGCACGGCCGCCGACGATCCGACCACCGACGGCGCGTCGATGCCGAGGACCGTCAGAGCCGGTTGCGCCCAGACCATTTCCGAGACCGAACCCGAACCCACCAGATCGACACCGTCGAGAACCGTTGCGTCGGTGCGGAACTGCTCAGCCGGATAGTCGACGCCATCCCACGACTGGGTGTTGTCCAGCCCGGTGATCGTGGTGTTCCCATCGACGTCGCGCAGCGTGGCGAGCATGGTGATGAGCGCCGCCAGGGCATCGGGCGCCGCACCGCCGAACATCCCGGAATGCATGGCCGAACCCAGGGTCTCGACGGTGACGACGACGTTGGCGATGCCGCGCAGCGTGGTGGTGAGACTCGGTTTGCCGACCGCGAAATTGCCTGAGTCGCAGACGAGTATGGTATCCGCCCGCATCAGTTCGGGATTCTTGGGGACAAAGTCCTCAAGCCCACCGGTGCCCTGCTCCTCCGAGCCCTCACCGATGATCTTGATGTTGACCGGCACGTCCCCGCCGAGCGCCCGCAGCGCGGTGAGATGGGTGGCAATGTTGCCCTTGCAGTCGGCCGCACCGCGTCCGTACCAGCGTCCCTTACGTTCGGTCAGCTGCCAGACCGGCGAGTCCCATTCGTCATCGCCCAGGGGTGGTTGCACGTCGTGATGGAAGTAGAGCAGGACCGTCGGCGCATCCTCGGGGCCGTCGAGGTGCCCGGTGACCGCCTTGCTGCCGTCGGCGGTCTCGTGGGCGGCCACGTCGGCGAGGCCGGCCTCGGTGAACGCCTCCTCGAGCCAGGCGACCATCTTGTCGCATTCCTCGGGCGGCTGCTGCTCGGCATCGTGCACCGACCGGAACCCGACCATCTCCGTCAAGTCCTGCTGGGCCTGCGGCATCAGGTCACGCACCCGTTCCCGCAATGTCTCTTCGCTCATCTCACCCTCCGGATCTCTCGGATTCGTGTCCGACGGCTCAGCCGTCGGTTCTGGATTCGACCGTCTCATCATGCGCCTGCTGCCGATCGCGATGCGGCCATACCGCCCACACTATTGCGCCCGCAACGAGTGTGAGCGCGGCCGCGGAGAGCATGGCCACTCCGAGGCCGCGCGAGAACGCGTCGACCACTGCTGCGGTCACCTTGTCCTGCAGTTCGGCGGGCAACCGCGACAGCGCGTCGTCGTAGGAGGACGAGTTGACCAGGGCCGCGTGCGCCTGATCCACCTCGGCATCGGTCAGTCCCGAATGCTGCACGGCGTGGCCGGAATCGGCCAGGGTGAGACCACGCGTCAGTGCGGTGAGGATGGCGACGCCCAGCGCACCGCCCACCATGCTCGACATCTTGAACACGCCCGCCGCGGTACCCGACAACGCGGCCGGGACCTCACCGACCGCGGTGTTGGACACCGGTGTGGAGAGCAGCCCCAGTCCGGCGCCGATGACGATGAGCGACACCACGATCAGCCACATCGAACTGTCTGACTGTAGGGGCGTCAGGACGGCCAGACCAGCGCCGAGCACCACCAGGCCGACGATGACGGGTATTCGGCCACCGACCCGGCTCTCGAGCCGTCCACCCATCGGTATCAGCACGAAGATGCCGAGGATCGCGGGCAGCATCAGCAGTCCGGCCGTGACCGCGCTGTAGCCGCGGGCATTCTGCAGCCACAGCACGAGCAGGTAGCTGAGGCCCGCATACACGAGGTTCATGGTGAGGTTCGCAATCAGCGCACCGTCGTAGGGCCGCAGCCGGAACAACGACAGATTCACCAACGGACTGCTCACCCTGCGTTCGACGACGACCCAGACGAGCGCCAGGACGACGGCGGCCACCAGCAACCCGAGCACCAATGGGCTTGCCCATCCCGCGGTGGGTCCATCGGTGAGTGCGTAGAGCAGCGCGAAGATCGCGAGGCCGATGGTCGCCAGTCCCAGCCAGTCGATACGGCGATCGACCGTGTCGTCACTGGTTTCCGGTGTGACGGAACGGATCACGGCCACCGCGGCGACTGCCAGCGGCAGATTGATCCAGAACAGCCATCGCCAGCCCGGACCGTCGGTGATCACCCCGCCGATGGCGGGTGCCAGCGCCTGGCCACCCCAGGCGACCGCCTGCCAGATCCCGAAGGCGGTGAGCTGTGCGGCCCCGGAGAACTGGACCGGGATCAGCGCAAGTGTCGCGGGCAGGATGAGTGCGGCGCCGATCCCCATCAATCCGCGCCCGGCGATCAACACCCCCACGCCGGGGGCCAAAGCGGCGACCCCGAAGTCGGCAAAGGCGAGCCACACGAGGCCGGCGGCGGTGCAGGTGGCGGCCAGCGATATCCATCGTCGCCGCGACGGCACCTCCCCGTCGGTACCGGTCATTTCGCGTAGTGCTGGTCAGCGATGAAGTCTTCCACTGTCGGCAGATTCTCCGGACAATAGACCTCGACGAACAAACGAAGTCCCTCGAATACGTTCTCGGGCAATATGATCGGCCGTACGTAGAACTCGCCGCCGACGCCGATCTGGGTTTTGAGGTATCCGAGTTGAGTCTCGCTGCCCGCCGCCGCACACACCGTCCCACCGTCGTCGCCGAGACGTTGCGCGATCTGGTCGGCCGGAATCGGGGTGGCCAGCCCGTGATCGTGGAACGTGCTGATGAGTTGATCGGCCTTGGCGCGGGCCTCGGCGTTGTCGCGATGGTGGTCGTAGCTGACCAGCATGACCACCAGCAGCACTACCAGCACTGCGCCGACGGTCCAGTAAATCGCCTTGTGGCTCATGACTTCTCCTCGGGGGTCGCGACGACCGTTTGCCAACTCGGCTTTCGCAACCAGATCAGCAGTCCCGGAATGATGAGCCCGAGTAACAGGATCCCGCCGCCGACGATCCCGACGAACACCCACGGACTGCCCCCACCGAATTGTGACGGCGGCACAAAGCTGATCGCGATCGCCGCTATCGAGGCGACGAGTCCGACGCCGCACAACAACGGCAGCGCCGGCGCACGGTAAGCCGCGGGGATGGTCGGGCGCGATCTTGCGCAACCGGTAGGCCGCGACGAACAGCCACAGGTAGACCAACAGGTACACCGATGTGGTGATGGTCATGAAGATCCAGTAGGCGTTGGACACCGCGGGCACCAACGCAAACAGCAGGGCCAGCGCCGTGGTCACCCAGCCCTGGACCACCAGGATGTTCTGCTGCACACCGACTTTGTTGGTCTTCTGGAAGTACGGGGGCAGGTACCCACCGACCTGAGCCACCAGGAGCAAGCTCTTCGACGGCCCCGACAGCCAGGTCATGAATCCGGCCAGCGAGGCGATCACGATGGCCAGCCCGACGATCGGCACGAGCCACTGCAATCCGAAGTGGCCGAAGACCACCTCGAATGCCTGCATCACGCCGGCGGTCAGACTGATCTGATCCGACGGCACCACCCAAGAGATGGCCAGCGGCGGGAGGATCAGGATCACCAGCACCAGGATCACCGCGAGGAACATCGCGCGCGGGAACTGCTTGCCTGGTTCCTTCAACTCGTTCACGTGCACCGCGTTCATCTCCATACCGGAGCACGCGCCGAAGTTGCTGACGATCAGCACGATGCTGGCGATGCCGGTCCAGGCCGGCAGCAGGTGACCGCCGGTCATCGGGGCCGCGGACGGATTGCCCTGCAACAGATAGACGACGCCCAGCAGAACCAGCAAAGCCCCCGGGATGAGAGTGCCCACTAGAACACCACTCGACGCCAGTTTGGCGATCACACCGATACCACCCCGCAGAGCGAGCAACACCCCGGACCAATAGACGACGATGATCACGACCGCGGTGAAGACGACACTACTGGCCAGCCCCGGATTTATCACATACGCCGGCGTGCTCGCCACAAACGACAGCAGCGTCGGATAGTAGAAGATGGTCATCGCGAACTGATGCCAGGCCGCGGCAAAGCCCATGTTGGGCGAAATTCCTTCTGTCACCCAGCGATACACGCCGCCGGACCAGCCGGATGCCAACTCGGCGGAGACCAGGGCGGTCGGGACGAGGAACACGATGGCCGGTAACACGTAGAGGAACACGCATGCCAGGCCCTAGACTGCCATCGTCGGCGCGGGCCGTAGGCTCGCCACCGAGGACACGGTCATCAGGGCCAGCGCGGTCCAGGTGATGTAGCTGGTCGCCGGTACGGCCCTTTTCCCGATCGCAGTCGTACGCGCCTGCTCGTCGCCGGCGTCAGATTCGGTGGCCATACTCGTCCTCCTAGAGAGGTGGGCAAACCCATGTCGGAGCGTCCCATTGCTCCTGCGGGAGAACATCACCCGCAGGGAGTGAACCGAGAGGCTGCCGCCGGCGGAGGGGCGCCATCACATCGTCCGCTCCGGAGATTCGGTGCAGACCACTAAGGTTCGGGGTATGAGTTCTCCGACGGCTCCGATGATCGCCTGGCGCTGGTTGCCGGCCCTGACCGCGGCGATCGCGGTCATCCCGGCGGTGGTGGTCGCGGCCGGTGGCGATGTCCAGAAGGGCGCCGCGCTGGCGGTGGGGATCATCCCGGCCGTGATCGCCGGAGTCCCCCGGGAACGTCGCAGACGGGTCATCATCCTGATCGCCGGACTGGTGCTGGGGGTGCCGATCCTCGTCGGGGCCACCGTCGCACCGTGGCCGGTGGCCGCGGTCGCCACGATCTTCCTGCTCCCGGTCGGCGCCACCTGGCTGGCGAGTCGCATCGACAGACCGCGGCTGGCAATGCTTCTCGTCGTCATCGCCCCCGCCCTGGTGGGCGTCGGGTTCAGCGAGGACGGGTTCGGTAGCGGGCTCGTCCTGGCCCTGCTGTTCGTCGCGGGATCGGTGACGACCTTTGTCGTGGCGATCGTCATTCCGCCGGCGTGGATCGCCGAGACGACACCCGCTACCGGCCAATCGGCCGCGATGCCGGGCCTCGGCTACGGAATCCTCCTCGGGGTAATCGGGGTGATCACCTCATCGGTTGGCTTTGCGCTGCACTTCGATCATGTCGGGTGGGCTTGCGCCGCAGCGCTTCTCGTCATGCGTCCGGATGCCGGGCTGCAGAAGTGGCGCACCCTGGGCCGCTTCGTGTCGGTCAGCGTGGGAGCCGTGGCCGCCGCACTGCTGGTGGAGCTCGGAGCACCGCCCGCCGCCTTCGCCGTCGCCATCGGCCTGGCCATCGTCGCGGCCGCCGGTACCCGTGGCAGCCGCTGGTACATCCTGCCGACCTTCACCACGTTCCTGGTGATCACGATGCTGAGTTACTCGACGGACTCGGCCGCCGGCCGCGTCGACGAACGGATTGGCGAGACATTGTTCGGCCTGGCGGTGGCAGCGGTGATCGGGCTGGGAGTGCCTGCGCTGCTACGGCGTCGGCCGCAGCAATCACCCGGCCTGGGTGGTGCCACAGACGCCCCCGACGACGCACCATGAGGGCAACGACGTTCCGAGGTGTCGAGGCGGCTACACATGCGCGATCCGTTCGAGTACGAGTTCACGGTCGACGGTGAGCTCTCGGAGCGTGCGTTGGCCGCGTTCCCGGAGTTGCGAGCCGAGGTCGACCGGCAACAGATCGCCACAAAGCTGACCGGCGAGCTTCCCGACACCGCCGCCGCCCGTGGCGTGATCGCCCGTCTCGATCAGCTGGGCCTGACCCTGCTCTCCTTCCGCAGATTTCCGTGATCCGCCGATTACCGTGAAGCTCACAGCAATCCGGCTCGACGCGCCACCATCACGGCGTCCCGGCGGGTCGACACCTGGAGTTTGCGGTAGATACTCCGGCTGTGGGTCTTGACGGTGTTGACCGACACCGACAGCATGCCCGCGATCTGGTCGGCCGTGTACCCCGACGGCAAGAAGTCGAGCACCCTGCGTTCGGATGGTGTCAGGTGGAACTGCTCAGGAAGGGCTTGCGCGCGGATGGCCCGCATCGCCTTGGCGGCCAGCGCGTCGAGGTGCCCGAATGTCCCCACATGACGTGCCAGTTCGTCGGCGATCACCTCGCCACCTTCGAGAAGCGGTGCGATCATTCCCGACGGCGCACCGGCCGCCAACGCCCGGCGCAGGCCACGGTGGGTTGCGTATGAGTCGCTCAGCTGCGCCGAGGTGTAGGCGTACATGGCCCACGCCGACATCGCGGTGGAGGGATGAGCGGCGTCGGCAGCGTCGAGAATCGGCGTGACAGTCTTGCGTGCCGCATCGAACCTCGAGTTGGCAACCATTGCCACCGCGGTCGCGATGGCCGTCTCCGGCCCGGGGCCGTATGACCTCTCGGTCGCGGCAACGAGTCCCGTGATCCCTTCCGTCCCGCCGACCGCGGCGCACATGTAGGCCACTCGCGGCAGAAGGACCACCGCGGGATACGGATAGGCCTCCGTCCGGATCATCTCGGTCAGTGCTCGACAGGCATGTACCGCCGTGTCATATCGGTCCTCGGCCCCCGCGAATCCGGCGATCAGCATGAGGAGCGGGGCACGGGGACCGGTGACCGCCGTGGTTTCCGACGCCGGCCGGATCATCGGTTCGGAAGCGGGCGGTTCCCCGGCGAGGTACTGCCCCATCGCCTCCATCGCCGCACACTGCGCGACGTAGTTGTCCGCCTGCCGGCCGCACGCACGCGCGCTCTCGATGGCCGTGCGTGCCCGGCTGCGCATGCACGCCAGGTCCCCACGCCGACCTGCTGCGGCCGCGCGATGAGCGCCGATCCGGACGCGCAACAGGTCGAGAGATGCCGCCGTGGCGATGGCATCGGCGCGACCCAGACTCTTCTGGCCCAGGACAGGTCCCCACGACTGATGTGCACCGAGCCTGCGGTCATGAGTGCAAACGCCCGCACCTCGTCCTGAACCCCGACCGGGTCGAGCCATCCGATCGGGCGATCATTCCCGCCCGGTCGGTGTCGGGCGTCGGCGACGAGCCGAAGCGCCCCGAGGAGGCAGGTCAGATCGGCGCCGGACACCGCCGCCCGGTCGACCTCGTTCAGGTGCATGCTCGACGCCGCCAGGTCGCCACGTTCGGCCGCCACCAGCGCTCGCATGATGGTGGGCTCGGCCGACCCCGGGGCCACCCGGCACCATCGGTTGAGCAGCACCTCGAAGCCGGCGACGTCGCCGGCGATCACCATCCGTATCCCGCTGGTCACCAGTACGGTCGACAATTCCTCCGGGTCTGACATCTGAAGGGCTAGTGAGAGAGCGTCCACACTTCTGCGCCGATGCATCGACCACATTGCCGCAGAACGCAATACGTTGTCCGGCGAGATCCCACTGCGCCGGAGTTCGGCCTGCAGGTACGCCCGGACCAGTCCCGGGTACGTGTAGTAGGTGCGGGATTCGCGATACCCGGCGATGATGACCGGAAATCTTTGTGCGGCCAGGTCCCACAGCGCTGTGTCGATGTCGGTGACGTCGTGCCCGGTGCCGGCGAGGTGGATGGCGAGGTCGCGGTCGAACGACTGGACCACGGCGGTCCGGCAGGCCAGCGCACGTAGGTGTTCGGGGAGATCAGCGATGAGGGAACCGATCAGATCATCTGTCGGCGGACGCGGCGACGACGCGAGCCCGTCGATGCAGTCATCGACGTCTCGCCGGCCGGCAAGTCTGTCGGCGACTGCGGACACCAGTATGAGCCAACCGCTGGTGAGCTCGCGAATCCGTTCGGCCTGAACGTGATTCAGAACGACGGCGGATTCGCCCAGCGAGTCGGCGATCTCGTCGGCCCGCAGGGCAAGGTCTGTCTCGCCAATCCGGGTGAACCGGTGATCTCGGGCGTACCGATGCCAGGGCAGCGGCGGGTCGTACCGGGCGCAGAAGACGATCGCAGTGTGTGCGGGCATCCGATCGAGCAACTCGACGACGGCCGACACATCGTCGGGGCCCGAGATCTGGTGCGCGTCATCGACGATCAGGACCCGCCGGGGTGACGGGCCGGGCACGTCGGGATCGTCGGACACGAACCACTCGTCGGGCATGCGAGTCCAGAAGTCACGACTGGGGGCGCCTCGGTCCCAGGTGACCACCGACGCCTGACGCTCCAGCACCCGTGACCACTGCTCGAGGTAAGCGGTCTTCCCGGTTCCCGACGGCGCACTGACCAGGATCACGGAACCGTGCCCGGCACCGGTGCGGGTGGTGGCGGCGACGAGCAGGTCGGCAATGCGACCATGTGCGGGCGGGGCGAACTCATCGAAAGACGGCCGCTCGGCGACGGCACCCGGTGACGAGACATCCGCATCCGGGCCCACTCGGCTCACCCCGCTCTCGCCCCCGACATGGCAACTGTGGCACCGCTCCGCGAATGAGATTACCCCGGTACCACCGCCGATTCCGGCTTCGACCCAGTTCGATTCACCGCGCGGCGGCTACGTCCCGGACCTGGGGACCAGGGCCTTCGAGATCATGGACCTCGAGTTCGCCGGACTTGATCGCATCGATCATCCGAGCGTGGTCGCCGTCGTTGAGGTCGGCGTAGGCAATCGAGAACGCACCGATCTGTTTGACGAAGCCCCGGTTGTTCTCCAGGAATTCGGCGATCCCACGGCGACCCGCGGTGCGTGCGTGTGCCTGCGCGAGGGTACGTCCGCACAGCTGCGCGTAGAGCTGCATCGCCTCGGGCTCGAGCGCCTCGACGACGATCGATCCCTTCCCGTCACGCAACTGGCGGACGTAGAAGTCGCGCCGCTCACCGTTCTCGTCGTCGCCACCGGTCCAGCCGAGGAAGATGTCGCTGGCCGCCTGCAACAGCCGCTGCCCCTCCACCACCCGCTGGCCCTCGTTGGCGTAACCGGCGGCCGGGACGTAATCGGCCAGGACCGACCGCTGCGCCTCCTTGATCTGCAGGAACAGCGGGTCGTCGAGGTTCTGCCCGACGAGCAGCGCGATCCACGCTCGTGTCCCGACGCTGCCCACACCCACCACCTTGCGAGCCACGTCGACCATGGTGAACTGGTCGAGCAACGCGCGGACATGCCCCTGCAGACAGCCGCGATAGGCGTGCAGCCGCTCGTCGATGCGCTCGTTGGCGGTGTCGGCGACGTCGTCGGGGTAGAGCTCGTGGATGGGCACCAGCAGTGGCGGTTCGCTGCGGATGTGGGCCTTGCCGTCGGCATCGATCACGCACAGTTTGGACAACGCCTGCTCACTGTTGCGGTGACGAGCTTTCTTGAGCGCCTTCTGTGTTCGCTGGTTGATGGAGGTGTCGAGTTTCTCGCCGATCAGCGCGACGAGTTCGTCGACGTCCATCCGGGCATACCAGCAGTCCAGAGTGGACTTGGTGACGCTGTGTGCGATGGAGCGGCGGTACGCCTTGGCCACCGCGCGTGCACATTTGAGATTCGTCTTGTCGTCGAAAACGTTGTTCCGGCCGGCGACCACAAAGCTCGCCGCCAGGCGTTTGACGTCCCACTCGAAAGGCCCGGGATGGGTTTCGTCGAAGTCGTTGAGGTCGAACGTCATCCGACGCTCCGGACTGAAGAACAGACCGAGGTTGCTGAGGTGGGCGTCACCGCACAATTGGGTGTACACGCCGGAATCGGGGGTGCGCGACAGGTCCGCCGACATCACCGCCGCAGCACCCCGATAGAAGGTGAACGGCGTCGCCGCCATTCGTGCGTTGCGCACCGGAACCAGTTCGGCCACGCGGTTGCGCGCCTGTGCGGAAAGGATCGACAACGGATCTGCGCGCTCCGTCGGTTCGGGACACGACGCGAGATCGATTGCCGCAGAGTCGCTCATCATGATGGCCAGCTTCTCATCACGCCGCCGCACTCGTCGCCGCAGCTATTGATACGAGACGAACCACGGTGTCGGTGTGACCGCCATCGTCTGCGCCGGCGTGAACGTGGGTTTGTCCTCGGTGTAGAAATTCTTCCATCCCATCCACACCCCGGCGGGCAAATCCGTGATGAGTCGACGCCACGTGTCCATCTTCACCGGCGGCGCCCCGTGACCGTCTGCGTGCAGCAACACCTGGAGTTCGGGATGCGAGGTGATGATCTGTTTGCGGTTGGCCAGCATGTCGGAGTCGAACTGGTGCAGCACGAACAGCTTCTGGGGCAGCTGGTTGTCACGGATCAGCGTGGCCAGCCAGTCGGAGGTCCGATTGACCTCGGCCGCCTCGACCGACCCGATCTGGGTCAGATGCACCTGATTGGGCTTGAGCCGCCACTCCGGATCGAGGGCCAGACCCACGTGCGGTTGCCGCAGGAACTCCGCGTATCGCTTGGCCTGGCTGAGGAAGTCCATGCGTCCGGGTTGCAGATCGAGGGTGACATATACGCCGGCGGCACGGGCCGCGGCAATCCACGGTCGGATCACCGCCGGGTCGATCATGTTGGTGTACGTATTGCCCTCACCGGGGGAGGCCGACGCCACGGTCGCGATGATCTCGAACGCCGGGATGACCGGCACGCGGCTCACCCGCTGATAGTCGGCGGCCAGCCGCTTCGCTCGGGCGATGGACGACGGGATGTCTTGTCTCCCAAGCGGACCGAGCGCCGGTGCATCCGGCGACCCGTAGAGTGCGACCATGCGGCGCATCGGGAAGATGAGCTGACCACCGCCGGGCAGTTCGGCAACGGAGCGTGCCGCCGCCACCCGGCGCGCGAACTCGGCGTCGTCGCCGAACTGATCTCCGACGGCCAGCACCGGCGCATCCGAGTCCTTCAGCGCCGCAACCGATTCCCCGGTCGCCCGGGGATCGGCCACCGGCAGCGTCACGACGCGCGCCGACGCCGCCCGGGCCGTCGCCACCGCATCCCGGCCGGCCGTCGTGGTGACGTACACCAGCGGTGCCGGTCCGTCGGCGGGCTCGTTGCCGCTCACCGAATCCAGATCCCGATTGGGTGCGATCGCCCGCACGTCGTCGGGGACCGACCCCACGATGTGCAGCGATCCGACGCCGAGACGTCGAAGTTCCGCGGAAACGGTGTCCGCGCCGTCGGCGCCGACACCGAAGACCGGTACGTGCCGGCGGATGGCCTCATCGGTGGCCCGCTGCCAGTCCGCGTCGCCGGCGTCGGACCCGACGACGATCGCGCTCGCCGACGACCCGAACAGCTGACGGCTCAGCAGCACCGCAGCCGGCTCGGAGCCACCGATTACCGACACCCCGGCAACCTGAGTCGTGAGCATCACCGCCGGCCCGGACTGCACCACTGCCGCGGAGGCGGCGGTCAGCAGCGCGACGACCAAGCCGAGAACCAGAATCCACGCCATCCGGGCACGCGTCATCAGACCCCGTTTCACCTCTTCACTCGTCGCCTGCGGTCACTGCGTGTCAACGTACCAGCGGTGCGACGGCCCTTCCCGCACCCACGAGCTTGCGACACCCCACCTGCCACCCCGAAGGGTTGTGACCTGCTTCACGCCATTGCCGACGCGGCCGGTACGGTGTGGCCCATGAGTACTTGGGGTGTGGGGTTGGGACTCCTGTCGGCCGCGATCGCGGTCATCGCTTTCGTCCGGTATCGCGAGCGTGAGAGCGTGGCATTGACACGCAATACCGCGCTGGCCCGTGAGCTGCGCGCCCTCGCCGACGGCGACGAGGTCCGCCTCGCCGCGGTCGACGAGTTCGAGCAGACCATCTATCAGCGCCTCTTCTACGCCTCCGTGGTGGCGCCGTGGGTGCGCAGTTCGGCATGGGCGCTCCTCGGGACCGCCCTCGCCGGTGCCGCCGCCCTCACCATCGGTCCGCTCGACGGCGTCGTCGCGACCTGCCTCTACATCGTGGCGATCGGTCTCGTGATCGTCTTCGGGCTCGCCACCCTCGCCTGTGCGGGCACCGCCCTGTTCCACACCGCGACCACCCCACGCGTCTCGTTCAGTGAGTCCTACGCAACCGAGGAGAGCCCGGTCGACGAGGTCGCGGTCGAGAAACCCGTCGTCGACGAGCCGGCCCCGGAGACAAAGCCCCACGACAAGTCCTGACCGACAAGTCCTGACCTCGGGACTGGTTCCGCCAGACGAAGCGGACCCCACCGACAACTCGGTGGGGTCCGCTTTGTTCAGTTGTGGCCAGAGGCGATCAGGCGACCTGCGCCTGCCACATCCAGTGCAACTGCTCGAGCTTCGATGCGAAGCTGATCAGCAGGTCCTGGGTCACCGGGTCGGCGTCCTCGGTGGCCTCGATACGCTCACGCAGGCCGGCGATGACGGCCTTCAGGTTGGCGACGATGGCGGTCACCACATCGGTGTCCTTGGTCCATCCCTCACCGAATCCCTTGGTGTGCGCCGTTTTTGCCACGGTCTCGGCACGGCCGTCCGGGCTGACGCCGATAGCGGTGGCGCGCTCGGCTGCCGCGTCGGTGAATTCGCGTGCGACGGTGACGAGTTCGTCCAGTTCGAGATGAACCGAACGGAACTGCTGGCCGACCACGTTCCAGTGCGCCTGTTTGGCGATCAGGGACAGGTCGATCAGATCGACCAGCGTGTCCTGCAGAGCGCCACCGGTGATGGTCTTCTGCTCATCGGTCAGCGTGCTGGTGATGGGGGTTGCGGTGCTCATCGTTGTCACCTTTCCTTTCGTCGAGTTCTGCTGTGCGGCGACCTCAGACGCTGACGCTGACGGTCTGCGCGATGTTGCCGCGAGTCGCCTTCGAGTACGGGCAGAAGGCGTGTGCCCCGTCGGCGAGTTCCTGGGCCTTGGCCTCGTCGACGCCGGGAATGTAGACCTCGATGTCGGCGGTCAATCCGAACCCGCCGTCGGCCGGGTCCTTGCCGATACCGATGGTCACCTTCACGGTCGATTCGTCGGGCACCGGCGAGCCGGCCTGCTTGGAGGTCGCCCGCAGCGCACCGAGGAAGCACGCCGCATAGCCGGCAGAGAACAACTCCTCGGGATTGCTGCCCTCGCCACTACCACCGAGTTCCTTCGGCGGCTGCAGGTCGAGGTCGATCTGTCCGGTCTCGGAGACGACCTCTCCGTCGCGTCCTCCGCCCGATGCCTTGGATGAGATGCGGTATGCCGGTTCGATTGCCATGTGGTGGGTTCCTCTCTGATGGGTCGAGATGCTCGGACACCGTTACGGTTCAACGACCGTCAGGGTCGTCGAATTCCCCCGAACCCGAATATATTCGGACCGTGTGCGCCATGCGGGTGAACAGCAAAGGCCGTGCGGGGAAACATCTTTCGACATCTCGACCCGACACGGTCCTGCTGCCAGGCGGGCTGTACCTGAAACCACAACGCTGTCATACGATCCGATGTCATCGCGGGTCGCCGCCGGCCGAGACCTGCTGACATGCGGCGCATTCACCCCAGAAGATCACCTCGGCCTCGTCGACCCGATACCCGTGATCGCGATCGGGCGTCAGGCAGGGCGACCTGCCGTCGACGCAGTCGATATCGACGATCTCCCCACACGTCCGACAGATCAGATGGTGATGATTGTCGTCGGTGCGGGTCTCGTACCGCACGGCCGATCCCGCGGGTTCGATCCGACGGAGCAGCCCACGCTCCGTGCACGAACGCAGCACGTCGTACACCGTCTGCGTGGACACGCCGCCGAGGTTCTCGCGAACACCGGCCGCGACGAAGTCGGCGGTCGAATGGGGATGCTCGTCCAGGATCTCCAGCACGGCAACCCGGGGCGCGGTGACCCGCAGGCCGGCCTCCCGGAGTTGTCGATGGAGTTCCTTACGATCGAGCATGACCCCACTATAGAACCTAAACTGGAATATGTCCAGTTTCTGGAGGCTATCCAAACTCAGTCCACCCTCGCCCGGCATCCGGCCGAGTTGTCGTAGGTCTCAGCGTTGTCGTAGGTCTCAGCGTTGTTGTAGGTCTCAGCGTTGTAGTAGGTCTCAGCGTTGTAGTAGGTCTCAGCGGCCGCGGAACATCCGGCTCGGGCGCATCCGCGACGACTCCGGCAGCCAACGGTCGACGACGCGGCGCAGACTGCACAGACCCGCGACGGCCAGCAGCGCGAACATCAGCCAGGAGATGACTACCATCGACGACCACACCTGCGGATACCGGAACAGCAGGTCGACGCCGATCGGGACGCACAGCATGTGGACGATCACCGTGGTCAGGAAGAAGTTGCGACTGTTGCGGCTGTGCCGGCTCGCCGCGGCCACCAGTAGCGGATACTCGATGGCCAGGAACACGATGATCATGACCAGCATGAACGGCGGAAAGAAGCCGGCGAGCGAGTTCACCTGATTCTCGGGGGCAGCGTTGACGCGGTCGGACGCGACGCCGTCCAGCAGCCGCTGGCGCAGCAGATCGGAGATCATCCCGAGATTGAGAAAGCCGTAGACCACGCAGATCAGCCCACAGACCGCGGCACCCCACCAGGCGACACGGGCATGGACGGCCAGCGCACGCGGCGGCGGGCCGGGCTGATCCTGCCGCGACGGGTACAGATTGGCGCGATCACGATCCTTCGACGTCCTGGCCAGCGCGGCGAGATCCTCGGCGTCGAGCTCCGCCTGACTGGGTACACGCTCGGGATCGGGTTCTGGAGCGCCGGAGGCGGGCACGTCACTCATAGGACGATTGTTCCACGCGGATCAACCCCGACCTCCCCCGTCTACCCGGCAATCTTCAACATCCGTCCCAGGCTCGCCTGCCACATCGCGCCGTCGCGAGAGATGGTGCCGGTCAGCTCGAGGGGCTCGTCGACGGGAGCGTCGCCGACCTTGCGGGTTGCCACCCGCCGTCCCGTCGCGAAGTCGGTGGCGATGAAGTACACCGGCCCGAGTTGCTGCGGACCAGGCCGGTACGGGCCGTACCCGAGTCCGTAGATGAGGCCGTCGGCACGTGAGAGCCGAGGAAGGGTCGCGATGCGATCGTTGTTCTCCCACACCCGATTACAGCCGTTCGGACCGACGTCGATGCGGGTGGCGCCTCCGATGAAGGGTGCGTCGGGCGGCACACTCGGGCCGGTCACGGCCATCGGCGGGTACTGATATCCGTAGGTGCTGGGGATGACCAGCGAGTTGCCCCACGCCATCGGCGAGTTCTCGGTCCCCTGCCCGGAGCGTCCGAATGCGGTTGTGCTGCACACCAATCCACCGGATGCGCTGTTGTAGACGAGGAGCCGGGGACGCTCGGCGTTGTCGACGATGGCCACCCACCCGTCACCACCCGGGCCGAAGTAGGTCGGCGTGGTACCCGATCCCCAGGTGAGTTGCCCTGGGCGCCGCGCCTTTCCGCGGTCGTACGCACGCCGCCAGATCACCCGCGGCGTGCCGTCGGCGGCCGCCGTCATCTCGTAGAGCGCATGGGTGGTGAGGATCGAGGCACCGCCGCGGCGGATGGACAGCCCGTTGCCGAGCTGCTCACCGCGCGGCAAGTGCATCGCGGCGACCCGGCCGGCCCGGTTCACGGTTCCGATGACGCCGTTGGTGGTGGCAAACCAGATGCGGCCGTCCGGATCCGGGGCGAGACCGGTGATCGCGTCGCCGGCCGGGATATGCGCGGACACGTCGATCCGGTTGTCCACGAAGACCGTCCAGCCACGACTGGTCCGTCGATGTGCCACGCGCAGAATCGCATTGGAGCCGTCGGCCACCACCACCCGATCCCGGTTGTCGAGGTAGCCGTAGACGCCGCCGAGCAGGCCGCCCTTGGTGAGTTCGAGGTGGGCGAGCGGGGCGGCGGTCCGCGGGTCGAAGAGGGTCACCGACGGCACCGCGAATCCCGGCGGATCGGTGCCGATGAACCTGGTGCACAGCGACACCGGCAGACCATCGGAGCCGATGAAGGTCGCCGCGCAGGCCCCGCCCGGCACCGACGACGCCACCACATGCCCACCACGGCCGGGGCCGGCGAACGGTGTCGAGTCGCTCGACCACAGATCCCCGTGCATCAGCGACGTACCGACGGGGCCCAGACCCGGTGCGGCGGGCACCGGATCGGCCGACGCCTGCGTCATCCCCGACGGCATTGCCACCGCCACGCTCGCGAGGAGCGCCAGCATGCCCCGCGCACCCATCCTTCTCACCTTCACCCGATCACCCAAGCACATTCGGGCTTGGTTCGACACCCATTGCGCCGCACCGGATCAGAACCGGGCAAGCAGGAACTGCAGTCCCGGCAGCAACGTCTCGAGCATCGGCACGACGTGGTTCACGATCGTCTTGGTGAGGATGGGTGGTGTCGGATTGGTGACAAAGCGGACGTCGGCGCCCTGGGCCCGCCAGTCCCGGGCGAGCTGCGCGACCTGACCGTAGGGGATCACGTCGTCGGCGAGCCCACCTTCGAGGAACACCGGAGCGTTGGGCTTGAGACGACCGATCCGCTGCTCGTCGACCACCCGCTGCACGTCCGGGTAGCGGGCGATCAGCGCCGACAGCGACTCCCCGGTGCGCGGCCAGTTCTGGGTCCGGCCGAAGGCGAAGCTCAGGATGATGTCACCGATGCATTGCTGCGAGATCTTCTGCAGCGCAGCCTTACCCGCCGGGTTGGTCTCCTTGCGCACGATGTCGGCCACCCGCGGATACCGCGCGGTCAGACCGTTGATCGCGAATCCGATCGCACCGGCGATCGTCGTCCCGTCGATGGCCGGGATCACCTTGATGAGATCGGCCGGCGGTGCACCCGCGTAGGTGCCGCGCACGTTGAGGTCCGGCGCGTAGGTCGACGCCAGTTCTGCCGCCGACGCGGCCGCTCCCCCGCCCTGCGAGTAGCCGGCGAACCCGACCGGCGCGTCGGCCGGAGCACCCGCCGAACGCAGTGCGGCACGCCCGCCGTCGAGCATCGCGTGGCCGGTCTCGGCCCGGTTGACGTAGGTGTGGATGCCGGGCGTGCCCATGCCGATGTAGTCGGTGACGAAGACCCGGACCCCATGTGCCAGAAGATAATACATCTCCGGCGCGGTGTAGTTGACGCCGACGCTGGGCTTACTGATGTCCACCGACATGGGCAGGGTCATCATCTTCGACGGCGCTCACTGATCGCCCTGGCCGATGGTCCCCGGGCCGACGACGACGGTCGGCCGTACACCGCGACCCCGCCACGGCACGGTCGGCTCGACGACGGTCCCGGTGACCGCCGCGGGCGTCCCGTCCTGGTAGCGCGAGGTGTACATGATCCGTTTGGCCGTACCCGGCCACTGGTTGGGCGCGCCCGGGATCTGCAGGAGCAGCCCGACCGGCTCACTGCGGATCACCGAACCGGGCTCGGTCGCGAATCGCGCCGGTGGTGTGTAGAAGTCGGTCGCCGCCTCGGCAGTCGGCGCGGCCGTCAGCCCGGCGCCCACCGCCGCGCCCACCAGTGCCGCGGCAGTCAACCGTCGTCGAAGACGTAGTGAGAAGAACCCCCGTGTTTGTCTCATGAACGGGTAAGCTACCACAGAGTAACTTGGACAGGTGATAGGGCTCATGTCCAGACTGGCTTCGGGTCCCGTCGTCGAATCTGTACGCTGACGCGGCGTCAGCCGCCCTATCCGCCTGCCAGTGCCCGGACGTACAGACTTCGACGACGAGGTCAGCTGAAGCGGACGTCCAGGGTCGCCATCCCGAAGATCTTGCGCCCGCCGGATTTGGCCACCAGCAGCACGACGCCGGTGCGGGTCTCGGGGTCCAGCGATTTGATCTTGCCGCTGAATTCGATCTCGCTGCCGGCATGGGGTACGACGGCGGGCGACGACAATCGCACGGAGTAGCGGGTGACCGCACCCGGGTCCCCGGTGAATTCGGAGACCACACCGGCACCGAGGCCCATCGTGAGCATGCCGTGCGCGATCACGTCGGGCAGACCCGCGAGTTTGGCGATCGGCTCGTCCCAGTGGATCGGGTTGCCGTCGCCAGACACCCCGGCGTAGTTGACCAGATCGCCGCGCGTGACTCGAATCTCGCTGCTCGGCAACGGATCTCCGACGCTCAGTGAGTCGAAGTCGCGCGACCGGGGCGTGCGGGCGGTCGGGTCCGCCAGGCGCTGAGCACCCTCGGGCCGAACCTGTTTCTGATACTCGATGACCGCATCGGCCGTGGGCACACTGACGTCGTGCACCATGATGGCGCGTCCGGCCTCGGTCATCGACGGGTCGACTTCGTCGGAGGTGACGCCGACAACGGTCGTGTGCATGGTGTGCACGGTCTCGCCCGCGGTGTCGGTGAACGTGTTGGTGATCGTGATCATGTCGCGTCCCGCGACGCGTCGTACCGCGGTCAGCTCGACATCGACGGTCAGTTCGTCGCCGGCGACGATCGGCCGGTGTTGCTCGAAGACCTGCTCGGTCTGCAGATAGGTCTCGTAACCCACCACGACGGTCTCGAGCAGCAACCGATTGGCCGCCATCGCCGGGATCGAGGTGAAGGTCAGCGGCGCAACGAGTCCCGAGTAGCCGAGTTCGGTGGCGACGCCGACGTCGCGGTGCGCACGATGGTGATCCTGCACGGCGCGTGCGTACTCGCGGACCTTCTCACGTCCGACGACGTAGGTGTCCTCGACCTGGTAGTAGTGGCCGACGCGATCGGCCAGCGGTGTGGTGTCGGGGGTTGTCATCTGTTGCTCGACGCCGTCAGCCGGCGATCAGTTCGGCGATCTGAATGGTGTTGAGCGCCGCACCCTTTCGCAGATTGTCACCGGAGACGAACAGGGCCAGACCCCGCCCGTCCGGCACGCCCGGGTCGTGGCGGATACGGCCGACGAGCGAGTTGTCCTTGCCCGCGGCGGCCAGCGGGGTGGGCACGTCGGCGAGCTCGACTCCCGCTGCGGCCGAAAGGATTTCCTGAGCCCGTGCCACCGACAGCGGATTGGCGAACTCGGCGTTGATCGACAGCGAGTGCCCGGTGAACACCGGCACCCGAACGCACGTGCCGCTCACCAGCAACTCCGGCAGATCCAGGATCTTGCGGGATTCGTTGCGCAGCTTCTGATCCTCGTCGGTCTCGCCCGACCCGTCGTCGACGAGCGATCCGGCGAGTGCGATGACGTTGAACGCGATCGGCGCCACGTACTTGTTCGGTGCCGGGAATTCGACCGAACTGCCGTCGTGGACCAGCTTTTCCGCGTCACCGGCGACGGCCCGCACCTGGGTGGCGAGTTCTTCCACACCGGCCAGACCGCTACCGGAGACCGCCTGATAGCTGGACACGATCAGTCGCTGCAGACCGGCCTCGTCGTGCAGCGGCTTGAGTACCGGCATCGCGGCCATCGTCGTGCAGTTGGGGTTGGCGATGATGCCCTTCGGCGGGTTCTGCGCGAGGTGACCGTTGACCTCCGAGACCACCAGCGGCACATCGGGATCCTTGCGCCATGCCGAGCTGTTGTCGATGACCGTCACGCCGGCTGCGGCAAACCGCGGGGCCTGCTCACGCGACATGGTCGCACCCGCGGAGAACAGCGCGATGTCCAGACCGGACGGGTCCGCGGTGGCGGCGTCCTCGACGACGATCTCGCCGTCACCCCACGGGAGCTTCTTGCCCGCCGATCGCGACGATGCGAAGAATCGAACCTCGTCGGCCGGGAAACCACGCTCCGCCAACAGGGTTCGCATGACACCACCGACCTGACCGGTGGCTCCGACGACTCCGATGCGCACGCCCATCACCGACCCGTTCCCGCGTAGACCACAGCTTCTTCTTCGCCACCGAGGTCGAAGGCGGCGTGCAGGGCACGGACCGCGTCGTCGAGTTCGGTGTCCCGGCACAGCACCGAGATCCGGATCTCGGAGGTCGAGATGAGCTCGATGTTGATTCCCGCGTCGCTCAGCGCCTCACAGAAGGTGGCGGTGACACCCGGGTGCGACTTCATGCCCGCGCCCACCAGCGACACCTTGCCGATGTGATCGTCGTAGAGCAGGTCGGTGAACCCGATCTCGTCGCGCAGCTTGTTCAGCTTGTCCATGCCGAGCGGACCGAGTTCGCGCGGCAGGGTGAAGGTGATGTCGGTCTTGCCGGTCTCCACCTTCGAGATGTTCTGCAGCACCATGTCGATGTTGATCTCGGCCTCGGCGACGGCGCGGAACACCTTGGCGGCGTAACCGGGCTGGTCGGGGAGTCCGACGACGGTGATCTTGGCCTCGCTGCGATCGTGTGCGACGCCGGTGAGAATGGCTTCTTCCACGGGAATGTCCTCCATCGATCCGGCCACCATGGTGCCGGGCTTGGTCGAGTACGACGAGCGCACGTGAACGGGAACGTTGTAGCGGCGGGCGTACTCGACGCAGCGCAGCATCAGGACCTTGGCCCCGCACGCGGCCAGTTCGAGCATCTCCTCGAAGGAGACGGTCTCCAGCCGCCGGGCGTCGGACACGATGCGCGGGTCGGCGGAGTACACGCCGTCGACGTCGGTGTAGATCTCACAGACGTCGGCCTTCAGTGCCGCGGCCAGCGCCACCGCCGTGGTGTCGGAACCGCCGCGGCCGAGGGTGGTGATGTCCTTGGTGTCCTGGGACACGCCCTGGAACCCGGCGACCAGCACAATCTTGCCGTCGTCGAGTGCACTGCGCACCCGGCCCGGGGTGACGTCGATGATCTTGGCCGAGCCGTGACTGCTGGTGGTGATGACACCGGCCTGCGAGCCCGTGAACGACTGCGCCTGCGCACCCAGCGAACTGATCGCCATCGCCACCAGCGCGTTGGAGATGCGCTCACCCGAGGTGAGCAGCATGTCCATCTCGCGGGCGGGCGGGGTGGGGTTGACCTGCTGGGCCAGATCGAGCAGTTCGTCGGTGGTGTCACCCATCGCCGACACCACCACGACGACGTCGTTGCCCTGCTTCTTGGTCTCGACGATGCGCTCGGCGACCCGGCGAATCCGCTCGGCCGTCGCGACCGAGGATCCGCCGTACTTCTGCACCACGAGTGCCACGTCGAGCTACCTCCCTGCCGGCAGTCGCCGGCCGATTCGCGTCTTGTTGCCGGGACAACCTTACCGGCGAACCCGCGCGCGGCAGCATTGCCGCCCGAGCGAGGCCGTCGGATCACCAACCGACGCAGGCTTTACGATCGCTCAGGTGGCCACCCGAACCGGTGTCGGCGAAGCCGACGACGCACGAGTCACCTCGTCGGCGCATCGTAGGGCGATGACGCACCGCGGCTGGCCGGTCCCCGCGCGCTTCTGGTGGCTCGAGGCCGTCGTCGTGTTCCTACTGGTCCGCGCCGTCGGGATCATCGCTCTTGCCCGGATCGCCGATCTCAACGGTCACAGCGTGGGCGGCCGGTTGTCGTTGTGGGACGGCCAGTGGATGCTCGCGATCGCCGAATACGGCTATGGCGGCGTGCCCACGACCCTCACCGACGCCAACGGCCTGCACACCGGCGACACGGCCTACGCCTTCTTTCCCGGCTACCCGCTCCTCGTCGGCCTGGTCGCGAAGCTACCGCTGGTCACACCGTTCGGTGCGGCGATCGGGGTCAACCTCATCCTCGGTTGCGTGGCCGCCGTCGGCGCCGCCCGACTCGGTGCCGTCTGCGCCCGGGAGATGGCCCCCACCTCGCCGGTCGGACCGGCGTCGCCCCGCGCCACCGGGCTGATCCTGGTGGTGTTGTTCGCGGCGACACCCATGTCGATCGTGCTGAACATGGCCTACACCGAGGCCTTGTTCTGCGCGCTGGTGGTGTGGGCGCTCGTCGGCGTGATGGAGCACCGGTGGCTGCTGGCCGGGTCCGTGACCCTTCTGGCCGGATTGTCGCGGCCCACGTCGGTGGTGCTCATCGGCGTGGTGATGCTGGCCGCGTTTCTCGCGCATCGTGACGGTCCGCGCGCCTGGGCGGCCATCGTGCTCAGTCCGCTCGGTTACCTCGGTTACCTCGGCGTGGTGTGGGCGCACACCGGCTCACCCACGGGATGGTTTCGCATTCAGAACGAGGGCTGGGGTACCCACATCGACTGGGGTGTGGCCGCGTTCAACTTCATCAACCAGACCCTCGTCGGGTCCGGTGAGGTGGCGGCCACCGGCACGGCCTGGGTGATGCTGGCCTCGGTGGCGATGATCGCAGTGGCCTGCTGGTCGCGACTGCCGTGGCCGGTGCTGGTCTACGGGTCCTTCGTCGTCGTCTCCATCCTGCTGTCCACCGGGCTCATCATCAGCCGTCCGCGTCTGCTGCTGCCCGCCTTCGTGCTGCTGATCCCGCTCGCAATGGGTCTGGCCCGCCTGCGCCGCGGGGTCGCGATCGCGATCCTGGTGCCGGTGGTCCTCGGCAGTGCCTGGTTCGGGGCGCACATGCTGACGGTGTTCCCGTTCGCGATCTGACCGTTCACCGGCCGACGACGTCGGCGAGCGCGGCGCCGCGCTCGCCACAAACTCCACGGGAGAGCGCCGGCATCCAAAATATCGACGTACCGCCGCTCTCCCGTGGGGTTTGTGTCAGCTTTTCTCGCTACCAGGCGCCGACACCTCGAACCCGGCGCACAAGTAGTCGATCCCCACGTCGAGCCGACGACGGGTGTCCAGTAGTCGCGCGGCATCGGGACAGTCGGCCAGGCGGGTCAGGTGCGGCAACGCGGAATCGGGTTGGCCACCGGTCAGTCGGGCCATACCGTCGGGCCGGTCGCTGGGCCGGTCCGGTCGCAGCAGGTCGTCGCTGACCGCGACCAGCGCGACCCCGTGCACGTAGCTCCACACCGTCAGCGCCATCTCGGTCGCCTCCACCATGTCGACACCGAGATCGAGGAAACCGGCGGCGAACCAGTCCAGGCAGCGCAGCGATTCCTCGCCGAAGCTGTGCCGCGGTGACGAATAGGCGAGCACCACCCACGGGTGCCGGCGATAGAGATCCCAGTCGATGTCAACGATGGTCCGGACCCGCTCGCGCCATCGGGTCGACTCGTCACCGACGGGATAGGGGAACCGGCGGCCGACCTCCTCGGCCATTTCCTGCAGCAGGGATTCCTTGTCCTCGACGTGCCGGTACAGCGACATCGCCCCGACGCCGAGCTGATCGGCGATGCGCCGCATGGACAACCCGCCGATGCCGTCCCGGTCGGCGACGACGATCGCCGCGTCCACGATGGTCTCCAGCGTCAGTCTGGTGCCGTCGGATCCGGTCACGCCCCTCCTGGTTTCCGACCGCCGGTGATACCCCTCACCAGCGGAATAAAACTATTGCGTACAGCGTACTCACCCACGTACCGTTTGCGCGTACGGCGTACGCAGGGCGTGCGGCCAGCTTTGTTTTCCCAGCCGATTCCACTTCTCCCAGCCGCTTCCACAAGGAGACCCCAGTCATGGCCACCCGACTCAACCCGTTGCATCAGCCCCAGGCACCCCTGGGCGCCGACCGACGTATGTGGTGGGGTCTGGCCGTCCTGACCCTGCCCGTCCTGCTGGTGTCCATGGACTTCTCGGTGCTCTACCTCGCCATCCCGGCAATCACCGACGCCATCGAACCGACCGTGGCCCAGCAGCTGTGGATTCTCGACATCTACGGCTTCCTCATCGCCGGCCTGCTCATCACGATGGGCAACGTGGGTGACCGCATCGGCCGGCGGCGCATCCTGCTCGCCGGCGCAGCCCTGTTCGGCGTCGCCTCGGTCATCGCGGCCTTCGCTCCCAACGCGGCCGTGCTCATCGCCGCCCGAGCGCTGATGGGTGTCGGCGGTGCCACGCTGATGCCGTCGAGCCTGTCGCTGATCGCCAACATGATCCCGGACGTCCGCGACCGCGGCCGCGCCATCGGCGTGTGGACCGCCGCGTTCGCCGGCGGCAGTGCCATCGGACCGGTGGTGGGAGGCTTTCTGCTGCACCACTTCTGGTGGGGTGTGGTCTTCCTGATCAACGTTCCGGTGCTCGCCGTGCTGTTCGTGCTCGGCCCGCGACTCATCCCGGAGTATCGCGCGCGCACCTCCGACCCGTTCGACTTCGCCGGCGTCGGCCTGTCGATGCTGGGCATCCTGCCCGCGATCTACGCCGTCAAGAGCCTCGCCGCCGATGGCGTCAGCCCCAAGGCCATCCTCATCGGGGTGTTCGGATTGCTGATGCTGGCCGTCTTCGTGATCCATCAGCGCACGGTCCGCGCCCCGCTGCTCGACGTGGGGTTGTTCGCCAATCCGCGGTTCAGCGCGATCGTCTCGGTGGCGCTGGTCGGCATGATGGCGCTCGGCGGGATGTCGTATCTGACCGGCGTGTACCTGCAGTCGGTCCTCGGCCACGACGTACTGGCCGCCGCGCTCGCCGGATTACCGATGGCGGTGGCCGTCGCGGTCTTCTCGATCGGTGCCACCCGGATCGCCACGGCCATCGGCAGCCGCGCCGCCTTCGTCGGATCGGTCGCCTTTGCCGCGATCGGCAACCTGGGCCTGCTGTGGCTGAGCACGTCGAGCCCGATCTGGATCTATCTGGTGTTCACCTCGATCGCCGGTATCGGCTACGGCATCCAGTTCAGCCTGGTGTCCGACGTCGTGGTCGGCTCGGTCCCGGTGGAGCGCTCCGGTGCCGCATCGGGCATCTCGGAAACCAGCTTCGAACTCGGAACCGCACTCGGCCTGGCGCTACTCGGGTCGCTGGCCACCCTGGTTTTCCGGGCCGGCAGCGGCGGTTGGGACTTCGGCGAGACGCTCGGCGAGACGTTGCATCGGGCACTCGAGATGGGCGACGGCGGAACGGCTTTGGCCGACGCCGCGCGGCAGGCCTACGTCGACGGGATGCATGCGGCCTCGCTGGCGGCCGTCATCGCGCTGACCATCCTCGGTGTGGTGCTGATGATCGTGCTGCGGCCGGAACGCAAGCCTGCCCGCTGACCCGACCGGGCGTTCATCGCGCGCCCGACATCGTTGACCGTGGCTACGGTGGCAGGTGTGCACGAATTCATCGAGAGCCGCTGGAGTCCGCGCGGGTACGACGACACCGCCACCATCTCGTCGTCGGAGATCACCGAGATCCTCGACGCCGGACGATGGGCACCCACCTGGGGTCGCATCCAGCCGGTCCGGTTCATCGTCGGACTGCGCGGCGACGACACCTTCGCGCGCCTGACCACCGTCCTCACCCGCGGCAACGCGGGCTGGGCGCCGCGCTCGTCGGCGCTCATCCTGGTGAGCACCACCAACGACCCCGCCGACGCCAAAGCGCACACCTACGGCGCCGTCGATCTCGGCCTCGCGGTCGGGCAGATGCTGGTGCAGGCCCGCGCACTCGGCCTGCACGGGCACCCCATGGCCGGCTTCGACGCCGCCGCGGCGGTCGAGGCCTTCGGCATCCCCGACGACAAGCGACCGCTGGTGTTGCTGGCCGTCGGCCGTCTCGCCGAAGAAGCGAGCCTGCCCGACGACATCCGCGAACGTGACACCCGGGAGCGGACGCGGCTACCGCTCACCGAGGTGGCCTTCGCCGGACGGTGGGGCGAGCCCTACCCCGGGTGACTCAAACCGGGTAACTCAAGCCGGGTGACTCACGCCCGATGACCCGCGCTCACCACTGCGCGCACGTGTCGACGGCCCGGGTCACCGCGCCCGCGTCCGAGCCCCACTGCGACTGCATGGCCGAGCGTTGGTCCGGCGTCGAGGTCGCGAAGCCCTCGAAGCGGGCGAGGGTGGCCGGATTGTTCGAGATCCGGGTCCACACATCCGGATTCTCTTCATGGAAGGCGTGTTCGGCGTCCATCAGGTCGCAGCCGGTGCCCGGGACGGTGGCGGTTTCGGGGGTGTCGGCAAAGGCGGCCGGCCCGGCCACACCGATCGACAATGCCGCCGCACCGGCCAGCACGAGGACGCTCCGACGAACGAATGAGGTGGTCACGTCAATCACCTCAGAACTGACCGCAGGTCTGCTTTGCCCGCATCACCGCGGCCCGGTCCCTGGCCATCTCAGAGCGCGAGATATGTTGGTGCCGAAGGAACTTCATCATCTCCGAGCGCACCGGATGATGCTGCGCCCACTTCTGGTGCATCGCCTTGCGCTGCTGCGGGGTCAGCGTCAGCATGTGCTCGAAGCGCCGCTTGAGCTTGGGGTTGGATTCGATCCTGTGCCACAGCGCCGGATCCTCATGCGCGAGTGCCCGGTCCACCTGGGCGACGGTGCAGTGCGTACCCGGCACCAGTGCCGGGCGTGCCGGATGCGTTGGTGCCGCGTTGGCCGCGCCGCCGACGGCAATGGCCGACGCCAGACCCGCACCCACCACGGTGTAACCGATCCGATTCCGCAGAAGTCTCATGTCCATCGGAGAGCCTTTCGTCAGCGCCGGCCCCACTGGTCGGCACAGCGTGAACCTATGACCGTTCCGTGAGGGCCAGCTGAGAGACGACTAGGAATTTCACCCGCATTTTCGCAGGTCAGAGCACTAGTTGCGGCTTTTGCCTCCTTCGCCCGATCCACGTCCGACGGCCGGCATTTGATCATCGGGGTCCGGCGGGAGTAGCCTGGCGGCCATGCAGCGCGCGCTCCTTCTCGGTTGCCGCGGCGGGGTCTGAATCGACCGGCCCTCCGTCGCGGGGCCTTTCATGCGCCGGTCACTTTCCTTCCCGACCAGGAGACTGACCCCCAATGCCAGCAGCAGACACCTTCACTTCCGGCGCCAGCCGAATCGTCGAACCCTCCGGCCCCATCCCGGCCGGACAGCCCGCCTGGAACACCCAGCGCGGTTCCGCGATGCCGATCCACCGCTACCGGCAGTTCGCCGACGAGGTCGAGACGATCTCGATTCCCGACCGCACCTGGCCAGACAAGGTCATCACCAAGGCCCCGATGTGGGGCGCGGTGGACCTGCGCGATGGCAACCAGGCACTGATCGACCCGATGAGCCCGGCGCGCAAGCGTCGCATGTTCGATCTGCTGGTCCGCATGGGCTACAAGGAGATCGAGGTCGGGTTTCCGTCGGCCAGCCAGACCGACTACGACTTCGTCCGCGAGATCATCGAGGACGGCGCCATTCCCGACGACGTCACCATCCAGGTGCTGACCCAGTGCCGTGACGAGCTGATCGAGCGCACCTTCGACGCCTGCCGTGGCGCCAACAAGGTGATCGTGCACTTCTACAACTCGACTTCGGTGCTGCAGCGCCGGGTGGTGTTCCGCGCCGACAAGGACGCGATCACCAAGATCGCCACCGACGCCGCCCACAAGGTACTCGTCGAGCAGGCCAAGTACCCCGACACGCAATGGCGCTACGAGTACTCGCCGGAGTCCTACACCGGCACCGAACTGAGCTACGCCAAGCACGTCTGCGACGCGGTCACCGAGATCATCGCCCCCACCCCGGACAACCCGATGATCATCAACCTGCCGGCGACCGTCGAGATGGCCACCCCCAACGTCTACGCCGACTCCATCGAGTGGATGCACCGCAATCTGGAACGACGCGACTCGATCATCCTGAGCCTGCACCCGCACAACGATCGCGGAACTGCCGTTGCCGCAGCCGAACTCGGCTATCAGGCCGGCGCCGACCGCATCGAGGGCTGTCTGTTCGGCAACGGTGAGCGCACCGGCAACGTGTGCCTGGTGACCCTGGGCATGAATCTGTTCAGCCGGGGCGTGGACCCGCAGATCTCCTTCTCCGACATCGACGAGATCCGTCGCACGGTGGAGTACTGCAACCAGCTGAACGTCCCCGAACGTCACCCGTACGGCGGCGACCTGGTCTACACCGCGTTCTCCGGCAGCCATCAGGACGCCATCAACAAGGGCCTCGATCAGATGAAGTACGACGCCGACGCCTCCGATCGCGACGTCGACGACATCCTGTGGCAGGTCCCGTATCTGCCGATCGACCCCAAGGACGTCGGCCGCAACTACGAGGCCGTCATCCGCGTCAACAGCCAGTCCGGCAAGGGCGGCGTCGCCTACATCATGAAGGCCGACCACGGCATGAATCTGCCGCGGCGCCTGCAGATCGAGTTCAGTCGCGAGATCCAGAAGATCACCGACGGCGAGGGCGGCGAGGTCAATCCCAAGGAGATGTGGGATGTGTTCGCGGAGAACTACCTTGCGCCGATCTGGCCGCTGGAGCGGATGCGCCAGAAGGTCGACGCGGCCGAGGTCGACGGTGGCGAGGATCGCATCACCGCCATCGTGAAGGTCGAGGGCAACGAGCGTGAGATCGCCGGTTCCGGCAACGGTCCGCTCGCCGCTTTCGTCGATGCCCTGTCCACTGTCGGCTACGACGTTCGGGTCCTCGACTACAGCGAGCACGCGCTCACCTCCGGCGGGGACGCCAGCGCCGCCGCCTATGTGGAGGCCGAGGTCAACGGCGAGACCGTCTGGGGCGTGGGAGTCGCGTCGTCGATCACCACCGCCAGCCTGCGCGCCGTGGTGTCGGCGGTGAACCGCGCCTACCGCGTCAGCGCACCGGAACCGGTGGATGCCGACGCCGCCGCGCCGCGCACCTGGGCCCCCTGACCACGTAACCGGTTACCCCACAGCACTTTTCATCCCCCACATACCCACGGTGGGCAGGTGATCCCTGCGCCATCGTGTCGGGTTGGGCCGGACACGCACCCCGACGGGCGATCCCCGTCTGCCGTGTCCGGCCCATCACCTTTCGTGGTCGTCGAATCAGTTCACGCGGAAGTCTGCCCGGCCGGCTTTTGGCTCCGCGCGACCGCGAGGATCCCGTTCACTCGTGAATCTGCCCCGTCGGGCACACCGCCGCACTAGTGTCCCGTGTAGGAAATTCGTTGACGATTCCGACGCCCAGGCGGCGCCTCGCTGCGTTGGCGTCGTCGCAGGTACATCCAGTAGCTGCGTCCTCCGCCGCCTTGCGATGCATCCACCTGGATCGCCGGACTCGCGCAAACGAATTTCCAACACGGGACACTAGCGTGAGCCGGGGTCCCCGTTGGGGATCGAGCCAATCGAGTCATCAGGAGTATGTATGTCCGCAGTCATCGTCGTCGCCACCATCTCGCCCAAGCCCGGCGAGGAGGACAAGGTCCGCGAGGCCGTGCTGGCCGCGATCCCGAAGGTGCATGGCGAACCGGGCTGCGGCAAGTACGCGTTTCACGAGGCCACCGGTGACTCCACTGACCTGGTGATGATCGAACGCTGGGAATCTATGGATGCGCTCGCCACCCACGGTGGCGCACCCGCGCTCACCGAACTCGGCGCGGCGATCGGCGGACTACTCGCCGGCCCCCTCGACGTCAAGACCTTCACTGCCGTCCCCGCCGGAGATGCCGACAAGGGCGTCATCTGACCACGCGGGTTTCCTTTTTCTCGTCCGCGGTGTTGTCTGGACACGCGGGTACGTGCTACACCAGTAGAACGAGCGTTAGATCGGTGGCGCAGGTGCGCCCCTTCATTCAGCCGTGAACAGGCGATTCACCGTTCTTCTGAGAGGACCAGCTCATGCCCGAAGCCGTCATCGTCGACGTTGCCCGTCTCGCATCCGGGAAAGGCAAGCCCGGCGGCGCCCTGTCCGGCACCAAGCCGGTGGAACTGCTCGCGCACGTGCTGCGTGAGCTCGTCGCCCGCAACGACATCGACCCGGCCCTGATCGACGACGTCATCGGTGGCTGCGTCGGACAGGCCGGCGAGCAGGCACTCAACATCTCCCGCACCGCGTTGCTGTCCGCGGGCTTCCCCGAGTCGGTACCGGCCACCACCGTCGACCGGCAGTGCGGCTCGAGCCAGCAGGCCGCCCACTTCGCCGCACAGGGCGTCATCGCCGGCGCCTACGACGTGGTGATCGCCGCCGGTGTGGAGTCGATGAGCCGGGTGCCGATGGGCTTCTCGGTGGCCGGACAGAGCCCGTACGGTCCGAGCATCGCCGAGCGCTACCCCGACGGTCTGGTGGGGCAGGGGATCTCGGCCGAACTGGTCGCCGCGAAATGGAAGTTCGACCGCGACGCCCTCGATTCGTTTGCCGCCGAATCGCATCGCCGCGCCGCCCAGGCCGCCACCGACGGCTTCTTCGACCGCGAGATCCTGCCCATCGACGTCGCCGACGCCGACGGCAACACCGTCACCCACCGCGTCGACGAGACCGTCCGGGCATCGACCACCGCGGAGGGACTCGCCGGTCTCAAGTCGTCGTTCTACTCCGAGCAGTACGCGCAACGATTCCCGGAGATCAACTGGCACATCACGCCGGGCAACTCCTCGCCGCTGACCGACGGTGCGTCGGCCGCGCTCATCATGAGCGACACCATGGCGTCGAAGCTGGGACTCACCCCGCGCGCCCGCTTCCACACCTTCGCCCTCGCCGGCGACGACCCGGTGTTCATGCTCACCGCCCCCATCCCGGCCACCCGCAAGCTGCTCGACCGCTCGGGTCTGAGCATCGACGACATCGACGCCTACGAGGTCAACGAGGCCTTCGCGCCGGTACCGATGGCATGGGCGCACGAATTCGGTGCCGACCCGGCCAAACTCAACCCGCGCGGTGGCGCCATCGCCCTCGGGCATGCGCTCGGATCGTCGGGCACCCGCCTACTGGCCACCCTGGTCAATCACCTCGAGGCCACCGGCGGCCGTTACGGCCTGCAGACGATGTGTGAGGGTGCGGGCATGGCCAACGCCACCATCATCGAACGTGTCTGACCTGTCCGTCCCGGAGGCGCCGGTGGCCGGACCCGTGTCCGCCCACTGGCGCCAGACGGTGCCGACGCCGATGAGCCAGATCCTGGCAGCGGCACGAGATGCCTTTCACGACTATGGCTTTCACGGCACCGCCACCCGTGACATCGCGGCCCGCGCCGGGGTGTCACTGCCGACGCTGTACTACCACCACGAGAACAAGCAGGGCCTTCTGGTGGCAGTACTCGACGTCGGCATGTCGTCGGTACTCGCGCAGGTCCGCGCCGCCATCGCCAGCGCCGATTCCCGGACCGAGCAACTGTCCCGGGCGATCGAGGCCGTCGTGTTGCACCGCACCATCGATCATCGGCTGGCCAGCGTCGACGGCGAACTGCGCTACCTCGACACCGACAATCCGCAGCGACAGCAGTACGTCGCCAAGCGCACCGAGATGGAAGACCTGATCTCCGACATCCTGCGCCGCGGAATCGATTCCGGCGAGTTCACGATGCGCGCCGCGACCGATGCCGATGTGCGGGAGATGATGCGCTATCTGTTCGGCGCCTGCCGCGCGGTCACCGATTGGTACCGCCCGACCGGCCCCCGCTCTGCCGACGAGATCGCAGCCGGCTACGCCGCCATGTCCCTTCGTGCGGTCGGAGCCACCGCCGCACCCCGACCGACCACACCCACACCCCAACAGAGGAGTTGACGAACTGTCATGAAACGCACCATCTTCGAAGACGACCACGAGGCCCTGCGCGCCTCCGCCCGCGAGTTCCTGGCACGCGAATGCGCCCCGCACAACGAGGAGTGGGAGGCCGCGGGCCAGGTGGATCGCGAGATCTACAAGAAGGCCGGCGACGCCGGACTGCTCGGCTTCAACATCCCCGAGGAATTCGGTGGCGGCGGCAGTGAGGACTTCCGATTCAACGCGGTCGTCGTCGAGGAGTTCGCCAAGTTCGACGGCGCGGCCCCGGGCCTGAGCCTGCAGAACGACGTCCTCGTCCCCTACTTCCTGCACCTGGCCAACGACGAGCAGCGCAAGCGCTGGATGCCCGGAATGGCCAGCGGCGAAACCATTCTCGCGGTCGCGATGACCGAGCCGGGAGCCGGATCGGATCTCGCCGGCATCAAGACCTCGGCCAAGGACGACGGTGATCACTACATCGTCAATGGCTCCAAGACCTTCATCTCCGCGGGCATCAACTCCGACCTGGTCGTAGTGGTGTGCCGCACCAATCCCGATCCCGCGGCCGGCCACAAGGCGTTCTCCCTGCTTGTCGTCGAACGCGGCATGGAGGGCTTCGAACGCGGCCGCAAGCTCGACAAGATGGGCCTGAAGTCGGCCGACACCGCCGAACTGCACTTCAACAACGTGCGGGTCCCGAAGGCGAATCTGCTCGGCGAGGAGAACAAGGGCTTCTACCACCTGATGCAGAACCTGCCCTCGGAGCGGCTGTCCATCGCCATCGGCGCCATCGCCGGTGCCCGCGCGATCTTCGACGAGACCCTGCAATACACCAAGGACCGCAAGGCTTTCGGCAAGCCGATCGGCACCTTCCAGCACAACCGCTTCGTGCTGGCCGAGATCGCCACCGAACTCGACCTCGCCGAGGTCTACATCGACCGCTGCCTGCAGGGTGTGCTCGACGATGAGCTGACCGCCGTCGACGCGTCCAAGGCCAAGTGGTGGTGTACCGAACTCGGCAAGCGTGTCATCGACAGCTGCGTCCAGCTCCACGGCGGCTACGGATACATGAACGAGTATCGGGTTGCCCGCGCGTACAAGGACTCTCGCATCCAGACGATCTTCGGCGGCACCACCGAGATCATGAAGGACATCATCGGTCGCGACCTGGGACTGTAACCAGCCGGCACAGCTGCCCCCATCGCTCCCCGAGTTCAGGGAGCGGTGGGGGCGCCGTCGCCCGGCTTCTCGGATGCGGTCGATGCGCAGACCCGCTCCGCGCCGGCATCCACGAGCAGTGCCACGACGGTGCCGACCGCCCCGCGCGCTCGCGGTCGGGTCAGCGCCTCGTAGACGCGCGCGGCCCGAACTCCCCTGAGCTCCAATCTCTTCACACGCGGATGCCGCACCGCGAATCGCGGCATGAGCGCGATGCCGTGGCCGGCGGCGACCAGCGCTTCGATGGTGGTGAAGTCCAGCATGCGCTGGGTGACCCGGGGCGCCACGCCGGTGATCGCCGAGATCGACAACAGCACGTCGTCCACCGGGAATCCGCCTTCGACGCTGATCCAGTCACAATCGGCGAGTTCGGATACCGCGACCGAATCACGCTCCGCCAGCGTCGAATCCAGCGACACGATCACATCGAGCGGTTCGCGCATCAACTCCGTGACACTGACTCGCGGCAGGGTCACCGATGGTGTTCGCTCGTCGCGGTGAGTGACCACCACGGCGTACTCCGCCAGTTTCGGTGGGGCGTCGGTGTATCCGACGTCGAGATGGGCGGCCTCGATGTCGATGCCGGCGTCGGCAGCGCCGTGCAGCACGGCCGGCAGCAATAGTGAGGCACCCGACGGGAACATGGCCAAGCGCACCAGAGCGTTTCCTGTCCGGTAGGACGCCATCTCCTCATGGGCGCGGTCGACGGCGGCGATCACCTCGTCGGCCCGCAGCACCAGCGCCTGTCCCGCCGCGGTCAGGCGGATGCGCCGGCCGTCCTGCTCGAGCAGTTCCACGCCCGCCTCCCGCGCAAGCACCTTGAGCTGCTGGGACACCGCTGACGGGGTCATGTGCATGGCGTCGGCCACGGCGCCGACCGATTGCCGGTCGGCGAATTCGCGCAAGATGCGCAGGCGCTTGACGTCCATGGGAAGACCGTAGCCCCTCGGTACCATCGGGCCATGGCGACCAGTTCACCCGCGCAGGTGCGCCCCGCCCGGCCCGACGACGTGGAGCCTCTGCTCGCGCTTCGTGAACGTGTTGCGCGCGAGGGTATCTGGATCGGTACCGAAGCACCCGTCGACGCCGAACGGGAGCTCACCGTGTTCTCCGCGACGCTCGACGCCGACGACCGCGACCTGTTCGTCGCGATCGTCGACGGCGTTCTCGTCGGCGGCCTGGGTGTGCAGTTCACCACGCCCGGCGTGACGGCACTGGGCATGCAGATCGACCGCGAGTGGCGGGGCCGGGGCATCGGCTCGGCACTGATGGATGCGGCGGTGGCGTGGAGCCGGGCGCACGACGCGCACAAGATGGAATTGCAGGTGTGGCCGCACAACGCGGCCGCGATCGCCCTGTACGAGAAGTTCGGCTTCGAACGCGAGGGCTATCTGCGCCGGCACTATCGTCGGCGCAGCGGCGAGCTCTGGGACGCGATCGTCATGGGACTCGTCCTGGACACGACGTCACCGGGGTGGTCGCTGCACGGCTCGTCCACGGCCGGGAATTAACCGGACCGCGGTACGTTTAGGGTGATATGACCAAGAACATCGGCTTCCTGTCCTTCGGACACTGGTCCGACTCCCCCGGCTCCCAGGTGCGCTCCGGCGCCGACGCGCTGCTGCAGTCCGTCGATCTGGCCGTCGCAGCCGAGGAACTCGGCGCCGACGGCGCGTACTTCCGGGTCCATCACTTCGCCCGGCAGCTCGCCTCACCGTTCCCGCTGCTCGCCGCCATCGGCGCGCGGACCAGCCGCATCGAGATCGGCACCGGCGTCATCGACATGCGCTACGAGAATCCGCTGTACATGGCCGAGGACGCCGGCGCGGCCGACCTGATCTCCGGCGGCCGGCTGCAACTCGGCGTAAGCCGCGGATCCCCCGAGCAGGTCATCGAGGGCTACAAGTACTTCGGCTACGTCCCGCCGGAGGGGTCCGACGATGCCGACATGGCGCGTGCGCACACCGATGTCTTCCTGAAGGTCATCGAGGGCCAGGGGTTTGCCCAGCCGAACCCGCGCCCGATGTTCCCCAACCCGCCCGGACTGCTGCCCATCGAGCCGCAGTCACCGGGTCTGCGCGACCGCATCTGGTGGGGCGCCGGCACCCGTGCGACCGCGGAATGGACTGCGCGCCAAGGGATGAACCTGATGAGTTCGACGCTACTGACCGAGGACACCGGCGTCCCGTTCCATCAGCTGCAGGCCGAGCAGATCGAGCGCTTCCGCAAGGTCTGGTCCGAGGAGGGCCATGATCGTGAGCCACGGGTCTCGGTGAGCCGCAGCATCTTCGCCATCACCGACGATCGCGACCGCGCGTACTTCGGCCGCGGTGGCGCCGAAGACGACCAGGTCGGTGTCATCGACAACAGCGTCGCGCGCTTCGGTCGCAGCTATGCCGACGAACCCGACAAGCTGATCGAACAACTCCGCGAGGACGAGGCGATCGCGGCGGCGGACACACTCCTGCTGACCGTGCCGAATCAGCTCGGCGTCGAGTACAACGCACACGTCATCGAGTCGATCCTCACCCACGTGGCGCCGGCTCTCGGCTGGCGTTGAGCCACGCCGCACATAGAGAAACCGCGTGTCTCGTCAGAAACCGTCTTTGTGACCGCGGTTCCTGACGGGACACGCGGTTTCTGCGTAGCGACACGCCGACCGCGTGCCGTTCGCGAGGGTCAGATTCCCAGGACACCGGCCGTGGTGTTGCTGGCCCAGGTGCCCAGGTCGTTGATCTGGCCCCGCGGCGCGTAGATCCAGATGGTCGGGCTCGATTGGGAACCGCAGCGAACTTGTACCGGGGAGCGGCCGGGGCGCAGGTCCGAGCCGGCGATCGTCGTCGTACCGCTTCTGGGGCCGGTGATCGCGATGGTCTTCCCGACGTGGATCACACACGAGCTGTCCAGGGCGTCACCGTGCTGATAGGTGAGTTGCCAGTTGGATGTGCCCGACGCCGCGACGGCGACCTTCGGACCGACGACGGCATGCGCGTGTGCCGCGCCGAGGGTGGTCACCGCCGCGACGGCCCCGACCGCGACGGTTGCCGCAACTCCCCGGACGACTGACCCCGTAAGCATGACCCCGAATCTGCTCATGCAGGCATGATGCCACAGCAGCCTGCCCCGGTCAGTCAGCTCCGGCAGAGCGCCGGGCGTTTGCTGTCGAAGCTCCAGCCGGGGATCAGGTACTGCATGCCGGCGGCGTCGTCGCGGGCGCCGAGCCCCTCGCGCAGATACAGCTCGTGGCCGCTTGCACCTGGTCCATGTCGAGTTCGACGCCGAGGCCGGCCTTGTCCGGGACCGTCAGGTACCCGTCGGAGATGGTGTACGGCTCGGTGGTCAGGCGTTGTCCGTCCTGCCAGATCCAGTGGGTGTCGATGGCAGTGATGTCGCCGGGGGCGGCCGCTGCCACGTGGGTGAACATGGCCAGCGAGACGTCGAAGTGGTTGTTGGAGTGCGATCCCCACGTCAGCCGCCCCCAGGCGTCGCAGAGTTGCGCGACGCGCACCGAGCCGCTCATCGTCCAGAAGTGCGGATCGGCCAGTGGGATGTCGACGGCGCCGGAGCGGATCGCGTGTCCCATCTCCCGCCAGTCGGTGGCGATCATGTTGGTGGCGGTCGGAAGTCCGGTGGCGCGCTTGAACTCCGACATCACCTCTCGTCCGGAGAAAGCGCCCTCGGGGCCCACGGGGTCCTCGGCGTAGGCCAGCACTTCACGCAGATCGCGGCACACCTCGATCGCCTCGCTCAGCAGCCAGCCGCCGTTGGGGTCCAAGGTGACTCGCGCCGACGGGAAGCGCTCGGCGAGTGCGCGTACCGCGGCAGCCTCGTCGCGCGGTGCGAGGACTCCACCCTTCAGCTTGAAATCCTGGAATCCATACCGAGCCTGCGCAGCTTCGGCCAGCGCCACAACCGATTCCGGGGAGAGCGCCTCGTCGTGCCGGATGCGCAGCCAGTCGTCGGCGTCGGCCGGTTCGTCGGCCGCCGACCGGTAGGGCAGGTCGGTGCGGTTGCGGTCGCCGACGAAGAACTGGTAGCCGAGGGCTTGCACGCGCTGCCGCTGCTGACCGTCGCCGAGCAGCGCGGCGACCGGCACGTCGAGGTGCTGTCCGAGCAGGTCGAGCAGGGCCGATTCCACGGCCGTCACCGCGTGCACGGCGATCCGCAGATCGAAGGTCTGGGCGCCACGGCCGCCGGCGTCGCGGCCGGCGAAGGTGGATCGCATCTCGCCGAGGATTGCGTGGTAGCCGCCGATGGATCGCCCGACGATCAATGCCCGCGCGTCCTCGAGGGTCGTCCGGATGGCTTCACCACCGGGCACCTCGCCGACCCCGGTCCGGCCCTCGGAATCGGTGAGGATCACCAGGTTTCGGGTGAAGTAGGGGGCGTGTGCGCCACTCAGGTTGAGCAGCATGCCGTCGTGTCCGGCTACCGGGTACACCGTCATCTCGGTGATGACCGGGGTGGTGGTGGCGCTCATCGGGACTCCTGTGTCGAGGGTGGTGCTCATCGGACGGCCGGCTTGGCGCTCAGTGCGTCCATCTCGGCCGATGCCGGAGCGTCGTCGAGGTCGGTTGTCGGGGACGGCGAAACCGCACTCGGACGCCGAATGAGGAGGACCAGGACGGCGGCGAGCAGCGTGGTGGCGGCGAGTGCGAACAGCCCGACGGTGACCTGACCGGTGGCCTGTTTGATCACGCCGAAACCGAAGGGCGCCACGAAGCCGCCGAGGTTGCCGAGCGAGTTGATGATCGCGATGGCGGGGGCGAGCACCATCGGATGCAGGGTGGACTGCGGGAACGACCACATCAGCGGACTCGAGCTCTTGAATCCCATTGCCGCGAGGCACAGGAAGACCAGCGCCAGCCATGGTGAGACCACCGCTGCCACAAAGGTTGCGCCGGCAGCGACCAGCAGCGAACCGATCAGCAGCGGCCGGCGGTTTCCGGTGCGGTCACCGATCTTGGAGGTGGCGTACATCGCGATCACCGCGCAGATCCACGGCAGCGAGGAGAGCAGCCCGACGGTGATGTCGTTGGTGCCCGGAATCCGCCGGACGATGGCGGGGAGCCAGAAGGTGTTGGCGTAGATGCCCATCGAGATGCAGAAGTAGATGCCGCAGAACACGATGAGTTGCCGGTCGGCGAGCATCTTCCACCGTGAACCCTTGTGCGCCACAACGGAATCAGCGGCCTTCTGGGCATCCTCGGCGGCGATGGCGGCCGAGAGTGCGGCGCGTTCGTCGGCGTTGAGCCAGGTGGCGTCGTCGATCTTGGAGCTCAGCAGGAAGTAGCCGATGATGCCGACAACCACCGAGAGCGACCCCTCGATCAGGAACAGCCACTGCCAGCCGTGCAGACCCAGCAGGCCGTGCATCGACAGCAGCGGACCCGAGACCGGACCGGAGATGGCGGCCGCCACCGACGAGCCCGCGATGAACAGCGCGGTGGCGCGTCCGCGGGAGCTGTTGGGCAGCCACTTGGCCAGATAGAAGATGACCGCGGGGAAGAACCCGGCCTCGGCCGCGCCGAGCAGGAATCGTGTATTACCACTGTGACCCCGGGTGAGTCACTTCACAAAATGCACGGTAGATCGTCGCAGTGATGCACGTCCAACACTGATTACGCATAGATCAATACCCGAGTTGCATCGCCTGTCACGCGTCGGCGTTTAATGCAGAAGAACTGAATGGTTTCTTCGGTAGAATTCGATTGTTCTTCACCAGCGGCGCGACGACGATGGCTGTCATGTCCTCCCGCGATCGCGTCCTCGGCCTGACCGTCGTCTTGCTGTGGGGTTTCAACTTCATCGCAATCCGGCTGGGACTCAACCACTTTCCACCGTTCTTCTTCGCCGCGCTCCGATTCGCGGTGATGGCGGTCCCGGTGATGCTGTTCGTCAGATTCCCGCGCGTCCGCATCCGCTGGTTCCTGCTGTACGCCATCGGCTTCGGGACGCTGCAATTCGCGTTCCTGTTCCTCGCGATGGAACTCGGCATGCCCACCGGACTCGCCTCCCTGGTCCTGCAGACCTCCGCGCCGTTCACCGTGCTGCTCGGTGTGCTGTTCCTGCGGGAGCGGATGACGCCGCTGCAGGTACTCGGGATCGTCGCCGCGGTCGGCGGCATGACGCTCATCGCCGTTGATCGCGCGACACACAGCGGCCTGGGCGCCGGCGCGCTGCTCCCCATCGGCCTGACCGTGCTCGGCGGACTGGCCTGGGCGTTCGGCAACATCGGTGGCCGGCTGGCCCAGCCCGACGATGCCCTGCGCATGACCCTGTGGCTCTCAGTGGTCCCCCCGATCCCGCTGTACCTGCTCAGCCTCGCCGTCGAGGGGCCGTCGGCCGGCATCGCCTCGTTGACCTCGCTGGGCACCCACAGCGGCGTGCCGGCGCTGTGCGGACTGACCTACGTGGTCCTGCTCGGCACCATCGCCGGTGCCGGTATCTGGACGTCACTGATGGCACGCCACCCGGCCAGCCGTGTGGCGCCGCTGTCGCTACTGGTGCCGATCGTCGGGATCAGCGCGTCGTGGGCGCTGCTCGGGGAAACCCCGACCGTCGTCGAACTCGTCGGTGCCGTCATCGTGATCGGTGGCTGCGCGGCCGGTGTGCTCGCCACGCCGCGCTCGCGACCGCACATCCCACCGGCCACGGGGAGCGACGACGCGGGGTCAGCTGGTGGCCGCGATCGAGTCCTGCTCGCCCGCTGAGACCGGGCGCCGGGGCGCCTCGGCGAGCCCGTCGCGCACCGCCGCGCACACGCGGTCCAGGGCCGCCCGCGCATCTGCACTGAACACCGTCATGTTGGCGAAGGCGTGCAGCATCGAGCTCTCCCGCTGGACCGTCACGGCCACGCCGGCATCGGCGAGCCGCTGCGCGTAGGCGAGCCCCTCGTCGCGCAGCGGATCGAAGCCGGCCACCAGCACATGAGCCGGCGGCAGTCCGGACAGATCGTCGGCCAGCAACGGCGACACTCGCGGGTCGGTCCGGACGGATTCGTCGGGTGTGTAGTTGTCGGTGAAGAACCTGATGCGCTCCTCGGTGAGGAACAGTCCCTGCGCGAACTCGTCCCGTGACGGGTGCCGCGAACTCGCATCGGTCATCGGATAGAGCAGCACCTGCCGGCACGGCACCACCTGCTCGCCACGGACCTGCTGGGCGAGCACCGCGGCCAGATTGCCCCCGGCGCTGTCACCGGCCACGACGATCCGTTCGGGCGCCAGACCCCACTGCGGGGCGGATCGCACGGCAAAACGCCACGTCGCGAGTGCGTCGTCGACGGCGGCGGGAAACGGATTCTCCGGGGCCAGCCGATAGTCGACGGCCAGCACGTCCACGCCCGCCCCGAGTGCGAGGCGCCGCGCGACACCGTCATGACTGATCCGGCTGCCGAGCACAAAGCCCCCGCCGTGGAAATAGATCAGCAGACCCGACGATGATTCGGTGGCGCGATACCGGGTGGCGGCCAGCGGACCGCCCGGCCCGTCGAAGGTGAGATCCTCCTCGACGGCGAAGGCGGGGAGGTTCTCGGCCATGGTCGTCGCCGAGATGTCGATGTCGCGCCGGGAGCCGAGCACGTCGGTGGTGCCGAGGCCCATGCCCGGGATGTTCGCCGCCGACCAACCCACCACCGCCATCTCGGGTGCCAGACGCTCGCCGTCGGCGTTCACGCGGGTTCGGCGCCGGAACAACGGCGTGATGAATGGCTGCGCTTTCCCGAGGACTCTCACCAGAGCCCGCTGGGGGCGCGCGGACAACGGTAGCTTCAGTGATGTGGCCCGACTCACAGCGCCGAGCGTACGCGATCGGTGCAACCCGGTCGCCAGGGTGCCCGTCGCACGCCTGGGCGTTCGGAAAACTCCTGTGACAGACTCGTCGGCATGCCCGACCGCGTGAACACCCCGCGAGTACCCGCCCGCACCAGGATCGCACTTGCCGCCGCGGCCGCCGCACGCTGGGCGTCGCGGACCGCCGGCCGTGGCAAGGGTTCGATGATCGGCGGTCTGGTGGCCGCCAAGATCGACCCCGACATCATGCGTCGACTGGCCGCAGGGAAGCGGACCGCGGTGATCACCGGGACCAACGGCAAATCCACCACCACCCGCATGACCGCAGCCGCGCTCGCCGAGATCGGCGAGGTCGCCACCCAGGCCGACGGCGCCAACATGGACGCCGGCATCATCGCGACCCTGACGCTGCAGCGCACCGCACCGGTCTGCGCACTCGAGGTCGACGAGCTGCACGTCCCGCACGTCAGCGATGCGGTGGACCCGGAAGTCCTCGTGCTGCTGAATCTTTCTCGCGACCAGCTGGACCGGGTGGGCGAGATCAACATGATCGAGCGGCGGCTGCGCGAGGGGATCGCCCGGCACCCGGAGACCACCGTCGTCGCCAATTGCGACGACGTGCTGGTGACCTCGGCCGCCTTCGACGCCCCGCACGTGGTGTGGGTGGCGGCCGGCGCGAGCTGGGTGGGCGACTCGGTGAGCTGCCCCCGCACCGGCGAACCCATTATGCGCTCCGAGCACGGCTGGTACTCCACCGGTGACGAGAACTTCCGCCGTCCCACCCCCGACTGGTGGGTCGACGAGAAGAATATCTACGGTCCCAACGGTTTTCAGGCTCCGCTGGATCTGTCCGTACCCGGCCGGGCCAACCGTGGCAATGCTGCACAGGCGGTCGCGGCGGCGGTCGCGATGGGCGCCGACCCCGCCAAGGCGGTCGCCGCGGTCGGCACCGTCGGCGAGGTCGCCGGCCGCTACGGCGTACATCAGGTGGGCAACCATTCGGTGCGGACACTGCTCGCGAAGAATCCCGCCGGCTGGCAGGAGGCGTTGTCCATGATCGATCAGGACGCCGACGGCCTGGTCATCGCGGTCAACGGTCAGGTCCCCGACGGCGAGGACCTGTCCTGGTTGTGGGACGTGCGGTTCGAGGCCTTCGAGACGATGGCGGTGGTGGCCGCCGGCGAACGGGCCGCCGACCTGTCGGTGCGACTGCTCTACGCCGGCGCCGAGCACACCACCCTTCCAGATCCCATGCGCGCCATCGCATCCTGCCCACCCGGCCGCGTCGAGGTACTCGCCAATTACACCGCGTTCCGCGATCTCGGCATCGCACTCGAACGTGCCGCACGATCACGGAAGGGTGAGCAGTGAGCGAGTCGACCCTGCGGATCGGTCTGGTCCTGCCCGACGTGATGGGCACCTACGGCGACGGTGGCAATGCACTCATCCTGCGTCAGCGGGCCCGGATGCGCGGCATCGACGCCGAGGTCGTGCACATCACCCTCGACGACGAGGTGCCCGACTCGCTCGACGTCTATACCCTCGGCGGCGCAGAGGATTACGCGCAGCGCCTGGCAACGCGCCATCTCAACCGTCACCCCGGGTTGCAGCGTGCCGCCGCCGCGGGACGCCCGGTGCTGGCGATCTGCGCGGCCATCCAGGTGCTCGGCCACTGGTATGAGACCTCTGCGGGTGAACGTGTCGACGGGATCTCGCTATTCGATCTGACCACCGCACCGCAGGCCAAACGCAGCATCGGCGAGCTGATCACCGAACCGGTGGTGCCGGGTCTGCACGCACCGCTATCCGGCTTCGAAAATCACCGTGGCGGAACAACACTCGGCTCTGACGCCCAACCCCTCGGCCGGGTACGGCACGGCGTCGGGAACGGCGTGGGCGACGGTACCGAGGGGGTGGTGCAGGGATCGGTGATCGGAACCTACATGCACGGCCCGGCGCTGGCCCGCAACCCCGAACTCGCCGATCATCTCCTGGCACAGGCCATCGGCACCGACGCGCTGGCACCGCTGGAGCTGCCGGAGGTGGATAGGCTGCGTCGCGAACGCCTCGCCGCCGGCCGCCGGGGCTGACGGTCAGCTACGCCGCCACCACCGCGCCCGACGGAATCGGGGACAGACCTCGGCGCCACACACTCCGCATTCGGTTCCCCGACGGAAGTGCTCGTGCACCTCACGCGGATGTCCGCATCGACACCGCGCGTCCGCTCGTTTCTCCAACGTCTCCGACCCTTCGCCCCCGAACATCCCCACCAGGTTTCAATCGGTCATTCATCCAGACCGACGCCGACAACCTTACTCACACAACCGTTCTCCGCACCTGTGAATTCACTCGGAATCCTCTGATCGGACGGCGTACCCGAGGTCGGCGTACCGGGCGGCCGCGCTCAGTACGTCGACCACCATCGTCGGCGTGAGACGGCCGGTGAAGGTGTTGTGCTGGCTCACGTGATAGCAGCCGAAAACACCGATCGAGCGATCTCCGCGGGTCAGCACGGTGTGCGCGCCGTGACCGAACGCCGGCCGCGGACGTGGCACCGACCAACCCAGTGTGCCGAACGTGTGCAGCGTCTGCCGCCACCCGAAGGCGCCGAGCGCCACCACCGACCGCATCGTCGGCGCAAGCAGTTCCAGTTCGCTGTGCAGCCAGTGCGCGCACTCGTCGCGCTCCTGCGGCGTCGGCTTGTTCTGTGGAGGCGCGCAATGCACCGGGGCGGTCACGCGCGTGCCGTAGAGGAGCAGCCCGTCATCGGCCGATACCGAGGTCGCCTGATTGGCGAGTCCCGCGGCGTGCAGTGCGGCGAACAGCACGTCGCCGCTCTGGTCGCCGGTGAACATGCGGCCCGTCCGATTCCCGCCGTGCGCTGCCGGCGCCAGGCCGATGATGACGACCGCAGCGTCCGACGGCCCGAACCCCGGGACCGGGCGGGCCCAGTACTCCTGGTCGGCGAAAGCACGCCGCTTCTCCCGCCCCACCTGCTCACGCCACGCAACCAGACGCGGACACGCCCGGCACCCGACCAGGTCCCGGTCGAGTGCGGCGATGCTCCGGTATCCACGCACGATCCCAGGGTAGTGGCTCACCGGGGTGTCGGTACGCCCCCTTGTGCTGGTCGAGCCGCCCCCTTCTGGGGGCGAAACCACTCGTAACCCGAACGGTTCAGCGCACTAACAAATGTCAACCTCAGTCCAGGACCAGGCATCGATCCCTCGTCCGGTCCACGGCAAACCAGCCGCGCTCAAACCGTTGCCACCGTTGCAGATACGGCCGCGACGCTTCGCCGTCGCGTGCCACCGCCCGTTCGAGCCGTTCCGCGGCGGGCGCACCGTCGAGCCACAGTGCGTGAGAGAGCCGGTCGGCGATCCGACGCCGCGCAGACGACACCCCCTCGATAACCAGAAGCGGCTCCCAGCGGCGCCAGACGCGCGCTCCACGTACGGGCACGCCGTCGCGCCACACCCGCGGCCGGTACTGGTAGTCGTGGCGGCGGATGAAGGCTTGCAGCACATCGGATTCCAGCTCGGGCCACCAGGCCACCGGATTGTCCCAGGTGGCGAAGTCGTCGGTGCGGACGAGGACCGCACCGGTGCCGTTGGCGGCCAGCGTGGCCATCAGCGCATCGGCGAGGGTCGATTTCCCGGCGCCGGATGGCCCGTCGATGGCGACGATCCCGGTCGTCATCTCCGCGGCCAGCGCATCGAGGCGTTCCTGCAGACGCGCATCGACCATGACGACCGGACCGGTTGTCACCAGCCGTAACCGAACCGTTCCGAACTCGATCCCGACGTGGTGGGCAGACGGTTGAGCGGAGTGGTGATCGGCGCCTGCGGGGCGGCGGTGACCGCGGTGCGGCCGGTGATCAGGTACTGCGAGATCGCGGCGTCGAGCGGACGATTCCCGCGGGCGAGCTGACCGTGATCGCCGCCGCCGACGGTGATGAGGTGGGCACCCATCGCGCGGCGCAGCACCATCGCTCCCCGATACGGCGTCTGCGGGTCGTCGACGCTGTTGATCAGCAGTGGCGTGACGGCTAGCCCGCGGTTACTGGTGACGACCGGACGAACCCGCGGAGTTGTTCCGGCACAAGCGATTCCCGACTCCCAGAACAGACCCGGCGCCTCGAAGACATCGCTGACGACAAGGTTGGCGAACAATGCGGCCGGGATCTGGGCCGGCTGGGCCGGATACTGGTTCTCGTTGCACATCAGGATGGTCTGCATGTTGTTCGACGCTGTTTCGGCGGCCACCTCGTCGGGGGTGGGCTTGACGGCCTTGCGACGCGGCACCATGTTCGACAGGCGCAGCGCGATCAGCGGCCAGTAGTTGCGGTCCGGCGCCACGGTGCGGGTCGCGGTCAGCATTGCCGACTTCGACTGATCCCCACCGGGAGTCAGCATCGTCGCGACGAAGTTCTCGTAGCGCGCCCGCGCGTCGGCGGTCAGGTTGACCCCGGCGATGTACTGCTGCGACCACGCTTTCAGCCCCGGCGGGACGTCGCCGACCTGGGCGGGCGGCGCCGCCAGCGACGGCGGCACACCGGCTTCCTTCTCCACGCGCGCACTCCACTTGCAGTACACCGCCAGCGGGGTCGCACCGAGGTGATAAAGGTTGTCGTGCGCGGCAATCCACGCCATCATCGCGTTGACGCGACCCTTGTAACCGGGGGTCTGATCGCTGCCGACGCGGTTCCAGATACCGTTCGGGTTCACCGCGGAGTCGAGTACGAGCCGGTCGGTGTGCTGCGGGAACAGCGTCGCGTACGTCGCCATCAACGTCGTCCCGTAGGAGATGCCATAGAGGCTGAGTTTGTTCACTCCCAGTGCGTGCCTTGCCATCTCAATGTCGCGCGCGGCGTTCTCGGTGGTGAGCGTGGCCGGGTACCCGGGGCTGGCCGCCTCACAGCGGTCGCGGTTGATGGCCCCGTAATTGGTGACGGCCACAAAGTCGTTGGCGGCGTTGAACTTCGCACACTTGAGAGCCGTGCCGCCGACGAGGCCGCGGGGTTGCACGGCCACCAGGTCAAAGCGGTCCTGCACTGCCGCGGGTGGCGCAGCCCACGAGAACAGGCCGAGGGCGTCACCGCCCGGACCACCCGGATTGCCCACCAGCACACCCATCTTGTGGGCCTGATCCCGGGCCGGGATACGGCTGATGGTCACGGTGATGGTGGGGCCGTTGGGTTTTGCGTAATCGCGCGGGACGGCGATCGTCGCGCACTGGGCACCCTTCGCGGAGTGGATCTTGGCGCACGGCCCCCAACTGAGTTGCGGGGCGGCGGCAGCCGTCGGGGGTCCTCCCGCCGGGACGGTCACCATGGCGACAGCCGCTGCGGAGGCCACGACCGCACCCAGTAACCGGACTCCAACTCGGTGCATCAACACTCTCCCCACCTCGGCATCCCTATATCTCTAGCAGACAGACACCGGACCGGCTGAGGTGGAGCGACGTCGGCGCGGGGTTCGACGTATATGCCCGATTCGATGGATCAGGCGAGAACGCGCCGCCCGGACAGGGCGCGGCCGAGGGTGAGTTCGTCGGCGAATTCGAGATCGCCGCCCATCGGCAGGCCCGACGCGAGGCGGGTCACCGACAGCCCGGGAAACTCCTTGAGCATCCGCAGCAGATAGGTCGCGGTGGCCTCACCCTCGGTGTTGGGGTCGGTGGCGACGATGATCTCGGTGACGTCGTTGCCGTCGTCGGTGTTGGCCAGGCGTCGCAGCAGCTCGCGGATCCGCAACTGATCCGGCCCGATCCCCGACAGCGGGTCCAGCGCACCGCCCAGCACGTGATAGCGGCCGTTGAACTCCTTGGTCCGCTCGATGGCGTGCACATCCTTGGGCTCTTCGACGACGCAGATCTTGGTCGCGTCGCGTCGGGCGTCGGAGCAGATCCGGCAGAGCCGGTTGGCCGACACGTTGCCACACTCGGCGCAGAACGTGACGTCGTCACGTACCCGGCCCAGCGCGGCGACCAGCCGGTCGATCTCTGACTTCTCGCCGGCCAGCAGCGCGAACGCGATCCGCTGGGCGCCCTTGGGTCCCAGACCGGGCTGTTTGGCCAGTTCGTCGATCAGATCCTGGATCGGCCCCTCATACATCGGTGGTCCTGAGTTCGCGCGGCCGTCAGCCGAGGCCCGGCAAGCCGCCGAGTCCCCCGGCGAGCGGACCCATCTTCTCGCTCGCGAGGGCCTCCCGCTTGCTCGACAGATCGGCCAGCGCCCCGAGCAGCAGGTCCTGCAGGGTCTCGACGTCGTCGGGGTCGACGACCTTGGGGTCGATCGTCACGGCGGTGATCTCCCCGGTCCCGTTACCGGTCACGGTCACCAGCCCGTTGCCCGCGGTCCCGGTCACCTCGGCTGCGGCGATCTCGTTCTGTGCGTTGACCAGCTGGGCTTGCATCTGCTGAGCCTGCGCCAGCAGACCGGCCATCGGGTTCTCGCCACCGGCTCCGCCGCCACCGAACAGGGCGCTGGGATCGAAAGGTTGAGTCACGTGTCCAGGGTAGCCGTCGCTCATCGCAACAACCGATCGACATGCTCGGCGATGTCGTCGACCGAGGACTCGTCGGCCGGGCTGATCTCGAAGGACAGCACGTCGTCGCCGAAGAGCCGGCCCGCGCGGCGGGTGAGCGCGAACTCGAAACGGTCGTCGACGCGCCGCCACTGCGTGATACCGCCGTAGACGGGCGCACTGGCACCGGTGGTCACACAGTGCTCATCTGAGCGCGGACCGCCGACCAGATCCCGCTGGATCTGGAAACACGCCATGGACTCGTCGTCGATGAAGACGACGGCCTCGCAGCCCAGATCGGGATGCCGTTCGTAGGACGCGCGGATGGTCACGTGGCCAGGCTAGCCGCTCAGTGTCAGATCAACGTCAGTGCCAGATCAACGTCAGTGCCAGATCAACGTCAGCGCCAGATCAACGTCAGCGCCAGATCAACGTCAGCGCCAGAACAGATGGTGGGTGACTCCGCTCGGACTCGGGATCACTTCGTGCCGGAAGCGGTCCTCCAGGTCCGTCGGCCTCTCCCACAGCCTCGACCCGGCACCCAGCTCGATGTCGCACACCGCGACGTGCAAGGTGTCGACGAGGTCGGCGTCGAGGAACGACCTTATGATCGCGGCCCCGCCGCCAAGGCGGACGTCCTTGCCGTCGGCGGCTTCCCGCGCCTTCTCCAGGACAACCGCCGGCTCGTCGTCGACGAAGTGAAAGGTCGTGTCGGACAAGGTGAATGACGGACGCAGATGGTGGGTCATCACGAAGACCGGGGTGTGGAACGGCGGCTCGTCGCCCCACCAGCCGAGCCAGTCATGGTTCTCCCACGGTCCTCGGTGCGGGCTGAACTTGTTGGCGCCCATGATCTCGGCGCCGATGTTGTGATGGAAATCGCGGGTGAAGTAGTCGTCGAGTCCGCGACTACCGCCGGGTTCGGTGCGGTTGGGCCAACTCGCCGTCGCACCCGCCCACGCGAAGATGGAGGCCGGATCGGCGTGACCGAACGGCGTCTGGGCGCTCTGCCCCTCCCCCGCACCGTAACCGTCTCGCGAAACCCCGAAATTCTGCACACGTAGCAGTTGCGCCGCCATGGCTGTCCTCCTGTGGTCATCTGTGCGTCGACGATAGTCAGACCCACCGACGGCCCCGGACTCATCGGTCGGACACGATGCGCACCCCGAACAGCCGGGTCCGGGCGACCACGTCGTCGCGTTCGGCGTGCAGTGCCGTGCGCCGCGGGTCGGCCAGGTAGGCGTCGAGCGCGGCCCGGTTCTCGAAGTCGAACACCTGGACTTCGTCAGGGTCCTCGTCGCCGGGGTCATCTCTGCCGGGGTCGGCGCTGATCACCCGCGAGACGACGGTGCCGCCGTGGTCGGCGACCAGCGGCAGCACCTTGTCCTCGTACGCGCTCAGCTCGGCCCGACGACCCGGCCGCGCCCACAACAAGCAGCACAATTGCACGCTCATGGGCACCATCATGCTGCGCCCTGTGCGCTACCCGCGTGCCGGGACGGAGTGCGGGGTCCACACGAAGCCGTCCGGATCGGTGCACGGTCCGATTCCGCCACCGATCGTCAGGCGGTGCGATCCGCTGCCGTCGGCTGGGACGCCGGCATCCTTGGCCGCGGCCCGGCGACCGTAGAGTGCGAGCGTCACCGATTGCGGTTCGCTCTGGAACTCGACGTACTTGCGGCCGAAGCTCTTGGCAACGGCGAGTCCCCGCTCGACGTAGAACTCCTTGGTGGCCGCCACATCGTCGACGCCGAGCAGGAGCACCACATCCTCGAGCTGCCGTGCCGGCGCGCCCGTCGCCTTCTTCTTCGACGACGCGACCTTCCACAGAGCGCCGTCGGGCGCGGCGATCACCCCGCCGTAACCCCAGAAGGACTTCTTCGCCGGCTTCACCTCGGTGGCCCCGGCTTCGAGCGCGGGTTCGAGGAAGGAGTCGGCGACAACGGGATCGGCAACGACGAGTGACAGGACGTATCCGCGGAACCCGGAGGTGGTGTCCGCGCCTTCGGCGAACCGGAGACGATCCCCGAGGGCATCGCCGAATGCTGTGCGGTAGAACGCTTTCGCAGCATCGACGTCGGGGACGGTGAGGGTGATGAAATCAATTGAAGTGGTCATGACACTCACGCTAGGAGCGTCACCTCACCTCGCGCTTCTCGATTCCTGATCGAATCGTGCGGCCGGCCATGCCCCTCATCCGCTGGTCGAACCGCCGCGTCCCGATGCTGGTTGAGCCGGCGGGAACGACCGTCGACTCTCGAACCGTCGGCGCTCGCCAGTAAATGGATCGGTGAACTCCAGCGCATGGGCGACCAGCCGCAGCGGGGCGGAGAAGTCGCCGACGTCGGGGCGCTGCGCGAGCTCCGGTCGCACGTCGGGATAGAGCGGGTCATCGACGATGGGGACGCGCAGTGACGCCATGTGCAGCCGCAGCTGATGGGTACGCCCGGTGTGCGGCACCAGCCGGTAGAGGCCGGCGTCGGAGAGCAGCGTGATGTCGCTGATCGCGTTGACCGGGCCATCGACGACGCGCGCCCGCAGGTCGCCCGCGGTCTTCTCGATGCGGTTGCGGATCGTCACCGTCGTCGTCAGCGCGTCGTCGACCGGCGCCAGCGCCCGGTACTCCTTGGTGGCCGCCCGCGTCGCGAACAGATCCTGATAGGCGGCGCGAACCTCACGTCGCAGCGTGAACAACAACACACCGGCGGTCAGCCGGTCCAGCCGGTGAGCAGGGGCGACGTCGTCGGAACCGAGTTGTCGTCGAAGCCGGACCAGTGCGGTCTCGGTGACGTGCCGGCCACGTGGCATGGTCGCCAGAAAATGGGGCTTGTCGACGACGACGATGTTCTCGTCGGCGTAGAGAATCGGCAGTTCGAAGGGAATCGGGACCTCGTCGGGCAGGTCGCGGTAGAGATAGATCGCCGTGTTCAGCCGCGCCGGAGCGTCCAGCGACACCGGGTCGCCCGCGGCGTCGACGATCTCTCCGGCCTGCGCCCGAAGGCGCAGATCGTCGTCGGTCAGGTCGGCCAGCGCCGGGGTGGTACGCAGGCAGTCGCCGATGGTCGACTCCGGACCGGCCCGCAGGACCACCCGGGTCGCGTCGACGCCGTCCCGGATGGGTAGCGGCGACGGTCGCCGACGACGCATCGGGTGCGGCTCAGCTCTCCAGGCGCTTCTTCAGATTCGCGAGCAGCGCAGCCTGGATGCGGGCCAGACCCTTGGGGGCGAAGGTCTTCTCGAAGAAGCCGCCGATGCCGCTGGCCTGGCTGTTCCAGGTGGTCGTGGTGGTCACCTTGGAACCGTTACCCGCGGCGCTGACCTGGTAGGTCGTCACCATCGTCGAGTTCTCGTCGCGTTCGGTGACCGTATCGGGAACCACCGACACGGTTGCCTTGACGTCACGCTGACGCTTGGAGGTGGCCTGCAGAATCCAGTGCACGACGGTGCCGTCGCCGTTGCCGCCCTTGATCACCGCGTAGTCGCGGTACTGCTCCGGCAGGATCGCCGGGCGCACCTCGTTGTAGTCGGCGAGCGCGCCGATCACCGCGTCGGGTGCGGCGGCGATGTCGATCGACTGCGTTGCGGAAATCTGCCCCACGATGGGTTCTCCTTAGAACTGATTGGCGGGTGCCCTGCTCACGTCCTAGGCTAGCCAAGTGACTTCTGACCGGTTGGAGATGGGGGCACGGGCATTCGACCAGGGGGTGTCGACCCTCCTGGAGAGCTATCGCGCGATACCTCCCGAGGCCACTGTCCGTCTGGCGAAGAAGACCTCGAATCTCTTCCGCAAGCGCGCGGCCAATCCGCATCCCGGGCTCGATGTGTCCGGGCTCGACCGCGTGATCTCGGTGGACCCCGACGCTCGGACCGCCGACGTGGCCGGCATGTGCACCTACGAGAATCTCGTCGCCGCGACGCTGCCCTACGGACTGGCGCCGACGGTGGTGCCGCAGCTGAAGACCATCACGCTCGGCGGCGCGGTCACCGGGCTGGGCATCGAATCCACGTCGTTCCGCAACGGCCTACCGCACGAGGCGGTGCGCGAGATCGACATCCTCACCGGCAGCGGCGAGATCATCACCGCCACCCCCGAGGGCGAGCACTCCGACCTGTTCTTCGGATTCCCCAATTCGTATGGGACGCTCGGCTATTCGGTGCGGTTGAAGATCGAACTCGAGCAGGTGCCACCCTATGTGGAGTTGCGGCACATCCGGTTTCGCAGTCTGGCGGAGTTGCAGTCGACGATGGAGGCCATCGTCACCGACCGCAGCTTCGACGGTCAACCCGTCGACTACCTCGACGGCGTCGTCTTCTCCGCCGACGAGTCCTACCTGACGCTGGGCCGCCAAACCGCCGAGACGGGCCCCACCAGCGACTACACCGGAATGGACATCTACTACCGGTCGATCCAGCACAAACAGAACGACCGCCTCACCATCGGCGACTACCTCTGGCGCTGGGACACCGACTGGTTCTGGTGCTCACGCGCCTTCGGCGCCCAGAATCCGCGCATTCGCCGGTTCTGGCCGAAACGCTACCTACGCAGCAGCTTCTACTGGAAACTCATCGCCCTCGATCAGCGCTACGACATCGGCGACCGACTCAACGCCCGCAAGGGTGAGCCGCCGGGTGAGCGTGTGGTGCAGGACATCGAGGTCCCCATCGAGAACACCACCGCCTACCTCGAGTGGTTCCTGCAGAACATTCCCATCGAGCCGATCTGGTTGTGCCCGTTGCGGTTACGCGACCCCGCCCTCCCTGGCGCCGATCCCGCCCGGCCGTGGCCGCTGTACCCGTTGGAACCGCACCGCACCTACGTCAACGTCGGCTTCTGGTCGGCGGTGCCGGTGACACCCGGCGATCCGGGCCATACCAACAAGATGATCGAAGCCAAGGTGGCCGAACTCGACGGCCACAAGTCGCTGTACTCGGAATCCTTCTACAGCCCCGAGGATTTCGACGAGCTCTACGGCGGCGAGCACTATCGTCTGCTGAAGAAGCGGTACGACCCACGGGGACGTCTGCTGGATCTGTATGCGAAAGCGGTGAAACGTCAATGACCACGTTCAAGGATTCGTCGTCGTCGGGACTCGAGATCAGTTCCGGCAAGATGACCCTCGCCGAGATCTTCGAATCACTGATGGGCGGCAACCTGAAGATCCGGATCACCGCCTACGACGGCAGCGCCGCCGGCCCTCCCGACGCGAAGTACGGGCTGAACCTCAAGACCCCGCGCGGCACAACCTATCTGGTGACCGCGCCGGGCGACCTCGGTTTGGCCCGCGCCTACATCGCCGGCGATCTCGAGCTGGTGGGCGCCCATCCCGCCGACCCGTACGAGGCGCTACGCGCACTGGCCGGCGATCTCGAGTTCACCCGTCCGTCGGCGCTCACCCTCGCGCAGGTCGCGCGGTCGCTCGGCATCGAACACTTCAAGCCGATCGCTCCGCCGCCCCAGGAGGCCGTGCCGCGCTGGCGGCGTTTCGCCGAAGGGTTCCGGCACAGCAAGTCCCGCGACGCCGAGGTCATCCACCACCATTACGACGTGTCGAACACCTTCTACGAGTGGGTGCTCGGGCCGTCGATGACCTACACCTGCGCCGTCTACCCCGACCGCGACGCATCGCTGGAGACCGCGCAGGACAACAAGTATCGCCTCGTCTTCGACAAACTGCGCCTCAAGCCGGGCGACCGGCTACTCGACATCGGTTGCGGCTGGGGCGGAATGGTCCGCTACGCCGCCCGGCGCGGCGTCAAGGTCATCGGTGCGACCCTGTCCGCCGAACAGGCCGAGTGGGCCCAGAAGGCCATCGCCGACGAGGGACTCGGCGATCTCGCCGAGGTGCGGCACAGCGATTACCGTGATGTGCCCGAGGGCGACTTCGACGCGGTGTCGTCGATCGGCCTCACCGAGCACATCGGGGTGAGCAACTACCCCGCCTACTTCGGTTTCATGCGTGACAAACTGCGCGACGGCGGAATGCTGTTGAACCACTGCATCACCCGGCCGGACAACTCGAGCCGCAGCCGCGCGGGCTCGTTCATCGACCGCTACGTGTTCCCCGACGGTGAACTCACCGGGTCGGGCAAGATCATCTCGAAGCTGCAGGACATCGGCGGCATGGAGGTGGTGCACGAGGAGAATTTCCGCGAGCACTACGCGATGACCCTGCGCGACTGGAACCGCAACCTCGTCGAACACTGGGACGAGGCCGTCGAGGAGGTCGGCGAGGGCACCGCACGACTGTGGGGTCTGTATATGGCCGGCTGCCGGATCGGCTTCGACCGCAACATCATCCAGCTGCATCACGTGCTGGCCACCAAGCTCGACAAGCAGGGCCGCAGCAATCTGCCGCTGCGGCCGTGGTGGCAGGCCTGACGGTCGCTTCGGCGTCGGACTGAAAGTGGGGGAAGGATTTCCTTCCCCCACTTTTCGTTCTGTCCCCGGGAAGTTTCTCGAGAACGAAACCGGAAGTAGGGGAAGGATTTCCTTCCCCTACTTTCGTCAGCGTGCTCACTCGAGCGGACGCGCCCCCAACTCGGTCTTGAGCAGTTCCAGCGCGACCTTGTCCGGATCGTGACGTCCCTCCGGGGAGGCCGCCTGCGCGTCGGCGACCATCTCCTTGCGCTCCTCGTCGGGGATGTCCTCGTCCGCGCGAGGCGGTTCGGGCTCCTCGGGTTCGGCCACCGGCTCGGGTGCCGGAGCCGACGGTGCGCCCTGGTCGCGCGCCCGACTGGGCCGCGAAAAGGTCTGTCGCGGTTTGGATTGCTGTGCCGTCCGGGACTGTCGCGGCGCCCCGGCCGGTGCGGCCGCGCCGGGCGGCACATGGATCGTCCGCACGTCGAGTGGCGTACCGAACACCTCCTGGAGCGCAGCCCGGATGATGGCGACGTTGTGCGGCGCGGACAGCCTGCCCACCAGGAGTTCGGTGGGATGGGAGAGCACCACGACGTCGCCGTCGAGGTCGTGCACGGTGGCCGGCGACAGCATCGGTTCCACCGTCTTGCCCTGCGGACTCTGCGCCCGCACTGCGGCACGAACCTCCTGAAAACGCTTGCGCAGTGTGTCGGCATCGAGTCCGGGCACCGTGGGCGCCGCCTCCGGTTCGGGTTCCGGGTCCGGCGCACGCCGCGGCGACGACGGCTCGTCCGGCGGAGCGTCGTACTCGTCGAACGGCTCGTCCGGCAATGGAATATCCTCGGCGACAATGCTTTCCGTCTCCGGAGCAGGCTCGGCCACGCTCCGCGGCTCGGGCTCACGAGGGGCACCAGGTTGCGGCTCGGGATCCCGTGACGCGACGTGCTGCGTCTCGGGTTCCTGCGAGACGACCGGCTCCGCCTCGGGCTCCGGCTCGGGTTCACGCGAGGCAACCGGTTCCGGCTCACGCGGCTCCGGCTCAGGTACGGGGGCGGGCTGCGGTTCCGGTTCCGGCTCGACCCGCGCAGCAGGTGTCCGAGCCGGCGGTTGCGGAGCAGTGGGCGTGCCACCCCCACGCACCGGCTCCCCGTCCACGCCGACAGCACCAGGTTCGATGCCCTGCACGTCGTCGGCCTCGGCTTCCTCGGCTTCGGTACGTTCGGCAACCGCCGACGCCTTGGCCTCCTCCATCGCCTTGCGCTGCGACGGACGCACGAACTTGGGTTCGGGTTCGGGTTCACTCGGCGCGGCCGGGATCGGCACCGACGCCCGCACACCGGATTCGAGTCGTTCCAGCCGCTGCAGCACCGCGATCTCGTCGGCCGACACCGCCGGCAGCAACATCCGCGCACACATCACCTCGAGCAGCAGTCGCGGCGATGTGGTACCGCGCATCTCCCCCAGCGCGGCGTGGACGAGTTCGGCGAAACGGGTGAGCGACGCCGCACCCAGGGTCTCGATCTGCCTGTTCATCCGGGCCAGCTGATCGCCTGGTGCTTCCACCAGGCCACGCTCGGCCGCATCCGGAACAGCTTGCAGCAGAATGAGATCCCGCAACCGTTCGAGAAGGTCGACGGCAAAGCGACGCGGATCGTGCCCGGCGTCGACGACCTTCTCGACGGTGCCGAACAGGGTTGCGCCGTCGCCAGTGGCAAGAGCGTCGATGGTGTCGTCGATGAGCGCGATGTCGGTGACGCCGAGTAGCGCGAGAGCCCGGTCGTAGGTGACGCCCCGGTCATCGGCGCCGGCGAGCAACTGATCGAGAATCGAGAGCGAGTCGCGCGGCGACCCCCCACCGGCGCGGATCACCAGCGGATAGACCTCGGGTGCCACGGTCACGTGCTCCTGGGCGCAGATCCTCTCCAAAAGTCCGCGCATCACCGGCGGCGCGAGCAGCCGGAACGGGTAGTGGTGGGTGCGCGAGCGGATGGTGGGCAACACCTTCTCTGGCTCGGTGGTGGCGAAGACGAAGATCAGATGCTCCGGCGGCTCCTCCACGATCTTGAGCAGCGCGTTGAAGCCCGCGTTGGTGACCATGTGTGCCTCGTCGACGATGAACACGCGGTAGCGCGACTCGGCCGGCGCATAGAACGCCCGGTCCCGCAGCTCACGCGTGTCGTCGACGCCACCGTGGCTGGCCGCGTCGAGCTCGATGACGTCGAGGTTGCCCGGCCCGCCCGGGGCGAGCGCGACGCACGAGACGCATTCCCCGCACGGCGTCGACGTCGGTCCCTGCACACAGTTGAGGGACCGCGCGAGGATGCGCGCCGACGACGTCTTGCCGCAACCGCGCGGCCCGGAGAACAGGTACGCATGATTGATTCGGCCGGCATCGAGCGCATGGCTCAGCGGGTCTGTGACATGCTCCTGGCCGACGACGTCGGCGAACGTAGCCGGGCGATAGGTGCGATACAGGGCCACGCGTCGAGACTACCGGCGCACTCCGACAGGATCGTCGGCTGGTCGTCTTGCTTGTGCACAACCGAACGAGGGTTGCCTTCAGATGTGGCATGGTTTGAGATCGATCGGTCGCAGGGCAATCCGGATGCTTGGGAAACCGCAGGCCGGCAGGCTTTCTTGAGGCATGACAGGGTGTTGCGGAGGACGGCACTCGCAGGTGTCTGCACGATATGAGACGGGGGATGATGACTTTTCCATCAATGTCACGAGGGTCGACGAAGCAGCCGGAAAGCTGGACGGGATCGCGGGGACGATCCGCGCGCTCCGGCTGAGCACCAGCATGGCAACGCTGGGCACGGCGATTCCGGACACACCGAACGTCGTGTCACCGGTCAAGCCGGTGGCCGACACAGCCGACGCGACTGTCAGCTCCGCGGTAGACCGTTGCGCCGGGCAGGTGGAGGCGTTCGGCGCTTTGGTCCGGGTCGCGGCACGAACGACCGCAGAGACCGACGAGTTCAATGCGAGCCGTTTCACCGGAGCAGGGGATCTTCCCTCGGTCACGGCGTGGGATCCGTTCAACCAGATGCGACCGGCCCCGGCAACCGGACAGGGAGGGCAAGTCGATGTCAACACCCGCTGCCTTCGATGTCACGCTTTGGCAGCCCCAGATGATGCTCCCGGTCGCCGCCGATCTGCGAACGATGGCCCGGACGATTCTGGATCAGGGCAACCCGACCTACAACGCGGTAGTCGGCCTCGACCGCACCAGCGACTGGGTCGGCAAGAGCCGTGGTGCCGCAGACGACCGCGCCGATGCCGTCAAGAAATGGCTCTTCAACATCTCGGACAATCTGAGCGATGTCGCCACCTCTATCGAAAAGGGTTGCGAGAACATCGCCAATCAGAAGTCCTACCTGGACAAACTAACTGCCGAAGCTGACGACGCCGGATACGTCTTGAGCGACCCGATGGACGCCTCGTGGCCGCTTCAACTCAAAACGGGTCGCGAGGAGAAGAGCGGCGATCCCGATGCGATGCGCTCATGGAGCGGCCGCCTGGTGGCACAGGCCAACGATACGTTCACTGCCGTCAACGATTTCGCGAGATCACTGACCGTCGAGTTGGGACAGATCACGACCTTGACTCCCCCGCAGCTGGCACTCAACGGCACCATGGGAACGCGTGATGTGGCGATGGCAAGGGACGGGTGGACACCCGATGAGATCCGCAGAGTTGCCCAGCACCTGAAGGATGCTCAACTGACCCCTGAGCAGATTCAGGCGTTACGCAATGGTGGCACCGCCAATGTTCCACCGGGACTGGTCTCGTATCTCCGCAATCTCTATAACGGCCTGAGCCCCAAGGACGCTCTCGCCCTCCGTTACGCTCTCAACGGCCTCGGTGACGGTTCCGGACGAGCATTCGCCAACGGCATCACCAGCCTGAGTAGCGAGAGAGTCGCCGGTGGTGGAACCGCGGGCGGATTCAGCGAACTCCCCAAATGGATGCAGGACATGATGACCGAACGTGTTCCGGTCGACCGCCCAGAAAATTACGACGGATTTGCACGGTCTTTCGCACTCGGACAGCTCCTCAGTGGTGCCACGGTTCCGCCCGGGGTTCGCACAGGTACGGAACTCACTCTCAAGACGGCGAACCTTGCCGCCGCAGCACGTTCAAGATTCGGCGTCGATTCTTACATGGCGGATTTCGCGCTTCGCTCTGAGTGGGGTGTCGATAACGGCCTGGCGGACCCGACCGGCACCGATGGCAGGATCGCCTCCCCGGCGCGATACCACTCGACAATGGAAGCACTCCTCAACACAGGCCTGATCAATCACGAATCAGCAACAACGGTGTTGACGGGACAGGGGCCGGGGCTCCCGGAGAACTACGATCGCGCCGCGACAATCGAACACCTCGCCAGCCATGACTGGCGCGATCACGGCGCGGTCCTCGGACACCTGACCGATTGGATCGACGATTACGCCCTCGATCAGCAGGACGGATACAAGCCTGAACTGTCAGCCCGAGCATTCCGTGGACTCTTCGACGCGACTACCGGACCACAGCAGTTCGACCATCTCATGAACATCGGCGGAGCCGACAAACCCGCGCTGGGAGACATCAACCCGCTGTTCGCGAAAGCGCTCGAGGAGGCCAGTCATCCGTACTTCAACGTACTTGCCGGTGGCAATCCCTACAATTACGGATTCAATCCAGGTGCGGCCGACCATCTAATAGGACTCGGCGATCCCAAAGAAGGTGAGTTGACGAGGGACTTCGATCTGCAGGATCGGGTGCGCCGCCTGTTCGGGCTTATCTCTTCCGGTGACACCAATCCACCCGGTCTCACCGGATTGACCGCGCGAGAGCAATTGATCCAGGACATCGGTTACCGGCAATCCGTCAATGCCGGGATGGTCCCGGACGCTTTGCGTCAAGGAAATGGGTTCGACGCCGATATCGCCGCCAGGAATGGTTGGTTGCAACATCTCCTGCGCGACGGAGTGACGGCGAACAGTTTCGATAATTGGTTTGACGCTCGTCCTGGAGATCAAAGGATCGATGCCCAGGACTTCAATTCGATAAAGTCGAATGTCAATACAATTGTCAAGGAGGGCATCAAGCTATTACCCATTCCCGGAAGCTCTTACGTGGCGACTGGCGCAGGCATGCTGATCGACTGGGCACACGCGCCCACGAGCACCCCACCACACGAGGGTATCGCACCCACCCGAGTTGGAGTCGATGACACTCTTCTTGAACAACACTGGGCGGCGTGGATGGCAACACATCCGCAAGCGATCCCCGGCAACAAGATCGACGCGCTATTGTTCTATCCGGACGGAAGCTTGAAGCCACTAGGAGTTGTTGTCGCCGAGAACAATTCGGACACAGCAAAGCATCCGACGATCAGCGAGCCTACACTCGTCCAGATAATAGTGAAACGCCTTCAAGCCCAAGGTCTGGACTTGACCAACTACGATGCCACCTACAACAGGTACGCGGGAGACGATGACGATGCAATTTCTGCTGACGAGTACGACAAAGAGCTTCTCGGCAGGAAATGATGTCGTTGCCACCATATTCGTGCGATCCAGATTGCGATGCTCGTGATCCGACGCAACCTTCGCATCGTCACAGCAATCGTGCTGGCATCCGCACTGTTTGTGGCGGCGTGTTCTGACGTCACACCCTCAGATGGCGCGTCAAGTACCGCGGCGGATTCCGCACGGTCCTACAGCTTTCCAATCGCGCTCGGCTCAATGACGACCGTCTGGCAGGCCTCCCCCGGCATCAGTCTCACCACGCCCGATGCAACTCTGGTACGAGCGTTCTTTGAGTCCCGGTTCATCGTCGAGGTGCTCGGGATGCCTTACGCATTCCCAGGCTTCGCGGACACCGTAAGAATCGTCCAAAACAGCATCTACGACATACCTGAAGGCCATCCGTCGGCCGACGACAGGCGCGCCGGCACACGTCGCCTGATGCTTCTCAGCCTTGCGCGTACAGACGACCGTCTTGACGCCCTGGTCTGCGACGACCAGGCGGGGCTCTATTTTGAGAAGAACATCGGTCACAAACATCGAGGTCTTCCTCCGCTGTTCGATCTCCGCGACGGTAGATGGTTCATGCCCGATGCATTTCCCTACTCGGTTAGCCTGCGCAAGTCCGGCACAAGTGTGTGGCATCCGACCGTCGACCGCGACACCGACCGCGCACCCAACTGGAATGCCTTCACTGGATGGACAGCCAAGCAGAATCGCCTCAATCTGGACGGTTCGAACTCCATCTTGTGCAGCAACTGGGCCTCGCGCAACTACCCTGGGATACCGTCCGGCCAGAGCCAGGGGGCTCCTCAACGCATCTATCCCACGGGTCCCACGGACCCCGCTTTCCAACCGACGTTGCCCCAAAGCCCAGGCTGGACCCGGTTGGGGCAGCGCTGACCTCAGCTCTTCCCGAGCAACGTCTCCGTCGCCGCGAGCAGCACGCACGTGGACACCCCGTCCATGGCGACGCGCAGGTCGTCGGTGCTCGGGAAGGTCGGTGCCAGACGGATGTTCCGGTCGTACGGGTCGGTCTTGTACGGGAACGCCGAACCCGCTCCGGTGAGTGCGATGCCGGCGTCCTTGGCGAGCTGGATGGTCCGCTTGGCGGCACCGTCGAGCACGTCGAGGTTGATGAAGTAGCCGCCCTCCGGTTCCGACCAGGTCGCCACCTTGGACTCGGCGAGCCGGTCGGAGAGGATGTCGAGCACCATCTGGAACTTGGGCGCCAGGATCTCCCGGTGCCGGGCCATGTGGGCGCGCACACCGTCGGCGTCGCCGAAGAACATGGCGTGCCGCAGCTGGTTGACCTTGTCGGGTCCGATGGTCTTGAAGGACAGGTGTTTGGTGAACCAGTCGACGTTGGCCTGCGACGATCCGAAGAACGAGACACCCGCCCCGGCGAAGGTGATCTTCGACGTCGAACCGAGCACGTAGACGCGGTTGGGATTGCCTGCCTCGGCAGCCATCTCGATGACCGGCAGCGGCGTCGGCGGAGCGTCGACGAGGGTGTGCACCGCGTACGCGTTGTCCCAATAGATGCGGAAGTCAGGCGCGGCCGGCATCGACAGCAGCCCGCGGGTGACCTCCTCGGTGAACGTCACGCCGGTCGGGTTGGAGTAGGTGGGGACCGCCCACATGCCCTTGATGCTCGGGTCATTGGCGGTCAACTCGGCGCATACGTCGACGTCGGGGCCGTTGGGCAGCATCGGCACCGGGATCATCTCGATGCCGTAGTTCTCGGTGATGGCGAAGTGCCGGTCGTATCCGGGTGCGGGACACAGGAATTTGACCTTCTGTCCGTGCCACGGGCCGTCGGAATCCGGGGTGCCGGTCAGGAGCGCGAACGCCGTCAGGTCGTGCATCAACTCGAGACTGGAGTTGCCGAAGGCGATGAGATTGTCGGGGTCGACGGCGAGCAGCTCGCCGAAGATGCTGCGCAACTCGGGCAGACCCTTGATGCCGCCGTAGTTGCGGGTGTCGGTGCCGTCGTCGGCCTTGTACTTCTCGCCCGGCAGGGACAGCAGTTCGTTGGACAGATCCAGCTGCTCGGGTGCGGGCTTGCCGCGGGTGAGATCGAGCTTGAGGCCGGCCGCACACAGCTCGTCGTAGAGCTTCTTGAGGTCCAGCTGCGTGGCGCGAAGCTGATCAGAACTCATCGAATGGAAGTGCAACGTAGGCCCTCTCGCCGCAACGCCGGTGCGGGTGGCCGACGCGGCATACCTGGTGATCGTGTCGGGAATAGGGGACCCCGCGCACCCGAGAGAGCCCGTTGACCCTTGCTGCCTTCCGGCCCTGGGGGAGTTCACAGGATGCACGCCGCGCGGGATCCGAAGACCAGTGTATTCGACCCGTTTGGGCGTCATCGACCGGGTGACTGGTATCAGAGTGGTATCTTCGCCGGCATGGGTATGACGCTGCGAACGAGCGAGGCACAGACCGAGGCGTTGCGTCGTCAGGCCGAGCTCGAGGGCCGATCGATGCAGGCAGTCGCGCTGTCGGCGATTGACGAGTACATCGCTCGTCGGGCACACACCGACAAGGTCGAGCGTGCGGCCCGACGCGTCGTCGACGAGCAGGCCGGCCTACTCGAGCGACTCAAAGACGCATGACCGAGTTCCTGGATCTCGAAGACCTCATCACCATCTCCGCCCTCGCCACCGGCATCGACGCCGAGGTCCGCGACTACGGCCTGCTGGAATCTGCGGTAGCGCGGCCCCGCACCACCGTCTTTGGCGAGGACGCCTACCCCGACCTCCACCTCAAGGCGGCGGCCCTGTTGCAGTCGCTCACCCGCAACCACGCGCTCATCGACGGCAACAAGCCCACTGCCTGGGTGGCGTGCCTGACGTTCCTCGGCATCAATGACCAGTGGATCACCGCGCCCGAGGACGACCGCTTCGACTTCATCATCCGCGTCGCGACCGGTCAGGACGGTGAACTCGAGAGCATCGCCGCACAACTGCGGGCGTGGAGTGACCCGGGACGATAACCAACAACGCCCGTGACCAGCTCTTTCGAGTCGATCACGGGCGTTGGCTGTGGCGGAGGATAGGGGATTCGAACCCCTGAGGGCTGTTAACCCAACCCGCGTTCCAGGCGAGCGCCATAGGCCACTAGGCGAATCCTCCAACTCGGCGATGATAGCGGTCAGGACGCCGACGCCCAAAACCGTGAGCCCTCGCCGGCACCGGCGCGCCGAGTGTCCTCGACGACACCCCTGGTCCGGCAGATGCGTATATGCGCCGACCACCACCGCATAGGTGTCATCTGGGACAGCCATCGGACCCGATTCTGGCTACCGCAGGTAGCCCGGGAGCATCGAGACCGGTGCCACAGCGGTGTTGCGGTCGCTCGACCCCGACGACAGGATGCCCACGATGCGGCCGCTCGCGTCGCGGACGCCCGAGCCGCTGTCCCCGGCCTTCGACAGGAGATTGGTGCGAACACTGACGGTGGAGTGCTGCAGTAGGAAGGGTGGCGCCCAGACGATGCCGCGTGCAGTGCGCTTGGTCGGCTTCGGGTCGGTGACCACGCCGCGACTGAAGCCCGTTGTCACACCGTTCTTGGTGACCACCTGACCACGGAAGAACCCGGCGTTCCAGTCGATGCGATCGACCTGGACGCGCTGCCGGGGGGCAAGTCGGATGACCGCGATGTCGAGGCCCTTGGTGATGCGGTTGGCCGAGATCGTGCCGATTCGCGTGCCGCGCGCGTTGTAGACGGCGCGTCCGACTTCGCCGCAATGTCCGGCGGTGATGGCGCGCGTCGGAGAGACCACCGCGCCCAGCGTGCACTTGCTCTGAGTGAGGATCGACTCCTCGACGTCGATCTCCATCCCGGACCGCACCGTGGTCGCCGGAGCCGCCTCGGCGGTGACAGCGGGCGCGGCGGCCAGCATTCCGACGGACAGCAGAACACCGGCCATGACCCTACGTCGCATTGATTGATCCCCTCATCTCGTGCAGTGCACGATCATCCTATGTCCGAGAGCGCCTCGGGCATCCCCCGTCAAAGTTTGCCATAGTGAATCACGGATTCGTCATGTATGCACGTTTGAGTGCCCCGGATAGGCTGGCGGCATGTCGAACGAGACCGCTCCCGTTGTTGTCGTCGGTGCCACCGGAGGTCAGGGAGGTGCGGTCCTCGACGCCCTCCTCGACGCCGGGCGTCCGGTCCGAGCCATCGTCCGTGATCCGTCGTCGGGCCGGGCCACCAAGCTCGCCGACCGCGGCGTGGCGCTCGCCACCGGCGACATGGTCAGCGGTGCGGGTCTCGCCGACGCGTTCACCGGCGCTGCGGGTGTCTTCGCCCTCACCACCCCGTTCGAGACCGGCGTCGACGCCGAGCTCGTCCAGGGTCGGGCACTCATCTCGGCCGCCACCGAAGCGCAGGTCCCCTACCTCGTGTTCTCCTCGGTCGCGAGCGCAAACCTCGGCACCGGCGTTCCGCACTTCGAGAGTAAGTACGAGGTCGAAAAGCTCTTGGCAGCAAGCGATATCGCACACACAGTCGTCGGGCCGTCGTACTTCTACGACAACCTGCTCGGCGGCGCAGACGCTCTGCAGGCCGGGGTGATGCCGCTTGCCATGCCCGCCGACAAGGAACTCCAGCAGCTGTCGCGGCGCGATCTCGGACGGTTTGTCGCGGGCCTCTTCGACGATCCACAGGCGCACGTCGGCGAGCGCTTCGACCTCGCCTCCGATGCCCCGACACCGAATCAGATGGCCGCCACCCTCAGTGACGTCCTCGGCGGAGCGTGACCGCCGAATCCTTTGATCCCGAACGCATCTCGTCACCCGATATGCGCGCCATGTTCACCTTCCTCAGCGGGGATGGGTATTCCGTCGACATCCCTGCGCTCCACGAGCGCTTTCCCGACGTCGGGTGGCAGTCGTCGCCGAGTGGGCGTCAGCGACGCTTCGGAGCTGAGCTGCTGAGCCGGTACTCCGCCGGGTGGCCCTCGACTGCCTGTTGAGTCGATTCGAGCCACCCCTTCCGCCGGTTGAACCGACCCGAGCCACCCATGCCACCCCTTCTGCCGGTTGAGCCGCGACGGGCGAGCGAAGCGAGACCGCCGCGTGTCGAAACCAACGCAAGCAGACGATGTCAGTACCTCATGGTCGCTAATACCGTTGTCTCACCAGTGGTTTCGACGCGCCTCTAGCCTAGCGGCTCGAGTCGCTCAACCAGCAAGAAAGGGCAGCGCAACCAGCGGAGAATGTGCCACGCACCAGCAGAGGAGGCAGCTCAGCGCGCCACCGGGAACCGAAGATCAAGCGGCGCAGCCGGTCCGACGCTCAGGAGAGCCAACGCCTCCGGTGTGATCCCCGGCCGGAATCGCACCGAAGCCCCGAAGACGTCGCGGCCATTGCCGATTCGACTCAGGTCGACGTCGGCGATGTCGATACGGCGCAGCGCGTCGGTGCCGTTGGTGTTGGTGGTGGAGGTGCGCATGCTCAGCACGCCGCGCCCGTTGGCGACCCGGATGACGGGATCGGCCAGCGCGATCTCCGACAGATGGAAGCGGGTGAACGCCACGATGGTCCCGCGGAAACGCAACACGCCGTTACCGTTTCGCACGGCGCCGTCGCGTAGCGCGAAGGTCAGACGCCCGGCGTCGTCGACTCCCGCGCCGTCGGTGCCGTACACCCCACCCTGCAGTTGCTTGGTGACGGTGCGGTAGAAGGAGGGCGAGTAGGCCCAGATCAGGTTGCGCGGAGCGGGTTTCGGTGTATTCGCCCCGGGTGTGGTCGAGTAGTTGATCGGCACCGAGAGTTCCTGTGCGGCGTTGACCGCCCCGGCCGCACCGTAGGTGTAGACACCGTAGCGGGCGCCGGCGGGAGTGTCCTTGGGGGTGCTGGCGACGACGCGTGCGGTGAAGGTTCCCTGCGGCGACAGCGGGACCCACTGCTGGCGGATGGTGCGACGCATGTCGAAGGGCGCCGACGGTACCTGCGCCAGCGCCGACGGCGCGAGAGCCCATTGCACGCCCAGCCGGGTTGCGGCGCGGGCGGATTCCGGCGCACCGGCGGACGGCTTCCAGTGCGGCGCGAAGGCACCGAAGGCGATGAAGGTGCCGTGCGGTACGCCCGGCGGCACGGGCAGCGGGAATCCGCCGCCGCGGTTGGCGTTCGGGTCTAAGCCGCGACCCTTCACCACCAACGTGTCACCCGGGTGCACCACGGTGTTGCCGATCGGCGTGACACCGTCGGCGGCGAACACGTCGATGTGCGGCCGGAACACCGGAGCCGCGTGGGCGCCGGTCACCGAGGACGGCAACACCAAACCGGTGAGCGCGACTGCGAGCACGACGAGGATGCCGAGACGACGGGACAGAATGCGACGCTGCATGAGGGCACCCTAACGCCACCGCTGCGCGTCGCCTACCGACCAAGGTCCCGATCCGGCCACTACAGTCGGTCCATGACCGAGTACGTGCTCGTGGTCGCCGGCCTGGCCGGACTCATCCTCGGCGCCGAACTCCTCGTGCGCGGTGGCTCGGCCATCGCCACCCGGCTCGGTGTCTCGCCGCTGCTCGTGGGGCTGACCGTGGTGTCGATCGGTACGAGCCTGCCCGAACTCGCGGTCGGCATCGACGCCACCCTCAACGACGCGGGGCCGCTTGCGGTGGGCAACATCGCCGGCACCAACATCGTGAACATCCTGCTGATCCTGGGCCTCTCAGCCGCGCTGGTTCCGCTGGCGCTGCGCCCGCAGACCGTACGCTTCGACCTGCCCGTCATGGTGATCAGCGCGCTACTGCTCCTGATCCTGTGCGCCAACGGAACGCTGTCCCGGTACGACGGCCTGGCGCTGGTCGCGATCGCCGTCGCCTACACCGTGTGGTCGATTCGCCAGGAACTCGTCACCCGCGACACCCTGCCGCTCGAGAACCACACCGCCCAGGACGCAGGTTCGATGTGGTGGCGCGGTGCGCAGCTGGTCGCCGGGATCGGGGTTGTGGTCATCGGCGCCGAATGGCTCGTCGACGGGTCGGTGCAGGTGGCCACCGACCTCGGTGTCAGCGAAGCGTTCATCGGTCTCACCATCATCGCGATCGGCACGTCCGCACCCGAATTGGCCACCACCGTCATGTCGACGATCCGCGGCGACCGTGATCTCGCGATCGGCAACCTCATCGGCTCCAGCGTCTACAACGTCACCTTCATCCTCGGCGCCACGGCGCTGGTCCGGCCGCTCGAGGTGACCGACGAGCTCATCCGCATCGACATCCCGCTGATGGCAGCCGTTGCGCTGCTGTGCATCCCGGTGTTCATCACCGGCCGAAAGGTGACGCGCGCCGAAGGCGTCGGCTTCGTCCTCGTCTACTGCGTGTATCTCGGATTACTCATCGCATTCCGGACGTGAATCTCGGAGTCACGCTCCCTCGACGCGGTTACCCTTCTCGTCCCAGTGCTCGGCGACCTTCTTGCTCGGCTGCACCCGCGGCGGCTCACCCGGCATCTTCGGGTAGCTCGGCGGATACGGCATATCACCGAGGCCGTTCGCGTCGTCGGCCTGCACCATCTCGAGCAACCGCTCGATTCCCTTGCGGTGCTTGGCGATATCCGCCCACGGATCGCCGCGGTCGGAGATCATCGTGGGTACCGTGGTCATGGTGCAGTCATCGGGGTCGACGTCGGCGAGTTCTTCCCAGGTCACCGGTGTCGACACCCGGCCGATGGCACTGCGTCGCACCGAGTACGGCGACGCCATCGTCCGGTCGCGAGCGTTCTGGTTGAAGTCGATGAAAATGCGTTCTCCGCGTTCCTCTTTCCACCATGATGTGGTCACCGAATCCGGATCGCGTCGTTCCAGCTCACGGGCCAGCGCGATCACCGCCCGCCGCGTGGCGATGAAGTCCCACTTCGGTTCGATGGGCACGAATACATGCACCCCGCGGCCGCCCGACGTCTTCGGAAACCCGGTGAACCCCAACTCCTCCAACAGGGGACGCAGCCCGTCGAGCGCGACTCGCCGCACGTCGTCGAAGGTGGTTCCGGGCTGCGGGTCGAGGTCGATGCGCAGTTGATCGGGATGGTCGTTGTCGGGGTCGACGGTGGGCCACGAGTGGAAGGTCACCGTCCCGAGGTTGGCGCCCCAGACGACGTCGGCGGGGACCGTCGGTTTGATCGCATCACCGGTTCGCCCGGACGGGAACACGATTCGGGTGGACTGTACATGCTCGGGACGCTTCTTGGCGATGTGCTTCTGATAGATCTCGTCGCCCTCGACGCCGTCGGGGAAACGTTGCAGAAAGGTCGGACGGTCCCGCAAGGCCCGCATGATGGGCCCGTCACTGCCGTCCGGACCGAGTGCCATGGTTCGGTAGTAGCCGACGAGATCCCTTTTCCGCCCGCCGTTCTCACCGAGTTCGGGAAAGTAGATCTTGTCCGGGTTGCTCATCCGGACGGGTACGCCGTCGACGTCGAGTTCCTCTGCGGGAGAACGCGATGCCATCTCAGGCCCCTTCCAACACGTCGTGCAGGTCATAGGTCAGTGGGACCTCGAGCTGATCGTATCCACAGCTCTCCGGGTCGCGATCCGGGCGCCACCGCAGGAACTTGACGGTGTGCCGGAACCGGTGATTCTCCATCTGGTCGTAGGCGAATTCGGCGACAAGCTCGGGCCGGATCGGTATCCATTCCCCCGACTTCTCCGACCGCCACCGCGTCGGCTCGCCGGCCGCCGGCTTGTCCGGGTCCAGACGCATCGGCTCGAACTGTTCCTGCAATTCGATCCGCTTCTTGTCGGAGAACGCGCTCGATCCGCCGACCATGTGCAGGTCACCGTCGTCGGTGTGCAGCCCGAGCAGCATCGACCCGACGCCGGTCCCGCTCTTGTGCACCCGGTAGCCGATGATGACGCAGTCGGCGGTCCGCTTGTGCTTGACCTTCACCATCTCTCGTTTGCCTTCGACATACGTGCCCGCCAGCCGTTTGCCGACGACACCGTCGAGGCCCGCGCCCTCGAAGGCGGAGAACCAGTCCTGCGCGAGAGTCGGATCGGCTGTCACCCGGCTCACGTGGAAGCGACGGTCGCGCCCACCGGGCCCGACGGCCCGCAGCAGCGTGTCGCGCCGCACCTCGAACGGTTCGGCCATCACGTCCGCCGATTCCAGCGCCAGCGCGTCGAATCCGATGAAAATGGCCGGGGTCGTCTCGGCGAGCATGTTGACCCGCGAGGCTGCTGGATGAATTCGCTGGGCCAGGGTGTCCCAGTCGAGGCGATGGGTCCCGCCGATCTCGGCGGGCACACCGATCTCGCCGTCGAGCACCACCTTCTCGGGCAGTTCCTCCTTGGCCGCAGCGACGATCTCCGGAAAGTAGCGAGCCAGGTCCTTGCCGCCACGCGAACCGATGGACACTTCATCGCCGTCGCGGAAGATCAACGCGCGGAAGCCATCCCACTTGGGCTCGTATGACCACACCGGGTCGGCGTCGTCGGGTTGGGCAGGTATGTCGGTGACCGCCTTGGCGAGCATCGGCGAAATCGGTGGCATGACCGGAAGATCCACAGGCCCATCGTCCTTCATCCAGTGTTGCGAGCGCAACGATCACACGCCCCTGTCGCAGTACTGACTGATCCGACGGCCCGTTCTCATCGCGGTAGGCTCGACGACGATGTCTGCCACCGCACCAGCCGGCCGTTTCGCGCCGTCGCCGTCGGGTGAACTGCACGTCGGCAACCTGCGTACCGCCGTGCTGGCCTGGCTGTTCGCCCGCACCACCGGACGCCGATTCCTGCTGCGCATGGAGGATCTGGACCGGACCGCGGTCGGCGCCGACGCGGGACAGATCGCCGACCTGCGGGCGCTGGGTATCGACTGGGACCCGCCCGTGATCTACCAGACGACGCGCCGCGAGAGCTACCGCGCCATCGTCGAGGAACTGCGCGACGAGGGACGCACCTTCGAATGCTTCTGCACACGCCGCGAGATCCTGGAAGCGCCGTCCGCGCCGCACGCCCCGCAGGGCGCCTACCCGGGCACGTGCCGCGATCTGACCGACGCCCAGCGGGCGGAACGCCAGGCGTCGGGCCGGCCGCCGGCGATCCGCATTCGGGCCGACGTCACCACCTTCGAGGTGCATGACGTGCTGCACGGCGATTACCGGGGCATGGTCGACGACTTCGTGATCTGCCGCAACGACGGCACGCCCGCCTACAACCTGGCCGTCGTCGTCGACGACGCCGCCGAATCGATCGACCAGGTGGTGCGCGGCGACGACCTGCTCTCGTCGGCACCCCGGCAGGCCTGGCTGGCCACCGTCATCGGCGCCTCCCCACCCACCTACGCCCACGTGCCGATGGTCCTCAACGCCGACCACGTCCGCCTGTCCAAACGCGACGGCGCCGTGACGCTCGCCGACCTCGCCGCCGACGGCGTCTCCCCCACGACCGTTCTGTCCCACATCGCCCACTCGCTGGATCTCGCCGCCCGCGACGAATTCGTGGACCTCGATCTCCTGGCCCGACGGTTCGACCCCGACGCGTTGCCCCGCGAACCGTGGATTCTCACGGCCTCCGAGTGGGCTTCGCCAGGTGCCGGCTGAGCCACGACGCCCCCGTGCTGGTTGAGCTGGTTGAGCCGCGACGGCGAGAAACGAGCCGCCGCGTGTCGAAACCCCAGCAACACAACAGCATCCGCAATCACCGAATCCACTACGGCACCAATACATCAGCCCCACCAGTGGTTTCGATACGCCTCCGCTGGCGCTCCGGCTACTCAACCAACGGTAGGAGCGACCCACCCAGCAAGGGGAACAACACGATCACGCCGCCGTCGCCATCAGTCTCTGCAGGACGTCGTTGAGCGTGATCAGCCCCACCGGGCGACCACCATCGGTCACCAGTGCCAGGTGAGTTCGGGTTTCACGCATGCGGGCCAGCGCCGCATACACCGGTTCGTCGATGTCCAGTGTCAGGACCGGACGCATGAGATCTGCGGCGGTCTGCTCCGAACCCAGGCTGTCGCGCACGTGCACGACGCCGTCGACGTCGCCGCCGGCCCCCCGGACCAACAGTCGAAGATGGCCGGATGAACGTGCCGCAGAACGGATGTCGTCACCGGATGCATCCCGACCCACGGCGCCCAGCTCGCCACTGGGACGCACCACGTCGGCCACCGTCAGCGACTCGAGTTCCAGTGCGCTGGTGAGGTGCGCGTGATAGCGCTCATCGAGGGTTCCGACCGTCGCCGAATGCTCGACGAGGTGACGCAACGCGTCGCTGTCCTGACCGGTGGCCACCTGATCGACCGGCTGGACGCCGACCTTCACCAGACACCAGTTGGCGAGCCGGTTCAGCACCACGATGACCGGCCGGGTGAGCCACATGAACGCCCGCATCGGGAGCGCCAGCAGCACCGCGGACCGTTCCGGGTGGGCGATGGCCCACGATTTCGGCGCCATCTCACCGACCACCAGATGGAGGAAGGTGACGATGATCAGCGCCAGCACAAAGCCGGCGACGTCGGCGACCCACATCGGCGCACCCCACCCGGAGGTCGCCGGCGTGAGCCAGTGGTGCACAGCAGGTTTGGTGACCGCGCCCAGGGCCAGGGTGCAGACGGTGATACCCAGCTGCGACCCGGCTAGCAACACCGACAGTTCGGATGCGCTGCGCAACGCGGCACGGGCGCTGCGGCTGGTGGCCGCGGCATCCTCGATGCGGTGGCGACGAGCGGCGATCAGCGCGAACTCGACAGCCACAAAGAACGCACTCGCCGCGATGAGCACCACGGTCACCAGCGCGACGACCCACGGGTTACTCACCGCGCACCTCCTCGATTCGCACCGACGACGGGACCCGTTTATCCACTTCCAGTACGGTGGCCCGCAATTCGCGTTCGGGGGCGTCGTCGCCGTCGGCCAGTTCCGCCGGGTCGGGTTCGAGAGTGATCGTGACGGTGTCCCCCACCTTCGGCAGGCCGACGAACTCGGCGATCACCAGGCCGGCCAGGGTTTCGTAATCACCTTCGGGCAGTTCATGTCCGATAGTCCGCGACGCCTCGTCGAGGTGCACGTCGCCGCGCATCCGCCATCCGTCGCCGTCGCGCGCGATGGGTTCGGTGGACTCCGGATCATGTTCGTCGTCGATCTCGCCGACGACCTCCTCGGCGATGTCCTCGGCGGTCACCACACCGGCGAAACCGCCGTATTCGTCGATGACGATGGCCATCTCGTCGTCGGTGGCCGCCAGTTGCTCGAGCACCTCGGGCAGCGGCAGCGTCGACGGCACGACCACCGCCGGACGACACAGGTCACGAGCGGTCGCCGCCGGGTCGGCCGTCGGCGGTGTGGCCGCGGATTCGGCAGACCAGTCGAGCAGATCGTGCAGGTGGATGACGCCGTGTACCTCGTCGGTCGCCGGATCGAGCACCGGATACCGCGTGTGGCCGGTCCCCATCAGCGTCATCACGTCGGCCGCGGCGGCGTCGGCCTCCACATGGTCGACGCGCGGTCGCGGGATCATAGCGTGTTCGGCTGTGCGCGTGGGAAAGTCGAGAACCCGGTCGAGCAGCACCGACAACTCCGGGGGCAGTTCACCCGCGTCACGGGATTCGGCGACGATGTGTTCGAGGTCGCGCACCGACGCCGAGTGCTCGACGTCGTGCACCGGTTCGATACGCAGCACCCGCAGCAACAGATTCGACGACTTGTCGAAAAGGGCGATGAGCCAACCGAACACGGCCAGATAGATCGTGGTCGAGCGGGCCAGCCAGCGCGCCACGGGTTCGGGGCGGGCGATGGCGAGGTTCTTGGGGAACAGTTCGCCGAACACCATCTGCACGACGGTGGAGAACAGGACGGCCAGCACGGTGCCGATCGCGACACCCACGGCGACCGGCACACCCACTCCGTTCAGCAGATCACCGAAGCCACTACCGATCAGTGGTTCTGCCACGTAACCGACAAGCAGGCCGGTGACCGTGATGCCCAGCTGTGCGCCGGACAACATGAACGAGGTGCGCCGGGTCACGGTGAGAGCGCGCCCGGCGGCGGCGTCGCCCGCCTCGGCACGGGCCTTGAGCCGCGACCGGTCGACCGCCATGTAGGCGAACTCCTGCGCGACGAAATAGCCGGTCAGGGCGGTGATGGCCAGCACGACGACGATGCCGGCGAGAATTCCGAGGGCGGTCAGCATGACGCACCCCTCATGATGGTTGCCCCCTCATGGGGGCCGGATCGTCGAGGTTTCCTGCGTTTGCGCCTGGCGCGGGTCATCAGTGCTTTCTGGTCAGTTATCGGTCGGTCGTCACCCGGGGATCACCATCCACGGTGCCGGAAAGACGACATGTCACGCAAACCCAACGTCCCGGACGCCGACAGAGTTCCCGCTACGACGCACCCGCGTAATACCGGCCGAGGAACTCGTCGCGGTACTCGGCGTAGTTGCCGTCCTCGATGGCTTGTCGTGCCCGGTCGACCAGCGTCACCACGAAGGACACGTTGTGCAGAGTCGCCAACGTCGCGGCGAGACCCTCCTTGGCCTTGAACAGGTGATGCAGGTAGGCGCGGCTGTACTGGGAGGTGTAGTTCTCGATCTCCGGGTCGAGCGGACGAAAGTCCTTGCGGTAGCGGGCATTGGTGATGTTGTACCGACCGTCCAGCGAGTAGATGGCGCCGTTTCGTGCGACGCGGGTCGGCGACACACAGTCAAAGGTGTCAGCGCCGTTCTCGATGGCGGTGAAGATGTCGTCGGGCTCGCTGATGCCGAGCAGATGTTTCGGCGCATCCTCGGGCAGTTCGTCGTTGACCCAGCCGACGATGGTCCCCAGGTCGTCCTTGGTCAGTGCCCCGCCGATGCCGTAGCCGCCGAAACCGCGCCCACCCTGCTCGACGTCCCGTCGGCTCATCTCCACGAGATCACGAGATGCCTTGCGCCGCAGATCTTCATATTGCGCGCCCTGGATGACACCCCACAGCGACTGCGGTGGACGATGCGAACGCTGCGCGGTGAGCCGATTGTGTTCGGCCAGACAGCGAATCGCCCACAGTCGGGTGCGCTCCAGCGAATTCTCCTGGTACTCGCGGGTGTTCATCAGCGTGGTCAGCTCATCGAAGGCGAAGATGATGTCGGCGCCGAGTTGATGCTGGATCTGCATCGACACCTCGGGGGTGAGCCGGTGCGCAGACCCGTCGAGGTGCGATTTGAACGTCACCCCGTCGTCGTCGACGCGGGAGAGCCGCTCTTTGCCGTTGGCGGTCAGCTCGTCGTCGGGGGTGTGGTTGGGGTCCATCGAGATGACCTTCTTGAACCCCGCGCCCAGCGACATCACCTGGAAGCCGCCGCTGTCGGTGTAGGTGGGGCCCGGCCAGTTCATGAACGCGCCGAGCCCGCCCGCCTCGTCGATGATCTCCGGGCCGGGCTGCAGATAGAGGTGATAGGCGTTGGCCAGCACCGCCTGCGCGCCGAGCGCGGCCACCGACTCCGGCAGCACCGTCTTGACCGTGGCCTTGGTGCCGACCGGCACAAAGGCGGGGGTGTGGATCTGGCCGTGCGGGGTGGTGATCACCCCGGTACGGCCCTTGGCACCGGGCAACCGGGTGCCCACGGCGAAGCTTTGATCCGGGGTCTGCAAGCTGCTCACCGGAGCATCTTCGCAGGTGACGGCGTGTCGGCCCAAACCACAGCGGAGTTGGTTACCGTGAGATCCATGCTGCGAACACCACATCGACTCGTCTCGTTCGGCATCGGCACCCTGGCCACCGGCGCGTTGGCGCTCTCGCTCGCCGGCTGTGGCAGCGAGCAGGAGGTGGGCTCGAGCGCCACCTCGGAACCACTCGCCTTGTCCTCGAGCGCTCCCGTCGTCGGCGGTCCGCGCCCGCAGTCGCCGGCCACCACATCGTCGGCCGAGTCGGTGTCCTCCTCGGCAGCCGAAGCCGGTCATGTATGCCGCAAGATCCCCGGCCCCGACGGCGCGCTGCGCGTCATCATCGTTGCCGGGAATGTCTCGTGCGCCACGGCCACCGAAGTCGCGAACGAGTACGGACCCAAGATCGCCACCGGCTCACAGCAGCAGGTCTCGGGCTGGACGTGCGGACCGTCGGACATCGAAGGGATGCTCGCCGCCTGCGTCAAGGGCAGCGACGTGATCGGCTTCACCCCGTAGCAGCGCTTGACCCTCACGCGACGTGATGGCCGACGGTGATCTGTGTGAGCAACGGAAAGCAGACGGGTGACCTCACGGTCGGCGCCGTAGCCGGTCTCGTCGGCGTCAGCGTGCGTACCCTGCACCACTACGACCAGATCGGTCTGGTGGTGCCGTCGGGTCGTACGCCCGCCGGGTACCGCGTCTACGACGACGCCGACGTCGAACGTCTCCACCAGGTCCTGACGTACCGGGAACTGGGCTTTCCGCTCGAGCAGATCGCGACCCTGCTCGACGATCCCGACCCGCATCGGCACCTGGAGACTCAGCGTGACCTGCTGCGCGAACGAATCGACCGCTTACATCGGATGGTCGCCGCAGTGGAGGACATGATGACCGCCAAGAAGACCGGAATCCAGCTGACCGCCGCCGAGCAGGCCGATATCTTCGGCGACGACTGGACCGGCGACGAGTACGCCACCGAGGCCGAGCAGCGCTGGGGTGACACCGATGCGTGGAAGCAGAGCCGACAGCGCACGGCGCAGTACACCAAGGCCGACTGGCAGCGCATCAAGGACGAGACCGACGCCTTCGAGGCGCGGATCGCCGACGCGATGCGACGCGGCGTCGACCCGGGTAGCGCCGAGGCCGACGAGCTAGCCGAGGCGCACCGGGCATCGATCGAGCAGTTCTACGACTGCAGCCACGAGATGCAGGTATGCCTGGCCGACATGTACGTCGCCGATCCGCGGTTCACCGCGCACTACGACGGGATCGCCAGCGGCCTCGCGGTCTACCTGCGCGAGGTGATCCGGGCCAACGCGGCCAAGCACTGACCCGCGTCAGTGTGTCGCAATGCAGAAACCGCGTGTCCCGCCAGAAACCTGTCTCGTGAAGGCGGTTTCTGACGCGACACGCGGTTTCTGCTGTGGCCTCAGTTCAGCAACGCCTGCGCGACCCGCTCGAGTTCGGCGACACGGCTGCCCTTGACCAGCACCGCGTCGCCCGCTCCGAGGTCGCTCAGCTCGGCGGAGGCCGCCGCGACGTCGGCGACGTGCCGGACGTCGGCGCCGTAGGTGGGCTCACCGACGGCGATCACCTCGATCCCGAGTTCCCGCGCCTGCGACGCGATCGCCTCGTGCTGCCACGCCGAATCATGGCCGAGCTCGGCCATCGTGCCGAGTACCGCGATCCGACGACCCGCCGCCAGTGCCGCAAGCGACTGCAACGCGGCCGACATCGACGTGGGGTTCGCGTTGTAGGCGTCGTTGAGGATCGTGACACCGCGCTCGGAGGTGACCAGTTCCATCCGCAGCCCCGACAACGCGGCACCGAGCAGACCCTCGGCGAACTTCTCCAGCGGCACCCCGAGCCCACCGGCCGCGGCGACCGCAGCCAGTGCGTTGGGCACCTGATGCTCCCCACGCGCGGCGAGCCGGATGTCGGTCTCCCCCCACGGCGAATGCAGCCGGAATGAGGCGCGCAGCTCATCGTCGATCACCACCGCCGAGGCGTGCACGTCTGATTCGGGGGTGAGCCCGAAGGTGATGACCCGCGCCGACGTGCGGTCGGCCATCGCCGCGACATGTTTGTGGTCGGCGTTGAGGACCGCGATGCCGTCGTCGGGCAGCGCCTCGACGAGTTCGCCCTTCGCCCGCGCAACCGCCTCGATGTTGCCGAACAGTTCCAGATGCACACCTTCGACGCGGGTGATGATCCCGACGGTCGGTTTGCCGATGGAACACAGCAGGTCGATGTGGCCGATGCCGCGCGCACCCATCTCCAGCACCACGGCCTCGGTGTCGTCGGGTGCGTTGACCAGCGTCAACGGCAAACCAAGCTCGTTGTTGAAGGATTTCTCGCTGGCCGCGGTCCGGAACGTCGTGGCAAGCAACCCGGCCAGCAGATCCTTGGTGGAGGTCTTGCCCACCGACCCCGTCACGCCGACCACCCGGCCGGGCAGCCGGTCACGGGCCGCGGCCCCCAGCGCCGCGAGGGCGCGTGCGGTGTCGTCGACGATGATGGCCGCGCCCGCCGCGCCATCGACGGCACCCGCGGACGTCAGATACGCCGGCGCCCCGGCGTCGAGGGCAGCAGAAATGAAGTCGTGTCCGTCGCGGGCCGCGACGATCGGCACGAACAGCTGCCCGGTCGACACGCTGCGCGAATCGATGGTCGCCCCGTTGACGGCGACGTCATCGCCCACGAGTTGTCCGCCGACCACTTCTGCGATCTCGCTCGCCATGAATTGCACGCGTCAACGCTAGCCGACCGTCGCAGCGCCTCCGCCTCGCCCGTATCGTGACACCCATGCCAACCCCTCTGCTGCGTCTGGTCGTGCTGTTCGGCGGTGTGTCCGCCGAGCACGACGTCTCCCGGGTCACCGCCGCACACGTGCTGGCCGCCGCCGACCGCGGCAAGTACGAGCTCGTCCCGATCGGTATCGCCAAGGACGGGACCTGGCTGCGCAACGACAAGGCCATCGCCGCTCTCACCGACGGCACACCGCTACCCGATGCGCTGGACGTGGCCGGCACCGTCGTCGACCCGCTCACCGAGCTTGCGGCCCACGCCGCCGACACCCCGACCGTCGTGCTGCCACTACTGCACGGTCCACACGGCGAGGACGGCACCATCCAGGGCATGCTCGAGCTGTTCAAGCTCCCCTACGTGGGGGCAGGGGTGCTGTCGTCGGCGCTGTGCATGGACAAGGCGATGGCCAAAGTGGTTGCCGCGCAAGCCGGTATCCCCCAATGCCGCTGGCTGGAATTCCGCGACGGCGTCGACGACCCGAACACCATCGTCGCCGACGCTGTCGGGCAGCTCGGGCTGCCCATCTTCGTCAAACCGGCAAACCTGGGGTCGTCGGTGGGCATCACCAAGGCGCACGACGAAGCCGAACTCGACACCGCGATCAACGTCGCACTGCGCTACGACAACGTGGTGATCCTCGAGGAGGCGGTGACCGGCCGAGAGGTGGAGGTGGCCGTCCTCGGCGACACCGCACCCGAGACGTCGGTGCCCGGCGAGATCGAACCGGGTAGCGAGTTCTACGACTACGAGGACAAGTACATCACCGGCGCCGCCAAGCTGGTCATCCCGGCTCCGCTGAGCGAAGAGGCCACCGCGCAGGTGCGCGAACTGGCCTCGAAGACGTTCACCGCGATGCGCTGCACTGGCATGGCCCGGGTGGACTTCTTCTACGAGGAGTCCGGCCGGGGCTGGCTTCTCAACGAGGTCAACACCATTCCCGGGTTCACCCCCGGCTCGATGTATCCCAAACTGTGGGAGGCAACGGGCATCAGCTACCCCGATCTGATCGATCAGCTGGTCACCTTCGCTCTCGGGGTGCACCGGCGTCGGGTGGGGTTCTCGACGGAGCACTGAGCGCCAGCACGTCAGTCGCCGACCGCTGCTAACACCACCGGATCGGCGCATCCCTTCGCGAATCCGGCGATCCGTTCGTCGATGTCGCGGCCCAGCCACCAGGCACCGATGCGCTCGGCGACCGGAGCCAGCCACGACGGCCGGCAGCCGAAGTTGTACCGCCATGTGGCGAGTGTCTGGCCGTCGCCGTGGTCGGCAAACCGCCACCCGCCGCCGAGCTTGGCGAAGAACCATGGACCGCGCACCATCTTCATGCCGACGGTCGTCGGCGGACGATACGAGACATACTCGCTGACCATGGTGAATCCCATCCGGTGACGGGTGAAGGTCCGCACGCCCCGCCCGGGTTCGGTCGCGCCGTCGAGAAAGTGCTGCTTCGCGATAAACGGGTCCCACCGCAACCGGATGTCGCCGGAGGTCTGGGAGACCGCGAACGCCACCTCCGGGGACACCGGCACCACCACTGACGATTCGACGAGCGGCATTTCGCCAGCCTATCTACTGCGATTAGTTCGTCGGCGCCGGCGACACCCGCCGATCCATGCCCACCACCCGCCCGTCGGTATCGGTCCACTCAGCCGAACAGGACTGCCGATCATCGGGGAAGTGATCGTCCTCGATCGCGTCGGAGTATCACCGGGTTCCGGCGCAACCTCGCTCACCCGCAACACATCTTCGTCATCATTCCGGCGGCAACCCAGCGAGGATCCGGGCCATCAGATATCCCGACACCCGAAGTGTCTTCTCCCCATCGGGTCCCACACGATCCCCCATCCGCGGATAGTCGGCGTGCGTGTGCGCACCTTCTCGAGCCACCCCGTCGGCGGTGGTCCGCGCATTGACGTCAAGTTGCTCGAGTTGAGTCGACGTCGGAGCCGGCCCATTCGGACCGACCCCTCCCTTCGATGTCACGTGCCGAATGTCGTCGTCGTCGCCCTGCATGACATATCCATGACCTTGCCGGAGCCCGAGTTCAGGCTCGTCACTCGCCTCGAAACCCGGTGAACCGTAGAAGACCGCGTCGTCGACGGGATGCCCGCCGGACTCCTGCAGTGCCAACCCCTGCGTCAGCGAACCGTACGAGTGCCCTAGAGCGACGATATGCGGGTCGTCACGTGTCGACGTGGCCTCGAGACAGTTGTAGAACCGCGCGAGATCGCGGGCACCCACGACGGCACGGTCCTGCTGCATCGCCTCCGCCCACGAATACTGATCGGCGAACGGTCGCGTGTTTCCTTTGTCGGGCGGCTCATAGTCGAGCCAGGTGATGGTCGCCACTTTCTGGCCCGGGGCTCCCGCTCGTTCTAGCTGGCTAACGGTTTCGGCACGAAGGGCATTCGACTCGCTCAGCATGTCGGTCATGCTGCCGCGAATGTTCGTGTTCATACCCGGTGTCGTCACCGCAATATGGTCGGCGTCGTCCGGGTTGCCTATCGAGATCGCTGCTTTACCCTGTTCCCCGGTCGTCATGTCGAGTACGAGCAGCATCCGGCCATTCGGATTGATCTCACTCCAGGCGTCTTGATTCATCAACTCCTTCAGCTTCCCTGCGTCCGCGATCTTGCGCTTGACCTGTTCGAGTTCGGCGTCCTCATTGGTCAACAACCCACCGAAGACGTGGTCGTCGATCTGCTTCTCCAGCTGCTTTCGTCGTGCTTCCAGCGCACTCAGCACGCCGCCCAGCCTGCGCATGTTGGCATCGTGTCGGACCGACGACGGTATTCCGTCGAGGTTGCCCAGGAGGTCGGGTCGGTGCTGGAGCAGGTTGTGCTGTTGATCTGGTGGCAGCGCGTCCCAGTACGCCTTGATCTCCGCTGGGCTCTTGCCTTCGGGTGGTTCGAATGGTGTCAGTCCGCCTTGCCCGGCGCCCGCACGCATCGCATCCTCGGTGTTCGCGGCACCATTCGTTGAGATGTGGCCATTGCGAATGGCATTGAAGACACGCTCGGCGTCACCGTCGACGTCGGCCGCCTGGGCGATCAATGCCTTCGCGGCGATCTCGAGACCCTGTCGTTGTTCTTCGCGCGCGGCATCGTCGTCGGGATTCTCCGTTACGTCTGCGGTGACCACTCCATCTGGATGGATTCTCATGCGCGCAGCGGCGGCCTCACCTCGCAAAGTGGCCAAGCGCGATTGGAGGTGCTTGACGGCTGCCGAAGTCTCTACTGCCAGTTGACGTGCGGCGCCCAGAACCGCAGCCTCGTCGCGTAGGTCGTCGGCAGTGACCTGATAGATACCGCGGGCTCCTGCTGCACCGTCGCCAAACCACCCGGGCAACTGGCTCGCGGTCTGCAGTGCAGCCTCGACCTCGGCGACGTGCTCACCCTCTTGCCCAGGGTGTCGGCCATGGTGTCGAGCGCACCCGTGTTCCACGTGTCGATTGTCGCCAGGTCCACGACGGATCAGTTCCCTCTGGCTTGCGATGTGACCGGATTCGGCGGACTGATCGGCGCCGGCGGACCGGCTGGAAGTCGACACGGCGTCTGAATCGAGAGCACTGCGGCCTTGAAGGTGCCGAACATCAGGGCGCTACCACCAGGGCCGCTGAACCTGATATCTCGGTCATCCGGCAGATCGCGATATGCGCCAATCTGTTTCAATCCGTACTCGGCCACGGTCTCGCGCACCACCGCCAACGCCTCCGACCAGTGAGCTTCGCCGATCGGAACCGCCGACACACGCCGGTCCAACTGCACCTGACGCCCGTCGGTGTCGGCCCACTCCCCTGAGCAAGACTGCCGATGATCGGGATAGCGATCACCCTCGATCGCGGACGATCTCCAGTACGTCTCCGGTGCCACCTCCCGAATCCGCAGCGTGAGTCGCTCCCGTAGCCGGCGATAGTCCTCGAGCGTCACATCCAGAGTGGGCAGCCCACGCAGCTCGTCGTTGAGCTCCGTCAGCCGCTGCGGCGACACGTCCTCCGTCTCACCAAACGTCGACTCATTGACAGCCGAACACCCCCCGATTCCAATGACGACAAGCGCCACTGCACTCAACAGACGCGCGCGCATACCGACCCCCCACGCCGACTTCCCCCTACCCTGAGTGAAGAATCAGCCAAACCTATCAAAACCGACAACAACTAGTTCGATGACCACGGAGACCGACCATGAGTGCAGACCACGTCGAGGTCGAGCCCGCCCAACTGTGGGCAACTGCGCGAGCTCTTTCGGCGATCAACGATCTCTCGCATACCACCTTGCGTGATCAGGACGGCGTGTTGGCGACGTGTGCAGCCGGCTGGGCGACGCGCTCGGCAGTCGGGTACGCCGATTTCACAACGCAGCTGGCCGACTTCACGGCAGCCTTGTCGAGCCGCCTCGATCATCTCGAATCCACCACCCGCGCGGCAGCCGCCCGCTACGAGAACACCGATAACGACTCTGCCCGACGGATTGCCACGGCAATCGAGGGCACACTGAACCTATGATCCGGTGCCGCGAATCATGACCGCTAGCCTCGTCGGTCGTCGACACCCCGTGACGTAGCATCGACCGCGTGACCGACGCCACCGTTTCACGTGCGCTGCGTGTGCTGGTCTATTCCGATGACGCCGACACGCGTGCGCAGGTCATCGGCGCACTCGGCACCCGTCCCGACCCGGCGATACCCGAGCTGAGTTTCATCGAGGTGGCCACCGCGCCGATGGTGTTCGCCCAGCTCGACGCCGGCGTCGTCGACGCCGTGATCGCCGACGGGGAGGCCACGCCATCGGGCGGGATGGGTGTCGCCAAACAGATGAAGGATGAACTCGATCCGTGCCCGCCGACGCTGGTCCTGCTCGGCCGCGCCGACGATCGGTGGTTGGCCGACTGGTCACGCGCCGACGCGACGGCAACCCTGCCCGTCGACCCGATTGCACTGCCTGCAACCTTCGTCGCCATGGTGAAGAAGTTCTTGTCCTGACCCGGCGTCTTGGGACGCCCGACCCATTTCTGCTCACCGGGTCCCGGCGACATGTCGTCGAAAAGTCGCAACCTGCATCACACCGTCTGTAGGCTTGTGGTGTAGCTCACAACAGCCTCGGCTACGGGGAGGCCATCCGCCTATGAACGCTTACGTACCGATCATGGTGCTGGGGGCGATCGGTGCGGCCTTCGCGGTGTTCTCGGTGTTCATCGCGGTCGCCATCGGCCCCAAGCGGTACAACCGCGCGAAACTCGAGCCGTACGAATGCGGGATCGAACCCGTCGAACAGAGCCTGGTGTCGACGAGCGTCGCGTCGTCGGGCGCCCGCCAACGCAGCGCCGGCGCGGTGGTCACCGGCCCGGTCCACCGGGTGCCGGTGAAGTACTACCTGACCGCGATGCTGTTCATCATCTTCGACATAGAAATCGTCTTCCTCTACCCCTGGGCGGTCGCTTTCGACGCCCTGGGCTGGTTCGGTCTGCTCGCCATGACGCTGTTCATCGTCAACGTCTCCGTCGCCTACGCATACGAGTGGCGACGCGGGGGTTTGAGCTGGGACTGACCGGAGGGGACGCGACTTATCAACCACGGCAAGGAGGTACGCGATGGGACTCGAGGAAAGACTTCCCAGCGGATTCCTGCTGAGCACCGTGGAGGAGCTCGCCGGGTTCATGCGCAAAGGGTCGCTGTGGCCGGCCACGTTCGGGCTCGCCTGCTGTGCCATCGAGATGATGGCCACCACCTCCGGACGCTACGACCTGGCCCGATTCGGCATGGAGGCCTTCCGCGCATCACCCCGACAGGCCGACCTGATGATCGTCGCCGGGCGGGTCAGCCAGAAGATGGCTCCGGTGTTGCGGCAGATCTACGACCAGATGGTCGAGCCGAAATGGGTTCTGGCGATGGGAGTTTGCGCCTCGTCGGGCGGCATGTTCAACAACTACGCGATCGTGCAGGGCGTCGACCACGTGGTGCCCGTCGACATCTACCTGCCCGGTTGCCCGCCGCGCCCGGAAATGTTGCTCAACGCGATCCTCAAACTGCACGAGAAGATCCAGGAGATGCCGCTCGGCGTCAACCGCGACGAGGCCATCTGGGCCGCCGAACGCGCCGCCCTGCAGGCCACCCCGACGATCGAGATGAAGGGGCTGCTGCGATGACCGGCCCCCGCGATGGTTCCCCCGACGATCCCGAGGTCATCGGCGTCCGACACGGCTTGTTCGGCGCCCTCGGCACCGGCGACACCTCCGGATACGGCGGCCTCATCGCACCGATCACCCTGGACGCCAACAGTTCCCGCCCATACGGCAGCTACTTCGACGAGATTGCCGATCTCCTGGAGACCGAACTCTCCGACGACTACTCCGACGCGATCGAGAAGGTCGTCGTCTTCCGTGACGAGATGACACTGCACGTGAGCCGGACCCATCTACGGCAAGTAGCCCTGCTGCTGCGCAACCATCCCGACCTGCGCTTCGAGTTGTGTCTCGGCGTCAACGGGGTGCACTACCCCGATGACGCCGGCCGCGAACTCCACGCCGTCTACCCGCTGACATCCATCACCCACAAACGTCGACTCCGGTTGGAAGTGTCTGCGCCCGACGCGGATCCGCACATTCCGAGCATCTGCGACATCTACCCCACCAACGACTGGCATGAGCGCGAGACCTACGACTTCTTCGGCATCATCTTCGACGGCCACCGCTCCCTGACGCGCATCGAGATGCCCGACGACTGGGAGGGTCACCCGCAGCGTAAAGACTATCCGCTGGGTGGGGTTCCGGTGGAATACAAGGGAACCCGCGTGGCTCCCCCGGATCGTCGGAGGTCCTACAACTGATGACCGACACCACCACCGGGCATGCGCCCGGTCCCAAGGCGACCCGCACGTACACCGTGACCGGGCAGGACTGGGAACAGATCGTCTCCGACGTCCGCACCCGCGCCGAACAACAGCCCGGCGACGAGCGCATCGTGGTCAACATGGGACCGCAGCACCCCTCCACCCACGGGGTGTTGCGCCTGATCCTGGAGATCGAGGGCGAGACCGTCACCGAGGCCCGCTGCGGAATCGGCTACCTGCACACCGGGATCGAGAAGAACCTCGAGTTCCGCAACTGGACGCAAGGTGTCACCTTTGTGACCCGGATGGACTATCTGTCGCCGTTCTTCAACGAGACCGCGTACTGCCTGGGTGTGGAGAAGTTGCTCGGCATCACCGACGACATCCCCGAGCGCGCCACCGTCATCCGGGTGATGATGATGGAACTCAACCGCATCACCTCCCACCTGGTGGCACTGGCCACCGGCGGGATGGAACTCGGCGCGGTGACCGCGATGTTCCTCGGGTTCCGCGAACGCGAGATGATCCTCGACCTCTTCGAGCTCATCACCGGACTACGCATGAACCATGCCTACATCCGGCCCGGTGGGGTCGCACAGGACCTCCCGTCCGACGGGGTCGACAAGGTGGCCGAGGTGCTCGAGATCCTGCCCGGACGCCTCGACGAACTCGGGGACCTGTTGAACGACAACTACATCTGGAAGGCACGCACCCAGGGCGTCGGATACCTCGACCTCACCGGCTGCATGGCGCTGGGCATCACCGGACCCGTCCTGCGGTCCACCGGCCTCCCGCATGATCTGCGAAAGTCGCAGCCGTACTGCGGATACGAGAACTACGACTTCGACGTCATCACCGACACCACCTGTGACTCGTACGGCCGCTACCTGATTCGGGTCAAGGAGATGCGCGAATCCATCAAGATCGTGCGCCAATGTCTGGAGAGGCTGCGGCCCGGACCGGTGATGGTGGCCGACCGCAAGATCGCCTGGCCGGCCGACCTGGCCCTCGGGCCCGACGGTCTCGGGAACTCGCCGGAGCACATCGCCCGCATCATGGGTACCTCGATGGAGGCGTTGATCCACCACTTCAAGCTGGTGACCGAGGGCATGCGCGTGCCCGCCGGCCAGTGCTATGTGGCGGTGGAATCCCCGCGCGGGGAACTCGGCGTGCACATGGTCTCCGACGGCGGCACCCGCCCGTACCGGGTGCACTATCGCGACCCGTCGTTCACCAATCTGCAAGCGGTGGCGGCGATGTGCGAGGGCGGCATGGTGGCCGACGTCATCACCGCCGTAGCCAGCATCGACCCGGTGATGGGAGGGGTGGACCGATGAGCGAACCCGTATTCGTCGAGCTGAGCGTGGACCCGCCGGTCGAGCGGCCCGCCCCGACCCTGCCCGCGCCGGCGCCGACGATCACCTTCGACGGTCCGGTCGAGTACCCGCCGGATGTCCACGAACGCCTCGCCGCCGAGGCCGCCGCCATCATCGCCCGCTATCCCCAATCACGTTCTGCCCTTCTCCCGCTGCTGCATCTCGTACAGTCCGAGGACGGGTTCATCACCCGCGCCGGAATCCTTTTCTGCGCAGCCCAACTCGATCTCACCGCCGCACAGGTGGCCTCGGTCGCGACCTTCTACTCCATGTATCGCCGCAACCCGACCGGCGAATACCTCATCGGAGTGTGCACCAACACCCTGTGCGCCACCCTCGGCGGGGACGACATCCTCGGATCGGTGTGTGAGCATCTCGGCATCGACCCCGGCGACACCACCGCCGACAGCCGCATCACCGTCGAACACGTCGAATGCAACGCCGCCTGCGACTTCGCCCCCGTCGTGATGGTCAACTGGGAGTTCTTCGACAACCAAACCCCGGACACCGCCATCGAACTCGTCGAGGACCTGCGCGCCGGCGTACCCACCGAACCATCCCGGGGTACCGGTAGCCTCTGCTCCTTCCGGCAGACGGCGCGTACTCTCGCGGGTCTGCCCGAGGGCCCAACGAGCCCCCTTACGCTCCCTGAGGTGCGAGGCGCCGTCCTGAGGAGCGAGGAACGAGCCTCGAAGGGAGCGCTAGCGACGAGCCTCGAAGGGCCCCGCAACCAAACCACCCCCACCACCCAAGCCGCAGAGCCGGAAACCATCCCCGTCCTCTCCCGCCACTGGCAGGAGCCCGACTCCTGGACCCTCGACAACTACCTGCAGCACAACGGCTATCAGGGTCTGCGCAAGGCCCTCGACACCCCACCCGACGACATCATCGAACTCATCAAGGCCTCGGGCCTACGTGGCCGCGGTGGCGCAGGATTCCCGGTCGGGATGAAGTGGTCGTTCATACCCCAATCCGACGATCCCGACGCCCCACCGCACTACCTCGTCGTCAATGCCGACGAGTCCGAGCCGGGTACCTGCAAGGACATGCCGTTGATGTTGGCGAGCCCGCATTCGCTGGTCGAAGGCGTGATCATCGCCGCCTACGCGATCCGGGCGCACCACGCCTTCATCTACGTCCGCGGGGAGGTTGCCTCGGTGATCCGTCGGCTGCGGACCGCCGTCGACGACGCTTATGCCGCAGGCTATTTGGGTCGTGACATCCTCGGCTCCGGTTTCGATCTCGAGCTGGTGGTGCATGCGGGTGCCGGCGCCTACATCTGCGGAGAGGAGACCGCGCTGCTCGACTCCCTGGAGGGCCGGCGTGGGCAGCCCCGGCTGCGGCCACCATTCCCCGCGGTAGCGGGTCTCTATGCCAGCCCGACGGTGGTCAACAACGTCGAATCCATTGCGAGCGTGCCGCCGATCATCCGCAACGGCGTCGACTGGTTCCGGTCGATGGGCACCGAGAAGTCACCCGGATTCACGCTGTACTCGCTGTCCGGACACGTCGAACGTCCGGGACAGTACGAGGCCGCGCTCGGCGTCACCCTGCGTGAGCTCCTCGACCGCGCCGGCGGCGTCCGGGCCGGACATCAGTTGAAGTTCTGGACACCGGGCGGGTCATCGACGCCGCTGCTGACCGCCGAGCACCTCGACGTCCCGCTCGACTACGAGGGCGTGGGTGCCGCCGGATCGATGCTGGGCACCAAGGCTTTACAGATCTTCGACGAGACCACCTGTGTGGTGGGGGCGGTGCTGCGCTGGACGCAGTTCTACGCCCACGAATCCTGCGGCAAATGCACCCCCTGCCGCGAGGGCACCTACTGGCTGGTGCAACTACTGAAGAGACTGGAAACCGAGGGCGGCACCACCGCCGACCTCGACACCCTCGCCGACGTCACCAACAGCATCGTCGGCAAGTCGTTCTGCGCCCTGGGTGACGGCGCGGGCAGCCCGATCGTCTCCTCCCTGAAATACTTCCGCGACGAGTACGACGCCCACCTGGCGAGCGGCTGTCCCTTCGAGGCTCGCTTCGCTCGCACCTCAGGGAGCGGATCGCAGGGAGGTCAGCGATGACCCTCACCCACGGCAACGAGCCCACCACCGAGGCCGACAACCTCGTCGGTATCACCATCGACGGCCAGGAGATGCGGGTCCCGAAGAGCACGTTGATCATTCGGGCCGCCGAGCAGATCGGCGTCACCATCCCCCGGTTCTGCGATCACCCGCTGCTCGACCCGGTCGGCGCATGCCGACAGTGCCTCGTGGAGGTGGAGGGACAGCGTAAACCGTTGGCATCGTGCACCACCACCGTCGCCGACGGCATGATCATCCACACCCAGCGCAGCTCCGAGGTCGCCGAGAAGGCGCAACGCGGCGTCATGGAACTGCTGCTCATCAACCATCCCTTGGATTGTCCGGTGTGTGACAAGGGTGGCGAATGCCCGCTGCAGAACCAGGCGATGTCCACCGGACGCTCGGAGTCCCGTTTCGACGGCATCAAACGCACCTTCACCAAGCCGGTTCCGCTGTCGTCAGAGGTCCTACTCGACCGTGAGCGCTGCGTCCTCTGCGCCCGCTGCACGCGGTTCTCCACCCAGGTGGCCGGCGACCCGCTCATCGAACTCGCCGATCGCGGTGCGCTGCAACAGGTCAGCATCTACGCCGACGAGCCCTTCGACTCCTACTTCTCCGGCAACACCGTGCAGATCTGCCCGGTCGGCGCGCTGACCGGCGCCGCCTACCGATTCCGGGCGCGCCCCTTCGATCTCGTCTCCACGCCCAGCGTCTGCGAACACTGCGCGAGCGGCTGTTCGCAGCGTACCGATCATCGACGCGGAAAAGTGTTGCGGCGCCTGGCTGGCGACGATCCGGAGGTCAACGAGGAGTGGAACTGCGACAAGGGTCGCTGGGCGTTCACCTACACGACGTCCGCCGACCGGATCACCTCGCCACTGCTGCGCCACCGCGACGGTGACCTCCGTGAGGTGTCGTGGGCGCAGGCCCTCGGCGCCGCGGCCCAGGGGATTCGCGACGCCGCCCGCGGCACCGGGGTGCTCACCGGGGGCCGGCTCACCGTCGAGGACGCCTACGCCTATTCCCGGTTCGCGCGAACGGTGCTCGGCACCAACGACATCGACCTGCGCGCCCGGCCGCATTCGGCGGAAGAGGCCGAGTTCCTCGGCGCGGTGGTCGCCGGGTCGCCGATGCGCATCACCTACGATGACCTGTCCGCGGCTCCCGCGGTCCTGCTCGTCGGTTTCGAACCCGAAGAGGAGTCGCCGATCGTGTTCCTGCGGCTGCGGCGTGCGGTCCGCACCGCCGGGCAGAAGGTGTACGCGCTGGCGCCGTTCGCTTCTCGCGGTCTTACCAAACTCGACGGTCTGATCCTCTACACCACCCCCGGCGCCGAAGCCGATCATCTCGCGGCAGACGCCGTTGCCGACGCGGTCTCCGCACGCGGCTCGGTCATCCTCGCCGGCGAGCGACTCGCCGGCTCTCCCGGGGCGCTACGTGCGGCCGCTGATCTCGCCGCCCGGACCGGTGCCGGCCTCGCCTGGATTCCGCGGCGCGCGGGTGAGCGTGGCGCCCTCGAGGTGGGCGCAATGCCCGGGATCCTGCCGGGCGGGCGGCCCGTCGCCGACGACGATGCCCGCGCCCAGATCTGCTCCGCCTGGGGCGTCGACGAACTGCCCGCGCAGCCCGGCCGCGACACCGCCGGAATCCTGGAAGCTGCCCGCTACCATGGCCTCTCGCTGCTGGTCGGTGGCGTCGACCTCGACGACCTACCCGATCCGGCCGATGCCGCTGCCGCACTGGAGGCCGCACCCTTCGTGATCAGCCTCGAACAGCGCCACAGCAGCGTCACGCGGTTCGCCGACGTCGTGTTCCCGGTCGCGGCCGTCCCGGAGAAGTCCGGCACCTATGTCGACTGGGAGGGCCGGCCCCGGGCCTTCACCACGGCCCTCGCCGACACCGGGCACCTCGCCGACCATCGGGTCCTGGATGCGCTCGCCGCCCGGCTCGACGTCGAATTGCGGTGTGACACCCCCGAAACGATCCATCTGGATCTGAGCCGGATCGGCGCCTGGACCGGACATCGTCCGCTGATCGACCGGGTAGCGGCGCAACCGTCACGGGCACCGGCATCCGGGCAGGCCGTACTGGCCACCTGGCACCAACTGCTCGACCTGGGCCGCTTGCAGGACGGCGAACCCCACCTCGCCGGCACCGCGCGTCGCCCCGTGGCCCGCCTCTCCGCGACCACCGCCGCGGAGGCCGGTGTCGCCGACGGCGGTGATCTGCGGATCTCCACCACCGACGGCAGCATCGCCCTGCCGGTCGCCATCACCGACATGCCCGACCGCGTCGTCTGGGTGCCTACCAATTCACCCGGCTCCCAGGTGTACCCGAACCTGCGGGCCCGGGCCGGCGACCTGGTGGCCCTCTCCCCCGCCGGAGGTGTCCGGTGACCGCACCACTCGCCGCCGACTTCCCCACCCTTGCCGACTTCGGCCACGATCCCTGGTGGCTGATCCTGATCAAGGCGGTCGCGGTCTTCGCCTTCCTCGTCGCCAACCCACTGGTCGCGATCCTGCTGGAACGCAAGATCATGGCGCGCATGCAATCGCGCATCGGTCCCAACCGGGTCGGCCCGCGCGGTGCGCTGCAAAGTCTTGCCGACGGTGTGAAACTCGCTCTGAAGGAAGGGATCATCCCCAGCGGCGTCGACAAGATCATCTACGTGCTGGCACCGATCATCGCGGTGGTACCCGCGGTGATGGCGTTCGCGGTGATCCCGTTCGGCCCGATGGTCTCGGTCTTCGGTCATCGAACCCCGTTGCAGCTCACCGACCTTCCCGTCGGAGTTCTCTACGTCCTGGCCATCACCTCGATCGGTGTGTACGGCATCGTGCTGGCCGGCTGGTCATCGGGCTCCACCTATCCGCTGCTCGGCGGTCTGCGGTCCACGGCACAGGTGATCTCCTACGAGATCGCGATGGGCCTCACCTTTGCCGCCATGTTCCTCGACGCCACGACGATGTCCACGTCGGGGATCGTCGCCGCCCAGGACCGGCACTGGTACGTGCTGATCCTGTTGCCGTCCTTCGTGATCTACGCGATCTCGATGGTCGGCGAGACCAACCGTGCGCCCTTCGATCTGCCGGAGGCCGAGGGCGAGCTGGTCGGTGGCTTCCACACCGAGTACTCGTCGTTGAAGTTCGCGATGTTCATGCTCGCCGAGTACATCAACATGGTGACGGTGTCGGCGCTGGCCACCACGATGTTCCTCGGCGGATGGATGGCGCCGTGGCCGTTGAGCGCCTTCGACTGGGCCAATTCCGGTTGGTGGCCGATCCTCTGGTTCACCCTCAAGGTCTGGGTCTTCATGTTCGTGTTCATCTGGCTGCGCACCAGCCTGCCCCGGCTGCGCTACGACCAGTTCATGAATCTCGGGTGGAAGGTCCTCATCCCGATCTCGCTGGCCTGGGTGATGGTGGTCGCCGTCATCCGCGCGGCCACCACCGACGCGAGCGAGCTGACCCGCGCGCTCATCTCGGCCGGCGCCGGGATCGTCGTCACCGCACTCATCTGTTACGCCATCTGGCGGTCCATGCGACTGCCCGATCAGCCCGACGAGATCGATTCGGCCGGTGAGACGTTCGACCCGATGGCCGGCGGGTTCCCGGTGCCGCCATTGCCCGGCCAGGTGGCCACCCGCCCGTCCGGGAGCAAACCCCCGACACACAAGGAGATGACCGATGCCTGATTTCCTCAAGCCGGTCAGCGGACTGGGAGTCACCTTCAGCGGGATGTTCTCCCCGACCATCACCGAGCAGTACCCGGAGCAGAAGGAACCCACCGCCCCCCGCTATCACGGTCGCCACCAGCTCAACCGCCATCCCGACGGGCTCGAGAAGTGCATCGGCTGCGAGTTGTGCGCGTGGGCATGCCCGGCCGACGCCATCTACGTCGAGGGCGCCGACAACACCGACGACGAACGTTATTCTCCCGGTGAACGATACGGCCGCGTCTACCAGATCAACTATCTACGCTGCATCGGCTGCGGCCTGTGCATCGAGGCCTGTCCCACCCGTGCTCTCACGATGACCAACGACTACGAACTCGCCGACGACAACCGCGCCGACCTCATCTATGAGAAGGACCGTCTGCTCGCCCCGATGCCCGACGACGCGCAGCCACCCCCGCACGCGATGGCGCCCGGTTCCACCGAGGAGAACTACTACCGCGGCGAGATCACCCCCGACGGCCAGGTGGCACCCCGATGACGGCGCTGCTGGCCGCCGAACTGACCCGCACCTCCACCGGTGAGGCCGTGCAGTTCTGGGTGCTCGGCGGCGTGGCCGTCCTCGGCGCGCTCGGCGTCGTCTTCGCCACCAAGGCCGTGTATTCGGCCATCTTCCTGGCCACCACCATGATCATCCTGGCGATCTTCTATGTCGCGCAGGGGGCGCTGTTCCTCGGCGTCGTGCAGGTGGTGGTCTACACCGGCGCGGTGATGATGCTGTTCCTGTTCGTGCTCATGCTGATCGGCGTCGACTCGTCGGATTCGCTCGTCGAAACCCTTCGGGGACAGCGGTTGGCGGCTGCGGTCATCGGGCTGGGCTTCGGCATCCTGCTCATCGCCGGTATCGGTACCGCGAGTGTGGCCACCTTCGCCGGCGCACCCGCGGCAGGTGGTTCCAGCACGGCCGGCGACGGCAACGTCGAGGCGATCGCCGAACTGATCTTCGTGCAGTACCTGTGGGCTTTTGAACTCACCGGCGCCCTGCTGATCACCGCGACACTCGGTGCGATGGTGCTTGCGCACCGGGAACGCTTCGGCCCGCGCATGAGTCAGCGCGAACTGTCGGTGGCGCGGTTCCGTCAGGGCATCGACATGACGCCGCTGCCCAGCCCCGGCGTGTATGCCCGGCACAATGCCGTCGACGTGCCCGCGCGGCTGCCCGACGGGTCACCGGCCCGGCTGTCGGTCAACGCCACCCTGGTGACCCGCGACCACGATCTGGGTCTGCGTATCGACCCGTCCTCGAACCCCACCACCCCACCTGCCTCCGACGAGGTGCAGCGATGAATCCGGAGAACTATCTGTATCTCTCGGCGTTGCTGTTCACCATCGGCGCCGCTGGGGTCCTGCTGCGCCGCAACGCGATCGTGGTGTTCATGTGCGTCGAGCTGATGCTCAACGCATCGAACCTGTCGTTCGTGACCTTCGCCCGCATGCACGGATCGTACGACGGTCAGGTGATCGCCTTTTTCACGATGGTGGTCGCCGCCGCGGAGGTGGTCGTCGGGCTGGCCATCATCATGACGATTTTCCGGTCCCGACGGTCGGCGTCTGTCGACGACGCGGATCTGTTGAAACGGTGAGGGATTAGGAGGCCCGGTGACCATCGATCAGACGGCGTCACTGCTCTGGTTGTTGCCCGGTTTGCCGTTGCTCGGTGCGGTGGTGCTGCTCATTGCCGGCCGCGGCTCGGACCGGTGGGGCCACCTGCTCGGCACGGCGCTGGCCCTCGCCTCCTTTGTGTTGGGGTTGGTCATGTTCGTCGGGATGCTGTCCCGGTCGACCGACGAGCGCGCCGTGAGCCACACCCTGTTCACCTGGATTCCCGTCGCAGAACTGCACGTGGACTTCGGGTTTCAGCTCGACCAGCTGTCCATGTGTTTCGTCCTGCTGATCACCGGTATCGGGTCGCTGATCCACGTCTACTCCATCGGCTACATGGCCGACGACCCCGACCGGCGGCGATTCTTCGCCTACCTCAACCTGTTTCTCGCCGCCATGCTCGTGTTGGTCCTGGCCGACAACTACCTCGGTCTCTACCTGGGCTGGGAGGGTGTTGGCCTGGCATCGTATCTGCTGATCGGCTTCTGGCAGTACAAGCCGAGTGCGGCCACCGCCGCCAAGAAGGCGTTTGTGGTCAACCGCGTCGGCGACATCGGACTGGCGATCGCGCTGATGATCATGTTCGCCACCTTTGGGGCGGTGTCGTTCACCGCGGTCTTCGACGGCGCCGGTCAGGCGGGCGAGACCACGCTCACCGCACTGGGTTTCATGCTGTTGCTCGCGGCGTGCGGCAAGTCGGCGCAGGTGCCGCTGCAGTCGTGGCTGGGCGACGCGATGGAGGGCCCCACCCCGGTGTCGGCGCTCATCCATGCCGCCACCATGGTGACCGCAGGCGTCTATCTGATCGTCCGGTCCGGACCCATCTTCGATCTCGCCCCACACGCGCAGGTCGGTGTGGTGGTGGTCGGGGCGGTGACACTGCTGTTCGGCGCGATCATCGGCTGCGCGAAGGACGACATCAAGAAGGCTCTCGCCGCGTCGACGATGAGTCAGATCGGCTACATGGTGCTCGCGGCCGGGTTGGGGCCTGCCGGTTACGCATTCGCCATCATGCACCTGCTCACGCATGGCTTCTTCAAGGCCGGGCTGTTCCTCGGCGCCGGGTCGGTGATGCACGGGATGAACGACGAGACCGACATGCGCCGCTACGGCGGTCTGCGCAAGCTCATGCCGATCACATTCATCACCTTCGGCGTCGGCTATCTCGCGATCATCGGGGTGCCGCCGTTTGCCGGCTTCTACTCCAAGGACCACATCATCGAGGTGGCGTTCGCCTCCGGCGGGGTCAAGGGTCTGCTGCTCGGTGGCGCCGCCCTGCTGGGTGCCGGCATCACCGCCTTCTACATGACCCGGGTGGTGATCCTGACGTTCTTCGGCGAGAAGCGCTGGCACGACGGCACCGACGCCCCCGCGCCGCATCCGCATGAGTCGCCGTCGGTGATGACGGCGCCGATGGTGCTCATCGCGATCGGATCGGTAGCTTCCGGCTTCTTCCTGGCTTTCGGTGGGGCGCTGGAACACTGGCTGGAGCCTGTTGTGGCCGCCGGGAGCGAAGCGAGCGGGGCCGGTGTCACCGGTGAAGATCACGCGGAACTCGGGATACCGGTGTGGGCGATGACCGTGATCATCCTCGTCGTCGTGGCCGTCGGGGTGGGAATCGCTTACTGGCAGTACGCCACCCGCGCGGTCCCGGAGATCGCGCCCGACGACGTCTCGGCGCTCACCGTCGCCGCTCGCCGCGACCTGTACGGTGACGCCGCCAACGAGGCCCTGCTGATGCGTCCCGGGCAGCACGTCACCGCCGGGCTGGTGGAGGTGGAGAACTCCGGTGTCGACGGTCTCACCAGCGGGGTGGGGGCGGGGATCGCCGGGCTGTCGGAGCGAATACGCGGCTGGCAGAGCGGCTACGTGCGGTCCTACGCACTGTCCATGTTCGCCGGTGCCGCGGTGATCACGGCTCTCGTGATGGTGGTGAATGTGCTGTGAACACACCATGGTTGACGATTCTGTGGGTCGCCCCGGCGATCGGTGCGCTACTGGTGCTGGCAATCCCCAACCGGCGCCCGGAGATCGCCAAGGACATCGCTCTCGCCGTCAGCGTGCTCGTCCTGGTACTCGCGATCGGCCTCGCCGTCGGATTCGACCCGAACGGTGCGCGCTATCAGTTCGTCGAAGACCACAGTTGGATACCCGCTTTCGGCACCCGATACGCGTTGGGGCTCGACGGGATCGGTCTGGTCCTGGTGTTGCTCACCGCCGCGTTGCTGCCGCTGCTGATCCTCGCCGGGTGGCGCGACGCCGACGAGGCCGGATCGCTCGACGCAGCCGGCGGCCGCGTGCAGAAGACGCCACACACCTACTTCGCGCTCACCCTTGCGGTCGAGGCCATGGTGCTGATGAGCTTCGTCGCCCTCGACATCCTGCTCTTCTACATCTTCTTCGAGGCCATGCTGATCCCGATGTACTTCCTCATCGGCGGCTTCGGCAACGGGCCCCGACGATCCGCCGCAGCAGTGAAGTTCTTGCTGTACAACCTGTTCGGTGGGCTGATCATGCTGGCCGCAGTCATCGGCCTGTATGTGGTGACGGTGCAGCAGGGGGTCGGTCACAACGGTGCGGGCACCTTCTCACTGCGCACCATCTCCGACGCGGTGGCCGCCGGCGACATCGACTCCGGCACCGGCCTGGCGAAGCTCTTGTTCCTCGGCTTCATGTTCGCCTTCGCGGTCAAAGCGCCACTGTGGCCGTTCCATTCGTGGCTGCCCGACGCCGCGGTGGCGGCCACCCCGGCCAGCGCGGTGTTGATGATGGCGGTGGTCGACAAGGTCGGCACCTTCGCGATGTTGCGCTTCTGCCTGCAACTGTTTCCCGATGCGTCGCAGTACTTCGCGCCGCTCATCTGCGCGCTGGCCGTCATCGGCATCATCTACGGCGCCGTGCTCGCCATCGGGCAGACCGATGTCATGCGGCTGATCGCCTACACCTCGATCTCACACTTCGGGTTCATCATCCTGGGCATCTTCGCGCTCACCAGCCAGGGCCAGACCGGCTCGACGCTGTACATGGTCAATCACGGCCTGTCGACGGCCGCGCTGTTCCTGATCGCCGGATTCCTGGTGTCGCGGAGAGGAAGCCGCCTCATCGCCGACTACGGCGGTGTACAGAAGGTCGCTCCGGTGCTGGCCGGAACGTTCCTCGTCGCGGGCCTGGCGACGCTGTCGTTGCCCGGTCTTGCCCCGTTCATCAGCGAATTCCTGGTGCTGATCGGCACGTTCACCCGCTACCCGATCGCCGCGATCATCGCCTCTGGCGCACTGGTGTTGTCCGCCATCTACATCCTGTGGACCTACCAGCGGATGATGGGCGGCCCGCCGAAGCTGTCTGACGTGCGCGCCTCGTCGATGCGTGACCTCGCCGGACGTGAACTGGTGGTGGTGGTTCCACTGATCGCTCTGCTCATCGCGCTCGGCGTCTATCCAAAACCCCTGCTGGACATCGTCGATCCGGCGGTCGGGCACACCTTGACCACCGTCGGGGTGCATGATCCCCCACCCGCCGTAGCCGACTCGCCCCCGGGAGGACCGCGATGACCCAGAGCGCGCTCGCCGCCATCACCCCACCCAGCGTCGAATATGCTGCGCTGTCACCGATGCTCATCGTTTTCGGCGTCGGTGTCGTCGGCGTGCTGGTGGAGGCCTTCGCCTCCCGCAAGGTCCGCTACCCGGCACAGGTGGTGCTCTCGCTCGGCGGTCTGGTCGCCGCCTTCGCAGCGCTCGTCGCGGTCGCCGACTCCGAGAGTTCCGGCGGCGATGGACAGTTCGCGATGTCGGGGGCCGTCGTCGTCGACCGTCCTGCACTATTCCTCCAGGGACTCCTGCTGCTGGTCGCCGTCGCCGGTGTCGCGTTCATGGCCGAACGCCGACTCGAACGCGTTGTCGCGCCCGCGCTTCAGACCGTCGGTACCGGCGCGGGCACCGACGCCGACATGTTCACCCCGTCGGGCGCGTCGGTACCCAACACCGAGGCGGAGTTCGAGGCCACCCGCGCCGGGGCGGTGACCACGGAGGTCTTTCCGCTGACGATGCTCACCGTCGGCGGCATGATGCTGTTCCCGGCGTGTGGCGACCTGCTGACGATGTTCATCGCACTCGAGGTGTTCTCCCTGCCGCTGTACCTGCTGTGCGGATTGGCGCGACGCCGGCGCCTCATCTCCCAGGAGGCGTCACTCAAATACTTTCTCCTGGGCGCCTTCTCGTCGGCCTTCTTCCTCTTCGGCGCAGCCTTGGCCTACGGTGCATCCGGTTCGCTGAACCTGTCACGCATCGGCGAATCGGTCACCGCCACCACCGCATCCGGTGGCGACAACACATTTGCCCTCATCGGCCTCGGCATGCTGGCGGTGGGATTGCTGTTCAAGGTGGGGGCCGTCCCGTTCCACGCGTGGATTCCCGACGTCTATCAGGGCGCTCCCACCCCGGTGACCGCGTTCATGGCCGCGGCCACCAAGATCGCCGCCTTCGGCGCGCTGCTACGCGTGTTCTACGTGGCGTTCCCGGCACTGCACGACCAGTGGAAGCCGGCCCTGTGGGCGGTGGCGATCGCGACGATGCTCGTCGGCGCGGTCATGGCGGTCACCCAGACCGACGTCAAACGCATGCTCGCGTACTCCTCGATCACGCACGCCGGCTTCATCCTGCTCGGCGTCATCGCCTTCGACGACGCCGGGCTGGCCGCCACGCTGTTCTACCTTGCCGCCTATGGTTTTTCGACGCTCGGCGCGTTTGCGACCATCGCCGTGGTCCGCGAGCCGGACAACACCGCCGCAGACAATCCCACCTCCCTGCGCTCGCAGATCAGCCACGGCCAGCAGGCACGGCTCCCGGTGTCGCGCAGTCCGCATCTGTCCGGCCGCGAGGCCACCAACCTGTCCCAGTGGGCGGGCCTCGGAAGACGTTATCCCCTTGTGGGCGCGATGTTCTCGATGTTCCTGCTGGCCTTCGCCGGCATCCCGCTCACCAGTGGCTTCATCGCCAAGTTCGACGTGTTCGCCGCGGTCGCCGGCACCGGCGGGGGTGTGCTGGTGGTGATCGGCGTCATCAGCAGCGCCATCGCAGCCTACTTCTACGTCCGCATCATCGTCGCCATGTTCTTCCACGACGTCCCCGTCGACGCCCCGCACGTGGTGAAACCGAGCATCTTCACCACCACCGGCATCGCCGTCTGCACCGTCGTCACCATCGCCCTCGGCGTGTTCCCCCAGCCGCTCCTCGACCTCACCGAACACGCCGCCACCTTCCTGCGCTGACCGCTCCCCTCAACCCACCCTCCCCGTTGGTTGAGTAGCGACGAGCGAGCTTGCGAGCCCGACCCCCTTTGCTGGTTGAGTAGCGACGAGCGAGCTTGCGAGCCCGACCCCCTTTGCTGGTTGAGTAGCGACGAGCGAGCTTGCGAGCCCGACCCCCTTTGCTGGTTGAGTAGCGACGAGCGAGCTTGCGAGCCCGACGCGTATCGAAACCACCAGCGACCCAACAATGTCCGCAACCACCCGACAGGCATCGCACACAATCGGCACACCACCGATGAGTTCCACCGACGCCCACGGTCTACCTGATTGCCGACGTAGCCACGCTACGAAGAAGGACAGCACAATGCCGCAATACTTCCTCACCGTTCCCCACGACAGCGCCGACGAGCCGACCATGGAGTCGATGCAGGAGATGGACCCGACCGACCTGGAACGACTCATGGCCGAGACCACCAAGCTCAACAATGATCTCACCGAGTCGAAGGTGCTCGTCCATGCCGGCGGACTGCACCCGCCGTCGTCGGCCATCATGGTGGACGCCACGTCGACACCGCCCACCCACACCCCCGGACCGTTCGTCGAGGCGGACCAGTACGTCGGTGGCTTCTGGATCATCGACGTCGCCGACGAGGCGGCGGCACTCCAGTGGGCGGAGCGTTGCTCCGCCGCTGTCGGAGGCGCCATCGAGGTCCGAGCCTTCCAAGAACCGCCGCAGTGAAACTGTGTATGAACAACCGGTGAGCACCGCGTGACCCCGGATTGCGTTGGGCGCCAGCGTCACTTACGTTCAGCCCATGCACTGGGGTATGCGGCTCGTCCGCCGTTCCACGATCCTGCTCTCCGGCGTCGCCGCCGCGACTCTCGTGGGTGCACCACCGCCGTCGGCCGTCGCCGCACCTGGTCCCACCGCGGCGTCGTTCGACCTGCAAGCCCACCGCGGTGGTCGGGGTGAACACACCGAGGAGTCTTTGCGTGGCTTCGAGTCCGCACTACGACTCGGCGTCAGCACCCTCGAACTCGACATCGTGCTCACCCGCGACCTCCAGCCCATCATCTGGCACGATCCGACCATTCAGGCCGACAAGTGCCGTGACACCGCTCCGGCGACGCCCGGCGATCGGCAGTTCCCTTACGTCGGGAAGGTCGTACACGATCTGACGTACGCTCAGATCGCCACCTTGCACTGCGACAAGAATCTCGCCGACTATCCCGATGCGAAACCCGTTGTCGGGAACCGGATCGCGCGCCTCGGCGATCTGTTCGCGCTCACCCGGAAGCTGGGCGCCAAGCACATCGGCTACAACATCGAGACCAAGATCGAGGCCGAGAAACGCTGGCAGTCAGCAACTCCCGAACAGTATGTGGGTGTCATCGTCGCCTCGGTACGCGCCGCGGCATCGGCGCAGGGTGCACCCATTCGGGCGACGATCCAGAGCTTCGACTGGCGCACTCTGCCCATCGTCGCGCGCATCGCTCCCGACCTTCCGCGAGTTGCTCTGTGGGACACCACCACCTGGAAGCCGGGGTCACGTTGGTTGGGTCCGGTCTCGTACGCCGGCGTGCGTGGCGACGTCATCAACGGCGCGCGTCAGGTCGCATCGATCCTGTCCCCGGACTACGACCTGTCCACCAAGGTGCTCGTGACACGTGCACATCGGCTGGGACTCAAGGTCATTCCGTGGACGGTCAACGATCCCGCGGCGATGAACGCCCAGATCGATCTCGGTGTCGACGGCCTCATCACCGACTACCCCACCCGGCTTCGCACCATCCTGCGTGAGCGCGGCATGCCGCTGCCCGCGCCCGTGCGCTGACGGATCTTGACAAAACCTTAGCGCCCGAGTCCTTCCTTCTTGACGCACACCGCGGGTAGACCGAGTCCTGAGACACTGCTGGACGTTCTTCCGTCGTTGAAAGGTCTCTGGATGCACAAGTCATTCGATCCGCAGGTGTGGCGGCTCGCCCTCTCCTGCAACGGTTCCGACGTCCGCGTCGGCGAGGTGTCCCTGCGTGCCGAGTCATGCCGTCGCAAGGTCGCCTTCTATCTCGACGACCAGGGCGAACCCGTGTGCCAGTCATTGTGCCCACCGGACCGCATCTTCCCGGTCCTCGTCACGCGCATCGTCGCCGCGCACATCACCGCCGACCGCGCCGTCCTGCACGTCGACGCCACGCTACCGCTACACTGCGCCATCGGCGACGTCGCCTTCCCCGGAAACGAACTCGCCGGAGCGCGCATGATGGACGTGACCGTCGTCGACGCCTCCGGCCATCGTCGAACCGTGCATGCCGAGATCCCGTCGCAGGTGACCGTCACCGGAACCGTCGCGCTGGCGTTGCGCGCGGTCCGTCAGCCCGCCACCGCGGTCACCAGCGTCTGGCCCGACCGGCTGAGTACTACGCCAGCTCGACCAGGTGGTCTCCCGTTAGGCGGCGGATGACGCTGTCCGGCAGAGTCGCTTTGGGTGCCGCCTTGGCACGCGTCGGTCCCAGGCCGGGCGGTGGTGATCCAAACCCCGCACCGCGCACCGCGCACCGCGCACCGACGCTACTCGTCGCCGGCGCCGGCTCGTGCCGCTTCAACCCGCTGTCTCGTCGACGCTGGGCAACCGCCATCCGAAGGTCGCCGTCGGCGGCACGTCCTTGGCGAAGAGCCGGGCCGGCCGGCCGCCGGCTGCGCGGGTCACCGGTGTGCCCGCGGCGTCGACCTGCGGTGCCAGCAGCGGCTGCACGCGACGGTTGAACGAGTCGCGCATCAGCTTGCGTCCGAGGATTGCCTCATGCAGTTCCCGCAGTTCAGACAGGGTGTAGGGGGGTCGGAGCAGGTTATCCGGGTCGGGTTTGTCCTCATAGCGATCGCGCAAACTGTCGGTGGCCGCTGCGATGATGTGGTCATGGTCGTAGAGCAACCGCTCCCCTGACGCCAACCGACCGTCCGGCGTCACCGGCACCAGCTCACCGACCACATCCGTCAGGTCCCCGGCCGGGATCGCGACGGCATGCGCGATCGAGATCGTCCACCCCCGGGGATCGCGATCAGGATCACTGAAGACCGCGAGCAGATGCGGCCGGATGTGATCGGGCGAGAGCCCCAGCTTGAGCTCGAGTACCTCGCGCACCGTCTCCTCGACGGTGCGTCGTTCGCGGACGAACCGGCCCGGCAACGCGGCACGGCCCGACGCATCGTGCTGCACGACGACCTGCAACCCACCGCTCTGCACGGTGAGGACAGCGATGTCGACGGCGACGCTGGGACGCGGGTAGTCGGTCAGTCGATCGGAGGATCTCGCAGCCACAGGTTGACTGTATGCGAGAAATCGCGCAAAGTAGTAATCGCAGATCCGCGCAAAGGAGAATCCCATGAAGTTCACCGCCGCCCTCGACGTCGACGTCGTCGCGCACGAATCCGCCGACGAGGTGACGGTTCTCCTGGAAATCGTTGCCCCCGAGGGGAAGGTCACCGACCGCGCGCCGGCAGCCCTGCAGGTGGTCCTCGACCGCAGTGGTTCGATGTCGGGCCCACCGCTGGCCGGGGCGCAACGCGCACTCGCCGGAGTGATCGGCCAGCTCGATCCCCGCGACGTCTTCGGCGTCGTCACCTTCGACGACGACGCGCAGGTCGTGCTGCCCGCCGCCCCGCTCGCTGACAAGGCGCGGGCAGTCGACGCGGTCGGGTCCATCGTCCCCGGTGGGTGCACCGACCTGTCGTCGGGCTACCTGCGCGGACTCCAGGAACTGCGTCGGGCCACCGCATCCGCGGGCATTCGAGGCGGGACCGTCCTGGTCATCAGCGACGGCCACGTCAACCGTGGAATCCGCGACCTCGATGAGTTCGCGAGCATCACCGCCAAGGCCGCCGCCGACGGCATCATCACCTCCACCCTCGGCTACGGACGTGGCTACGACGAGACACTGCTATCGGCAATTGCTCGTTCCGGCAACGGAAATCACGTCTTCGCCGACGACCCCGACGCTGCCGGCGCGGCCATCGCCGGCGAGGTCGACGGCTTGCTGTCCAAGTCGGCGCAGGCGGTCACGCTCACGGTCCGCTACATCCAGAAGGTGACCGAGTTGTCGTTGTACAACGACCTACCCGCGCACCAGATCGGCGACGGCGAGGTGATGATCGAACTGGGTGACCTCTACGCCGCCGAGGCCCGAAAGCTGTTGTTGCGCATGAAGGTCGATGCCCTCGCATCGCTGGGACTGGCCCAGCTGGCCATGCTGGAGCTGCGCTACGTGCAAACGGCGACCCTCACCGAACACACGGTGACACTGCCGATCTCGGTGAACGTCGTTCCCGGTGACGAGCTCGGCACCCGCGTCCCCGACCCGACGGTCGTCTCCGAGAAGCTGTATCAAGAGGGCCAGGCCGACAAGCTCCGCGCGTCACGCGCCTACGAGGCGGGTGACCTGGGCGCCGGAAATGCGTTGCTCGCCACCGCGAGCAGCAAGATTCGGTCCGCGATGATGGCGGCCCCCGCAGCAGATCACGCAGCATTCGACGACGAGTTGAGCATGATCGACGGCCTCTCGGCGCAGGCCGTCACGGCCGGTTCGGCCTACGCTTCCAAGATGTCTCGGGATTCCTACCATGCGGGCAACCGCAAGCGAGGTCGCAAGCGTTCATGACTCTGACCCCCGATCAACTCGACCGCGTGCTGGGCGCCGTCCTCGGTTCCGCCGTGGGCGACGCCCTCGGCGTGCCCTACGAGTTCCGACGTCCCGTGCTCGCCGACAACGAGTATGCCGAGATGATCGGCGGTGGCCTCGGCGACTACGCACCCGGCGAGTGGAGCGACGACACCTCCATGGCCGTGCCCATCCTCGAGGTCGTCGCCACCGGTGCCGACCTCAGCTCCGACGACGCACTCGACGCCGTCGCGGCGGGGTTCCTGCGCTGGTACGACGACTTCAGCGGCGATCCGCCGGACATCGGCAACCAGACTCGCGCGCTGCTGGCCGCCACCCGGCACCGCCTGGACACCGAACCCGGCGGGCGGCCCGGTGTCGTCATGCGCGCGGAGTCACTGGCCTTCGCCGAGGCGCACCCGCGATCGGCGGGCAACGGAGCGCTGATGCGTACCACGCCGGTCGCTCTCGCCCACCTCGACGATCGGGAGGATCTCGCCCGATCGGCCCGCATGATCGCGGAGCTGACACACGCCGACGTCTTCGCGGCCGACTCGTGCGTCCTGTGGTGCGAAGCGATCCGCGTCGCGATCCTCGACGGCCACATCGACATTCGCGCCGGAGTCGACCTCATCGACGACAACCGGCGCAGCCGGTGGCGGCAATGGCTGGACTCACTCCACTCCGACGACCCGAAGAGCTTCTCCCCCAACGGGTACACCGTGACTGCTCTGCAAGCGGCCGGGTCCGCGATCATCGGCACCACGAGGGACGATCCGTCACATCTGCCCCACGCCTTGCACGCCGCCATCCGGATCGGCGACGACACCGACACCGTCGCCGCCATCGCCGGCGGACTGCTCGGCGCACGCTGGGGCGCCAAAGCAATCCCGGACGAGTGGCGCTTCGCGGTACACGGCTGGCCGCTCCGCGCGCACGGCCCGACGACGGCGCAGGACCTGACCGACCTCGTCCACCAACAACGGCGCTACGCAGTACGCGGAATTGAATAACGCGCAGGAGATTGCCCATCGGCAAGAGAGTTCAGTACAGAACTCACAATGTGCGCTCGAGAACGGTTGTGCCTTAACATATCTGGCGTGGGTGGGCGGGGATTCTACGGTCGACGGTCGGTGTGTGGCGTTGCTGTGACCCTGACAGCGGGTGCACTACTTGTCGCCGGTTGCTCAGACGAGGCTTCGGTCGGCGCCCCGAGCACCCCGGCCACCATCGCCAACATCGACCTCCCCGAACCCGCACAGGTCTGGGTCGAAGGAGAACCGATCCCCGGCCTCGACGAAACCAACCTGTGGTGCACCCGCCCGGACGGCGCCGCCACCTTCCGCCTCAAGGGCACCGACACCTCGGGCGACGGCACCGAAATGTTCGTCACCGATCTCACCAACAGCAATCCACCGCAGCTCGTGCGCACCACCTTCGAGATCGACGGCGTCCGCTACGTCACCGAACCGGACCGCAACAGGGGAAGCGCCGAGGTCGAGGTGAACGGCAACACCTACACCGTCACCGGCGTCGCGGTCGACGCCGACACCCACACGGTCAGCAAGGCCTACGAGGCCGTCTTCGGTTGTTACCGGTAGAGGCGACCAGCGCCAACCCACCTGCCGACCGAACAATCCCCATCCGCTGGCCGAGCTGGTCGCCCCCATCCGCTGGCCGAGCTGGTCGCCCCCATCCGCTGGCCGAGCTGGTCGCCCCCATCCGCTGGCCGAGCTGGTCGCCCCCATCCGCTGGTCCAGCCGGTCGCCCCATCCGCTGGTTGAGCCGCGACGGACGAGCCTGCGAGTCCGCAGCGTGTCGAAACCACTAGCGAGACAACACTGTTCGCAACCACAAGGCTCTTCGATGGGTACGGACATGTTGGGCTCGCCAGTGGTTTCGACGCGGCTCGGACTCGCGGGCGCTCGCCCGTGCCGGCTCAACCATGGCTCAACCAGCAGTGAGGACTCGGGACGGCTTGATCCGTCCCGGTGTTTCCGGAGGGTTCGTCTCAAGGGAGAATGAAACCTATGGCAGTGGCAGGATCGAAGCGATACTCGGATGAGTTGAAGCGCGACGCGGTGGACATGGTCGAGCAGTTGGTGGCTCAGGGGTCCACCGAGTGGGCGGCGATGGGCAAGACTGCGGATTTGCTCGGAGTCGGCTCGGCGGAGACGGTTCGCCAGTGGGTGCGCAAGGCGCCGTCGGGCGCCGCCAGCGCGCCAGCCAAGGCCGATAGCGAGGAGATTCGACGACTCAAGCGCGAGGTGGCCGAGCTCAAACGAGCGAACGGGATCCTGAAGGCGGCGTCGGCTTTCTTCGCGGCCGAGATCGACCGGCCACACCGCTAATTGTGGAGTTCATCCGCACTCACCAGGGACACCAGGTGGGTGCGGATGGCCTTGTCTGGGGCGTCGATTCGATGTGCGCCGTGCTCTGCGAGCATGGTATCCACATCGCCCCGTCCACTTACTATGATCACATCAACCGCGGGCCGAGCGCCCGCATGTTCGCCGATGCGCAGGTCATCGATGCGATCTTCGCTTTGCGCCGGAAGCGACCGCTGATGCGGGTTCTGGGTTCACGCAAGACATGGATAGTATTGCGCAGCAGTGGTATTGATGTTGCTCGATGCACTGTTGAACGAGTGATGCGGGAGATGGGATGGCATGGCGCGAGTAAGAAGAAGCGAGTGCGTACGACCATCCCTGATGCGGCAGCGTCGCGGCCGGCGGATCTGGTCGACAGACAGTTCTATGCTGCGGCACCAAATCGGTTGTGGGTAGCCGATTTTACCTACTGCCGCACCAAGTCGGGGTGGGCGTACACGGCGTTCGTCATCGATGTGTTCGCCCGCAAGATTGTCGGCTGGAAAGTGGCCTCGGAAATGACAGTGAACCTGGTTACCGATGCCATCAACAACGCGATAGACAACCGAAAGCGTTGCGGTGTAGTTGATTTAACGAGACTCATACACCATTCAGACGCGGGATCGCAGTACACAGCGATTGTGTTCGGGCAGCGGTTGGCCGAGGAAGGCATCGCGGCTTCTATTGGCAGCGTTGGGGATAGCTACGACAACGCGCTCGCGGAGTCGGTGAACTCTGACTACAAGAACGAACTCGTCGACAACCAGCCGCGATTTCACGGCGCGACCGAACTGTCACTGGGCACGGCCGAATGGGTGGCGTTCTACAACCGTGAACGCCCACACAGTTACTGCGACGACCTCACCCCCGACCACGCTGAGCGACTCCATTACGATCACATGCGCACCCTCAATCCGGAGGGGGCACTCACAACCTGAGCTCTCCGGAAAAGCCGGGGTGGATCAGCTCAACCAGCAGTTGGGGCTCGGGACGGCTCAACCAGCAGTTGGGGCTCGGGACGGCTCAATCAACAGATGGTGGGCCGCTCAATGCCCGGCGAACGCCTCCGCCAGCCACCAGGCACCGCCGTCGTCGGCGATCTTGGCGTCGATCACGAGGGGTCGTGCGGCGCGGGTCGCGACGTACCCGGAAACCCAGCCACGGACTGCACTAAGATCGTCCAGACTCCGCACGGTGATGCCGACTGCCCCGAAACCTCGTGCAATGGCCGCGATGTCGGTGTCGGGGAAGGTCACCGTGGACATGTCGGCGTCGCCGAAGTGGTGCACCTCGGCTCCGTAGGCGGCGTCGTTGTAGACGATCACCACCAGCGGCAGACCGATCCGGACCGCGGTGTCGAGTTCGGAGATGCCCATCAGGAAGCCGCCGTCGCCGGTGCCGAGTACCGGAAGCCGGCCCGGCTGGGCGATGCCCGCGCCGATCGCGGTTCCCACGCCGAGACCGATGGACTGGAACGCCTGCGTGAAGCAGAATCCGTGCTCATCGGGCACCGACAGATGGGTGGCCGGGTAACCCATGAAGTTGCCCGAGTCGATCGACACGACCCGCTCGGCCGGCAGCACCGTGTCCAGCGCGATGGTCAACCTGCGCGGGTCGATTCGTCGGTCGTCGGACACATCGTCGACCGGAACATCTTGCCACCGTGCGCTTTCGGTAATGCGCTCGGCAACCTTGGGGGTGCGGTAGCCGGTGGGATCGGGGTCACCGGATTCGGCGAGCAGGATCAGTGCGTCGGCGGCGGTCAGTCCGCAGTCACCGACCACCCCCAGGTCGACGGCGCGGTGCGCGCCGATGGCATCCACGTCGTCGTCGACCTGCACCACGGTGGTCGATTCCCCGATGAGCCGGCCGTGCCGCATGGTCCACATGTTGAGCGCACACCCCCAGCCGACGATGAGGTCGGCGTCGGATATCAGCTCAGCCGTTGTGGGAGAGGAGAATCCGCCGGAGATGCCCAGCGCGTACTCCTCGCCGACAAACAGACCGTTGGCCACCGCCGATGTCGCCAGCAGAGCTCCGCTGCGTTGCGCGAGCGACGCGATCTGCGGTCCCGCTCCGCGCCCGCCGCGCCCCACCACGAATACCGGACGAGACGATTTACGCAGCAGCGCAACCAGATCCATCACCGCATCGCGGTTCGGCCGGACCGCGGTCGGGGTCAGGTCCACGCGCACCGGTCCGGGCGCGTCGGCGGGCGCCGCGGCCACATCGATGGCCACGTTGAGGATCACGGTTCGCCGCTGGGTGACGGCCGTGCGGTACGCGCGCGTGACGTCGGCGACCACCGTCGATGCCGAATACACGCGGCCACTGACCGCGCCGACCGCGGCCACCATCGCCTCCTGATCGATGCGAAAGTTGGAACGCAGTGCGGCAGCGGGACTGTCGGCGGCAAGCACGATCATCGGGGTGCGACTCTTGGCGGCCTCGGTGATGCCGGTCATCGCGTTGGTCAGGCCGCAACCCTGATGCAGCGTGAGCACTCCGACACGTCCCGACATCCGTGAATAGCCGTCGGCCATCATCGCCGCGCCACCCTCGTGCCGGGCGGCGATGTACGGGACACCACCTCGTCGCAGCGCATTGGTCATCACGAAGTTGCCGCTGCCCACCACGCCGAAGGCGTGCCCGACCCCGAGTCCGGCGAGCACCTGACCGACGACGTCGCCGACGGTGGTCCCGGCCGTCATCGGGCCGCGTTCTCCACCACCGCAAGCACCCGCGACGGACTTCCCGTTCCGCCGACGATCGGGAGCGGCGTGACGATGAGTACCGCGCCCAGCGGCGGCAACTCACCGAGATTGCGTAGCGAGGTGATGCCGTACTTGTTGTTACCGAGGAAGAAGTGGTGGACCGGGAAAGCCGGGTCGAAACCCCCGGCCAGACCCGCGTCAACGCCGACCGTCTCCACCCCGAGTCCGGTGATATCGCGTTGGGTGGCAAGCCATTGCGCGCAGTCGGCGGTGACGCCGGGGGTGTGCGGGCCGGTGTCGTCGGCGTTGAGGAAGTCCTTCTGCGAACCGCCGCGGGATTCCCACCCGGTGCGCAGCAGCAGCCAGTCGCCGGCCCCGAGCCGCCGGTGCTCACTCTCCCACTCCTGCACATCGTCGACGCTGAGCAGGTAATCGGGGTCGTCGGCCACGCGTGCGGTGAGGTCGAGTACCGCGGCATGTCCGATGAGGCGTTGCACGGGGATCTGCGAGACATCGTCGCCGTCGCGTCCGGTGATCCAGTGCACGGGCGCGTCGAGGTGGGTACCGATGTGCTCACCGGTGTGAATGTTGTTGTGCCGCCAGAACGGTCCCGGTTCGTTGTAGGCGCTGACCTCCTCGAGGCTGAAGTCGATGAGATTGGCGAACGGCGGCGGCAGCACGAGTGACGGGGTCGACGCGGACAGCGGCGTGGTCAGGTCGACGACCCGAAGGTGGCCCGCGACGATCGCGTCGACGAATCCGGTGAGGTCGGTGGTGCTCATGCGGTGGTCCTTCTCTTCGGCGTCATCGGCTCAACCGTCATCATGCCCCGCCCGCCGTCCACCCGGTGTGAGAAGGTGACGCATGGACATCCGGGACGCCTTGCAAGCAGACCTCGACGCCATCACCGCGATCTACAACGACGCCGTCGAAAACACGACGGCCATCTGGAACGAGCGCGTCGTCGACGTGGAGAACCGTCGCGCCTGGATGGTCGACCGTCGGGCGGCCGGCTATCCGGTGTTGGTGGCCGACGACGACGGCGACATCGTGGGTTACGCGACCTTCGGCGACTACCGTCCCTTCGACGGCTACCGGCACACCGTCGAACACTCGGTCTATGTGCGGTTCGACCAGCGTGGACGACAGGTCGGCTGGTCGTTGATGGTCGAACTCATCGAGCGGGCACGCCAACTCGACAAGCACGTGATGATCGCCGCGGTCGACGCCGAGAACAGCGGCTCCATCCGGCTGCATGAGAAGCTCGGCTTTGTTCCGGCCGGTGAGCTGCGGCAAGTGGGTACCAAGTTCGGCCGCTGGCTCGATCTCGCGTTTCTGCAACTGACCCTGGACGATCGGGTCGATCCGGACGGGCGATCGTGAAGCCCATGCAGGAGGATGCCATCCGCTGAATCCGGCACGGTACGGCTCAACGCACCCACAACTGATACCCGCCAACCATCCGGTCGAACGAGAACTCCTCCCGTAGAACGGCAATCGTCTCCGGCGCCAGCTCGAAGAGTTGCGCGCCGGTGATGAGAACCGCGTCGCTACCCCGCCCTTGGTCGAGGATCTGCCGCTGATAATCGGTCGCCGACGGCAGACTGGCGTCGAGATCGGCGTCGGTGACGTCGACTTCGGCGATGGCGGTCGCGTAGCGATCCACGAACATCGGGCAGTCCCGGGCGATCTGATCGCCGGACACATCAGCGGCGATCAGGAGTGCCGGGTCATAGGACCAGACGCAGTCGCGGCCGGCCACCGCGTCGGCGAGACCCGTGGGTTGTTCCGGTCGCACCCCACTGACCGACAACGTGCCCAACGCCAGGACCGCCAGCACCACCACACCCGCGGCGCCGAGAACACCACCACCGATGCGCCCGGACATCCTGGCCGCGACGACGTGAACCCCGTACCCGGCGAGTAGACACACGGGTGGCGCGGCGAAGGCCGCGTAGTGGTCGTAGAAGGTCGGCGACCACAGCAAGGCGAGTACCAGCGTCAACGTGAGCGCCGACCACCACGCCGGGTCGTCCCATCGCGCAGGCGAGCGGCGTCGAATCAGCGCATGCACCAACGGAAGTGCGGCGAGAAGAAGCAGGATCACCCCGACCGTGAACCACACCGCGGCCGAGAGCAGGTCGTAGCCGATCACGTTGCCGGTGAAGAAGAACGCGCGTCGCGACATGCCCGTGTCCGACCGTGGACGGCCGGCCTGGAAGGCGATGACGTCGGTCCACATCCGGCCGGGCGCGGCCACGAAGAACGGCAGCGTCACCACCGACGCCGCACCCACCGCGCCGAGCGCGAATCGCGCCACCCGACGCCGCCCATATCGGACCGCCACCCAGACCGCGAGCACCACCAACGGCACGATCGCCCACAGCTTCACCGTCAACGCCAACCCGAGCGCCACGCCGGCCGCGGCACAGCGTCGTCGGCGCAGCAGCACCAGCGCGATCAACACCAGCAGATTCAGCACCGACTCCATCAGGACGGCGGTCTCGGCCAGCACCGTCGCCGACCACACCGCATACAGCCCACCGCCGAAGACCGCGGCCATCGCGCCGTACCTCAGCAGCAGCGTCGCCACGAGTCCCGCACATGCCGCGCCGATCAAGGCGACGACGACCTGCGCCACCAGCAGTGCGGTCGCGTCGCCGGTCCAAGCCGCCAACCAGGTCGCCGGCCCCAGCCCGACGAGCAGCCCCGGCGGATGGACGAAGACGAAGTCGCGATACGGCAGCGAGCCAGACCACAGGTGTTGCGCACCGAGGAAGTACACGGACTCGTCGAACGCGAACGACCGGCCCGACGTGCCCCGCAACAACAGCGGACCGAGCCGCAAGACCGCCGCCACGACCGCGACCAGTCCGACCACCAGCACACCCGAGCGGTTGATCGCGCGTTCCTGTGGCCGTTCGTCGACGGCAACACTCACCATGAGTAGGTAAGGGTACGCTAAGTGCCGATGTCCCCGACGTCGAAGGTCCCGCCGACGATCTCGGCGTCACCCAACGGCCGCCGGATCGCCCACCGCTCGGTGAACCGGCACACCGACATCTTCCAGCGGCCATCCTCGATCACGTACTCGTCGTCGTAGTCGCCGGTCACCACGGTTTCGGTGCGCTCGACGGTGTTGACCTGCCGGAACCGCAGACTCCACGTGCCGCGAGCGGTGCCCGCGCCGGTGATGGTGATGTCCGGGTGCATGCCGTGATGCATGTCGTAGACGACGAACCGGCCACCGATCCGAGCGGTCGCGACCTTCTCGAAGATGCGCGCCATCGGTTCGACGTCATCGAAGGCGCCGAGCCGCCCGTAGTCGATGCGCGCGCCCGACGCGATGAAGCACTCGCGGAAAGTCTTGGGGTCCTTGGCATCACAGGCCCGCCAGTATCGGTGCTTGAGACGTTTGATGTCCTCGATCTGTTCGAGGTGGCTTAGGCGGCGTGCCAGATCGTCGGCTGAGGGCATCGTCGGCCTCCGTTTCGTGGGTGCGATTCAGGATAGTTCTCAGATTCTCCGCAGCCGCCTCCCAGGCTTGATTCGTAAACTCAACCGGTGACCCTGACCACCAGCCGACCCACCCGCGCGCGTTCCGCCCTGCCGACGCTGCCGCGGATCGCGGGTGTCGTCGGCGCGGTGCTGGTCGCGGCGGGTGTCTACGGGCTGGCGGTGTGGACGTCGCCGGGTCAGCTCGTCGATCAGACGATCCTCGACCTGTGCCGACGTCTCACGCCGGTGACCGGCATCCCGCGGGTGCTGGTGCCGCAGGCGGTCAGCAATCCGTTGTTGTGGCTGGTCGTGGGCATTGTGGTGGTCGGGCTGGTGGCGCCGACGCGACGCTGGGGGTCGCTGGCCGCGCCGGTCGCCTTTCCGCCGGTGACGGTGGTCGTGGTGCAGTTCCTGCGCGACCACGTCCTGGCCCGGCCGCAGCTGCACGACTGGATCACCGAGACCAACTCGGCGCCGAGCGGGCATGCGGCTGCGGTCACCGCGTGTGCCGTCGTGGTGATGCTGGCGACGCCGCGCCGGTTCCGTCCGTGGGTGGCCGCGCTGCTGGGTACCTGGGCCGCGGTGATCGAGTTCGGTCTCATCGCCGCCGGTTGGCACCGGCCAAGCGACGTGATCATCTCGACGGTGCTGGTGGTCGGCGTCGGCTGCCTGCTGCCCGATCCGCACACCGGCCCGCGTGCCTCCCACGTCGAATGGCTGCTGGCCGGCGTCACCGTCGCGCTGGCCGCGCCGGTGCTGGTCGCGGTCTACTACCCGGCGGGAATCGCGGTTGCAACGACTGTGCTGGTGGCCGGAGTCGTGGCCGTGGCCATCACTGCCACCGGAAGATGACTGAAAACGGGCCCGTGACGCGCCACCTCTGGAATATTCCCGAGGCGAGACCTCAGGGGCCCGTTTTCAGTCATTGTCGGCGGGCTACGCCAGCATCTCCCGAATATCCGCGGCGCTGATCGCCGAGCCGAAGAGCTCCCCGTCATCGACAACGGCGTCGAACAGCGCACGCTTGCGTTCCTGCAGTCGCACCACCCGCTCTTCGATGGTGTCCGCGGACACCAGGCGGTAGACGTTCACCGGGCGTTGCTGCCCGATGCGGTGGGCGCGGTCGACGGCCTGTGCCTCGGCGGCCGGGTTCCACCACGGGTCGCAGACGAAGCAGTAGTCGGCCTCGGTGAGGTTGAGCCCGAAGCCGCCGGCCTTGAGGCTGATCAAGAACACCTGTGCCGCACCGGATCGGAAGCGTTGCACGGCGGCGGCGCGCTGTTTGGCGCTCATCGAGCCGTCGAGATAGCTGTAGACGATGCCCTCGGCGTCGAGGTGGGCGCGCAGGATGTCGAGGAACCCAGTGAACTGGCTGAACACCAGTGAGCTGTGGCCCTCGTCGACCAGGCCCGGCAGTTGCTCGATGAGGTAGTCCACCTTGGCGGAGTTCACCGAGTCGTGCGACGAATCCACCAGTGCGGCATGCAGACTCAGTTGACGTAGCATGCTCAGCGACCGGAACACCTGGAAGCGGTTCTTCTCCCAGTCACCGAGCAGACCGAGCACCTTCTGCCGTTCGCGGGCCAGCCGGGTGTCGTAGATCTTGCGGTGTTTACCGGCGAGGTCGAGCACCATCGACTGCTCCTGTTTCGGCGGCAGATCGACAGCGACCTGAGATTTTGTGCGCCGCAACATGACCGGCTTGATCCGACGACGCAGCGTCTCGAGCCGCTCGGGTGCCTGATTGGATTCGATGGGTTTGCGATAGTAATCGGTGAAGGCCGTCGGCGAGGAGAACAGGCCGGGTGCGGTCACCGACAGCAACGACCACAACTCCATCAGGTTGTTCTCCATCGGCGTGCCGGTGATGGCGAGTTTGAACTCGGAGTCGATGCGCCGCGCACACTGATGGGTTTTGCCGTTGTGGTTCTTGATGAACTGCGCCTCGTCGAAGATGACGCCGTCCCACGTGTAGGCGTCGATGTCGTCGAACAGCAACCGCAGCAGGGTGTAAGAGGTGACGACGACGTGCGCATCGCCGACGTGCTCGGCCACCGTCAGTCCGGTGCGGGCCTCGGTGGCGGTGATCGACGAGACCCGCAGTCCCGGAACGAATTTCTGGCATTCGGCGACCCAGTTGGGGACCACGCTGGTGGGCGCGATCACCAGGAACCGGCTGGTCCGTTTGGCATCGACGGCGCGTGCGATCAGCGCCAATGTCTGCACGGTCTTGCCCAGGCCCATGTCGTCGGCGAGGATGCCCCCGAGCCTGTTCTTCCACAGGAACGTCAGCCAGTTGAGGCCGTTCTGCTGATAGTCGCGGAGCTCGGCCTTGAGTCGTCGCGACGGTGCGACCGTCCGCGGTGGCTTGGCTGCGGAAAGCTTCGCCATCCGCTTACGCCATCGCGCCAGTTGCTCATCGACGGTGCCGAGGGCGAGAAGTTCTTCCCAGAAGGTGGCGTTGAGGCTGCGGGCGTTGACGCGACCCGACTCGATCTCACCGAGCGATCGCGCCTCGACGAGCAGTTCGGCCAGCGCGGCGAGTTCGGGGCTGTCGAGCGAGAAGTACTCCCCGTTGGTGAGCAGCATGTGTGTTGCGCCGCAGGATAATTCGGTGATCAGCTCGGTGATCGGGATGGCCACCGCGCCGACGGTGACGGTGACATCGAGGGAGAACCAGTCGTTGCCGGCGGTCTCGTCGGCGGTGAATGCGACCGTCGGGCTCGCCGACGCCGCGCGATACTGTGTGCCGCACTGGTAGTCGACGCGGATGCGTGGATGCAGCCGCAGTTCGGGCAGTGCCTCCCCGCAGATGACGGCGAGTTCGGTCGGTGTGAGCCGCACCGGCGCACACAGGACGCGGTTCGACGCGGCGTGTGCAGCGTCGGCAGCATTGGGCGCGGGGGAGATTCGCTCCTGCTCGAGGATGAGATCATCGTCCATGCTGAGGGCAAGGGCGGTCAGGAGGTGGGCGGTGGCCTGCTGTTGCCACGTCCCACAGAACAGGGTCAGGGTACCCATGTCGTCGCGGATCTCGTCCCAGAGCGCGGTTTCGGCGCGGGCGTCGCGGTAGGAGGTGGACCCGGCGTCGGCGGTCGGATCGAACACCACATGGGTGTCGTTGACGCGGTAGCCGACGCTCCAGTAGTAGCGGGCGCCGCCATTGGTGTCGGTGACGGTGAGCACCGCCTCTGGTCCGGTGATGACCGGCGGTGCGAGTACCCCGTCGGCGACCTGCACCGGGCGTCGAACCTGCAGGCGTGGCAGCACATCGACCGAGAACTCATCGAGATCGGCTGTCGGGATGAGGATTTCGGTTCCCTCACGGGCGGTTTGCACCTCGTGTTCACGGACCGGGGCTGGGAAGGAGCCCAGCGCGAGGGCGTCCTCGGTCAGGCTCCACATGCCGTGGACCTCCGGCCGGCCGAAGGTGCCCGAGTTGGTGGCGGCGACGGGTGTGCCGTCGATGTGGGTGGTGCTGACCAGCGTGGCGCCCTCGGGATGTTCACTGACCGAGTAACGCAGCTCGGCGGTGCCGAGTCGCACCTGCCGGGTACGCAGCGACGGGTCGGCGAGAAGGGTCACACCGGCGTTGACTGCCTCGGCGAGAATCTGCAACCAGCCGAGCGGCGGCGCCACGAGCGTGAGGTAGTCGCGAGCCGCCGCATATCCACCGCCTGTCACATGGCGGTACAGCTGCTTCAGCGCGGCCACCTGCGCGGGCTGGGCCTCGGGCATGTAGCCGACGGCGACGTCGCGCCACGACGCCCCGGTCTTGATCCAATTGTCCCGGCTTCCGGTGATCATCGGCCGCAGGGTCAGCACCTGTACCGGCTGACCCGGTCGGTGACCGGACGCACCGAAGGACAACGCCAACGGCCGGACCGCGCGCGCCGACGCCGAGGTCGGCTCGTCACAGTCGAGGATCGACGCGATCGCGGTGCGCCAGGTGGGTGCCGGTGCGGGTACGTCGCGGACAAGCTGGAGATGCGCGGCGGGGCCGGTCATCGTCGTGTTCATCGACCGCGCCGCGGTGATCAACAATGCAACCGAGTGCTTGCACCGCGACCCGACCGGGCAGGTGCACATGGCATGCACGAGATTGAACAGCGTCGGCTGATCGCGGAAGGTGATGTTCTGTCGGTACCGTTGCCCGCCGCTGCCGCGGCACAGTCCGGTCAGCAGCAACCCGTCGCCGGTCCACTTGTGCTCGACCACCATTCCCTGCATGGCGTAACCACGTCCACGACTCACCGTGTTCACCGTGAACAGACGGTGCAGTTGCGCGTTGCTGACGTCGAGGGAAGCGCTGGTCACCGGCCCGAGATTACGTGGCGTGATCCACTCCGACCACGACCCTAGGCGTGTCGCCGCGGAGAAGATTCCCGACTCGATCACTTCATTCACGCTCGTCACTTGCGGCTCGCGAGTTGCCGGGCGGGAGCCGTCGCGGGGTGGCACTGGAGGTGACTCATGGGGCGACCGTAGGCGACCCCTACGACATTGATACCGCGGCCTTGACACCCCAGCCCGATGCCGTTGGTGCCGTCACCGTAGCCTCGTCAGGTCATGACGAGATGAGCCGGCCGCTTCCCGCCATCCACACCAGGATGTCGAAACACCGGATCACGCTGATGTCCGATCCCACCCCAGCGTGTTCCCGTACGTCCCTGAGGTGCCGCCAGAGGGCACGATCGTCGTTGCGCAAATGCTCGCGGAGCGTCACGTAGAAGTCAGTGCGGTTGCCGTGGCTGAGTTCGCGGGTGACGATGCTATCGAGAACCGGAAACAGGTGCGGGCGTTTACGAGCAAGGAGTTTGCTGGTCTTGGTGGGTCCCACACCACGATTCGAGCGCAACATTTTCCAGAGTCTGTTGCCGGTATCAAGGTGTTTGTCGCTGGCGTCGATCAGTTCGAGGTCAGCAGGGACCTGCGCCGTGTTGTTACGGCGACGAGATCAACGGCCGTGAACCTATCGGCCGCAACTTCCTTCTGTTCGCCACCAGCAAGCCGTTCGAATCTTGACCCGCTGAATAGGGGCTGATCGCCCCCTTTCGAGATCGAAAAGTACCGTTGCAGTGTCAGAACGGCGGACTCGGAATTCGCAGGATCAAGAATAGGCGGCAATGTCCAAGCGGCAAACCTCATTGTCGCACCTTATCAAATTGCCGGTACTCCGCTGCGAACAATGTTTAGCACTCTTGTCCTGCACATAAAAAGGCACTTGTGACGTAGTTGTGGGTTGTTTCGGCGTGGCGTAGGGCGCAACGCCGTTGTCCTGCTTAAGGTTTGGTTTGCGAAGACTAAACCTGAGGAGTTCCGGCGTTGCGCATGTCCAGTGTAGTGCAGAAGGTGTTGACCATCGATGCGATCGTCGAGGATGTCACGCTCGAGGAGACAACTGTCGATCCCGACGGGATGGTTGTGGTCAGTGTCCGTGCCTATGCGCGTGATCGGTCCCGGTGTGGCGAATGCGGGCGGCGGTGTCCGGGCTATGACCAGGTCAGTGCGCGGCGGCGGTGGCGGCATCTGGATGTGGCCGGGCGTCGGTGCGTGCTGGCGGCGTCGCTGCGTCGGGTGCGCTGCACGGTCCATGGCGTGGTCACCGAGGCGGTGCCGTGGGCGCGGCCGCGGGCGCGGTTCACCCGGGCCTTCGACGACATGGCGGCGTGGTTGGCAGCCCATGCCACCGTCTCGGCGGTCACGCAGTTCCTGCGGGTGGCCTGGCGCACGGTGTCGGGGATCGTGGAGCGGGTCGTCGACGATCATTTCGCCGGCATCGACCGGCTCGACGGTCTGGTCAACGTGGGTATCGATGAGATCGCCTATCGCAAGGGCCATCGTTATCTGACGGTGGTGATCAACCATGACACCGGCCTGATCGTGTGGGCGAAAGAGGGCCGCGACAGTGCGGTGCTGGGCGAGTTCTTCGATGCGTTGGGTGCCGAGCGGGCGGCGATGATCGAGAAGGTCTCTGCTGATGGCGCCGAGTGGATCTGGTCGGCGGTCACCACCCGCGCTCCGCACGCCATCCAGTGTTTGGATGTGTTTCATCTGATCCAGTGGGCCGGGGCCATGGTCGACAAGGTGCGCCGGCGTACCGTGGCCACCCACGGTGGCGGCAAGGGTGCGATGTGGGCGGTGCGCAAGAGTCACGGCGATCAGTCACCCGAGCAGCGGGGGATCGTCGAGCAACTACGTGCCGACAACAGTGACCTGTATGAGGCGTACATGCTCAAAGAGCAACTCCGCGAGGCCATCCGCAGCAAGGGTCGTCGGCGGTTGGTGCTGCTGACCGGGGTGCAGGCGTGGGCCCGCGCTAGTGATATTCCTGAAATCGCCGCGTTGGGAAGGACTCTGGATCTTTACAACACACGTATCCGCAACGCCCTGCGCCACAACATTTCTAACGCGCGCAGTGAGGCCACCAACACCCACCTACGCGCATTGACCAAGCGGGCCTACGGATTCCACACTCCCGAAGCACTGATCGCGATGGCCGAACTCACCCGCGGCGGCGCGTGCCCGGAGTTGCCGTGGTCGTAATCCACCCACAAGAAGGTCAGTAGATCCCATAAAAAGGACGGCATTTGTCAACAGCAGTAACCCCGATGCAGATTCGAGATCAACACCGGGGTCACCTGTTGTTGAGCACATGTACACACAGGTAGCGCCGCTACCTAGGTGCACGTCGCCGGTCACTCAGTCAGCAGTGCCCGAACAACTCGCGCTCGCACCCGGACCCGACGAGGTGTTGGTGGAGATCACCTTGTCGCCCTGCCGAATGGTGCAGGTGATCGAACCACTGCTATTAAGTCCATTGCTCGCGAACAGACTCACCGACTTGCCCAGCCCGGTGATCTGGACCTCTTTCTTCCACGGAATGGTGATGTCGGTGTCCTGAGCGGTCTCCAGGTTGCCGGTGGTGTAGGTAGCGGATCCTGTCGGGCCGTCGCCCGTGATCTCATAGGTGACATCAACAGTCCGCTTGGCCTCGTCGTCGATCGACTCTGCTGCTCCTCCGATCAGTGCGACGCAGCCTCCGACGAGCACTAGGAAGACGACGACCAGCGCCAGAAGCACCCAGGGCCACTTCTTGCGCTTCTTCTGCGGCGGTACGTACGGGCCAGGAGGCGGGTACTGTCCCGGCTGCTGCGGATACTGCTGTCCTGGATTATTCGGATCAGTCATCTGCCACTCTTTCTCTCACCGCGGTGCGGGCGCATCTGCCCGGACCGAGAACCATTTCTGCACACACACGTTGACGGCGAACGCATTTCGCGATGCTCCAGCGATAGATCGTCAGCGAAGTGCCACCGTTACAGGACGTCCCCCGGAGGCCCGAAGGGAGATCGTTGCCGGCTGCACTCCGGTGGGCATGTCGAAAACCAGCTCCACAACGATCGCGTTGCCGGGGTTGATCTTGTTGAACCAGGACGCCTCGTCGTTCGCGTACGCGGTCGCCGACGAATCAACGTCGAAGACGCGACCGCCGGAGTCACGAACGAACTGCTGCGACGTGGTGAACTCGATCGGATGTTCCGATGTGTTCGCCACTCGAACGACGACCACGTTAAACACACCCTGCGCCGTCTCAGTCAGGACGGAGCCAACCGAGGCCAGTCCTGTGCGCAATTCCAGCACTTCGAATCGCGCGGAACTGCCATCCGGCACAGCGACATTCATGCCCGGTGTCGTTGCTGGACGTTTCTCCACCGACGACTGTTGCGGCTTCGAGGTTATACCCGAGCGGCTCGTCGACTGCTCCGATTCCGTCGAGGAGTCCGAGCTGGCCACGACGGCAAGGCAACCAGCCATCATAAGAAAGGCCATGACGGACGCACCGGCGATCAGCAACCATGCCCACCATGGAGGCCCGGATCTGCGCGGCAGCTGCGGCTGAAACGGCTGTGACCCAGCGGGCGGTGGGGATGGATAAACCATCGATCGTTCATCCTTCGAACAGGTACCGATCGCACCATTGCGAAAGGCCGATTTGACCCTAACCGGAAGAATCTGTCAAACGAAATCAGATCGTGAAACCGGCTCTTCGAAGTTGAGCGGGCAATGCCTGGTCAGGGCCGCGGCGTGTCGTTGAGGTGAGACGCCCCTGGTCTCCGGAAATCTGGATGTTGCGAAGCATCAGAATTCTTGAAGGAGTACCAGGGGCATGGCCGAGCCTACGTCGTTGTTGTTGGGGTTGGAAGGCCTGGAGGTCACCGCGGTGACCAGGGGCACCGATCGCAGTCGGGTTGTCGATGTGGTGACCGCGGATCGGCGGGCGGCACATTGCCCGCAATGCAAGGTTGCTTCGTCATCAGTGAAGGGCCACGCGGTGACACGGCCCCGCGATATCCGATACGGGGATGACCCAATCATGTTGCGGTGGACCAAAACCCGATACTACTGCGTGAATCCGGCGTGTGAGCGGCGTTCGTTCACTGAGTCGATACTGAATCGCCCCGGGTTTGCTGGAGGCTCGGTTAGTTGGTTCCGGCCTCTGCTGGGACCGGGTTCTCACGGTAGCTGGTGACCGTGTGGGCCGCCCAGTAGGCGGCCTCGTACTCGACCGGCGGGACGTGTCCGATCTCGCCGTGCAGACGGCGGTGGTTGAACCACTCGATGTACTCGGCGACCGCGATCTCGACGTCGCCGACACCGCCCCACCCGCTCTTCGGGCGCATGATCGGGTTGCGGATACATTCCGCCTTGAATAACGAGTTGAACGCCTCGGCCATCGCGTTGTCATACGAATCACCCTTGGAGCCAACCGAAGTCACCGCTTCAGCTTCGGCGAGACGCTCGGTGTAACGAATCGCTCGATACTGCACTCCGCGGTCCGAGTGGTGAATCAGTCCGGCCACATCCTGGCCGGCACGATCACGCGCCCACAATCCCATGTCTAAGGCGTCCAATGCGAGGTCGGTGTGCATCGTGGTCGAGACCTGCCAGCCGACGACCACGCGCGAGTACACGTCGAGGATGAACGCCGCGTACACCCACCCGGAGTGGGTGCGGATGTAGGTCAGGTCCGCCACCCACAAGGTGTTCGGCGCCTCGGCGGTGAACTGCCGGCCGACTCGGTCGGCCGGTTGCGGGGTTTCGGCGCCATCGCTGCGGGTGGTCCTGCGTGTCTTCAACCTCGGTATCCCTTGCAGTCCATCGGCTTTCATCAATCGTTCGACAGTGCAGCGCGCCACGTCGATATCCTTTCTGCGTAGTTCGGCGTGGACCTTGCGGGCACCGTAGACGCCGAGATTGTCGGCGTGCACGGTGCGGATCTCGCCGAGCATCTCCCGGTCACGCACCGTGCGTGGCGCCTCGGTCTTGTTCGCACTCAGGTGGGCTCGTACCGTGGACGGAGCGATCTGGGCGGCCGTGTCGCGTAGGGCCGCGCAGATCGGATCGACTCCGTGTTCGTCGCGAGAAGCGGCGACGAACTCCACGATCAACGCTGTGGGCGGTCGATCTCCGCGGCAAAAAAAGCCGACGCCTGCTTCAAGATCGTGTTCGCCCGCCGCAGCTCGCGGTTCTCCCGCTCGAGCTGCGCGATCCGCTCGGAATCGCTGCTCGTGGTCCCCGGCCGCTGCCCGCCATCGATTTCGGCTTGCTTGACCCAGGTGCGTAGCGCCTCCGGGTGCACACCGAGTTGATCGCCGATCCGTTTGAACGCTCCCGGCCGTGTGGCCGGGTCCTTGCGGGCTTCCACCGCCATCCGCGTCGCTCGCTCCTTCAGCTCAATGCTGTACTTCCGAGGTGCTGCCATGCTCTCCATCCTTCACAGGTTCGAGAGCCTCCGACGAACCCGGGGCGGTTCATACCGCAGATCCCGCCGCGGCGACGAACCACCACCCGGTTGCGCACTCAGATCGGCCGTGATGTCGGTGAGGCTGCCCGCTCGGTCAGCGAAGTCGCCGCCAGCGTGGGCGTGTCGTGGCCGACCGCGCATGCCGCGTTCATTGAGCACGCCAGCAAGGTCCTCTCCACGCCGAAACCGGTGCGTGTCCTCGGCATTGATGAAACCCGCCGTGGCAAGCCCCGATGGACTCGTGACGTCGACGGGCGGCGGTGGGTGCGTGTCGATCCGTGGGACACCGGGTTCGTCGATCTGAGCGGTGATCAGGGGCTTGAACCGCCCCGGGTTCGTCGGAGGCTCTCGAACCTGTGAAGGATGGAGAGCATGGCAGCACCTCGGAAGTACAGCATTGAGCTGAAGGAGCGAGCGACGCGGATGGCGGTGGAAGCCCGCAAGGACCCGGCCACACGGCCGGGAGCGTTCAAACGGATCGGCGATCAACTCGGTGTGCACCCGGAGGCGCTACGCACCTGGGTCAAGCAAGCCGAAATCGATGGCGGGCAGCGGCCGGGTACCACGAGCAGCGATTCCGAGCGGATCGCGCAGCTCGAGCGGGAGAACCGCGAGCTGCGGCGGGCGAACACGATCTTGAAGCAGGCGTCGGCTTTTTTTGCCGCGGAGATCGACCGCCCACAGCGTTGATCGTGGAGTTCGTCGCCGCTTCTCGCGACGAACACGGAGTCGATCCGATCTGCGCGGCCCTACGCGACACGGCCGCCCAGATCGCTCCGTCCACGGTACGAGCCCACCTGAGTGCGAACAAGACCGAGGCGCCACGCACGGTGCGTGACCGGGAGATGCTCGGCGAGATCCGCACCGTGCACGCCGACAATCTCGGCGTCTACGGTGCCCGCAAGGTCCACGCCGAACTACGCAGAAAGGATATCGACGTGGCGCGCTGCACTGTCGAACGATTGATGAAAGCCGATGGACTGCAAGGGATACCGAGGTTGAAGACACGCAGGACCACCCGCAGCGATGGCGCCGAAACCCCGCAACCGGCCGACCGAGTCGGCCGGCAGTTCACCGCCGAGGCGCCGAACACCTTGTGGGTGGCGGACCTGACCTACATCCGCACCCACTCCGGGTGGGTGTACGCGGCGTTCATCCTCGACGTGTACTCGCGCGTGGTCGTCGGCTGGCAGGTCTCGACCACGATGCACACCGACCTCGCATTGGACGCCTTAGACATGGGATTGTGGGCGCGTGATCGTGCCGGCCAGGATGTGGCCGGACTGATTCACCACTCGGACCGCGGAGTGCAGTATCGAGCGATTCGTTACACCGAGCGTCTCGCCGAAGCTGAAGCGGTGACTTCGGTTGGCTCCAAGGGTGATTCGTATGACAACGCGATGGCCGAGGCGTTCAACTCGTTATTCAAGGCGGAATGTATCCGCAACCCGATCATGCGCCCGAAGAGCGGGTGGGGCGGTGTCGGCGACGTCGAGATCGCGGTCGCCGAGTACATCGAGTGGTTCAACCACCGCCGTCTGCACGGCGAGATCGGACACGTCCCGCCGGTCGAGTACGAGGCCGCCTACTGGGCGGCCCACACGGTCACCAGCTACCGTGAGAACCCGGTCCCAGCAGAGGCCGGAACCAACTAACCGAGCCTCCAGCAAACCCGGGGCGATTCAGCTGCTGGGCCAAGTCGAGGGCCGCACCAGCAAGGCGGTCACTGACTGGCTCATCACCCAAAGTAAGCAGTTCCGCACCGAGATCACCCATGTGGTGATCGACCCGTCCGCAGCGTATGCGGCCGCGGTCACCACCGAGCTGCTTGCGAATGCGACTCTGGTTGTCGATCATTTCCATCTGATCAAGCTCGCCAACGACGCCGTCACTGGGGTGCGGCGGCGGGTCACCTTCGATGCCCACGGTCGCCGTGGCCGGAAACAAGACCCGGAATGGGCCAACCGACGGCGCCTGCTCACTGCGCGAGAACGATTGTCGGACAGATCATTTGCGAAGATGTGGAACGCTCTTATCGACAACGACCCCACCAGTGAGATCCTCACCGCCTACATCGCGAAAGAGGAACTTCGCGCACTGCTGGCCTGCGCCCGCGAAGACGCCGACGACAGCGAGGTCCGCCGGCGTCTGTACCGCTTCTACACCTGGTGCGCCGAGGCGAACATCCCCGAACTCACCCGCCTGGCCGCCACCATCGAGACGTGGTGGCCGGCGATCCTGGCATTCGTGCACACCGGCCTGACCAACGCCCGCACCGAGGGCTACAACCGGCTGGTCAAACAGGTCAAACGCGTGGCCTGCGGCTTTCGTAACACCGAAAACTCACGCCGCCGGATACGATTCCACTGCACCCGCGCCCAGCGGGCCAACAACCAGCAATTCCACTGCTGAGCAGTGCCCGGCTAACTTCGAAGAGCCCGTATACCCCTGTCGCGACAGTGTTCCGGACTGGTCAGAGCTGGATCAGATTCCCACGGAGGCGGAGTCAGACGCAGAGGCTGAAGAGCTGGTCGAACGGTGGCGCGCGGTAGTCGAATCAATATTCGGGGAGAGCGTTCGCTTCGACATACACACCCGCGACGGGGACAGCCATAGATCGAACGTGCGCGAGATACAAGAGATCGCCCGAAATCTTCGATGGTGCCGGGACAACGTCCGCTTCATCGCTGGTCGCGTCCCCGAAGCAGCGCTGCTTCACGAGGTGGACGGCCACGACCCGAACATGGCCACCAAAGACGCCAAGGCTGAGATCGAGAGAATTACGAGATCCGCTCTCAATAAGGCGAACCACGAGTCTGTTACCGCTGCAGAGATCCTCGAAACCCAGAAGCGTATGCTCGCCGGTCTAGCGAACTCTGCACACCAGGCATCCCCGCTTCTCAGCTCTGCCTACGCCGCCGTCCTCTGTGCATTGGGTACGTGATGCGAGTGCGGTACCCTACATCTGTGGCCGGAACCCCAAGCACATCGAAGGACACGGTAATTGATTTGTTCGCCGGCCCTGGGGGCCTAGACGTTGCCGCTCACTGGCTGGGCTTACCTGTTGTCGGCGTCGAGCTCGACGCAGATGCGATTGCCACCCGGCACGCCGCCGGTTTGAAGTCACATCATAGAAGCGTTCAGAGATGCACACCTGCGGACTTCCGGGCAACCATTCTGACGGCGGGGCCGCCTTGCCAGACGTTCACCGTCGCCGGCACAGGCAGGGGACGCTCGGCGTTGAACACCCTTCTCTTGCTCGTTAAGAAAGTGGCAAGAGGGGAGGACATTTCCAAGTCGTTGAGCGAGTTCGATGACGAACGTACTGGTTTGGTCCTCGAACCCCTGAAGTGGGCATTCGCCGCCTATTCTGCAGGTGTACCTTACGGATCGCTTGTCTTCGAACAGGTTCCGTCTGTCCTCCCAGTTTGGGAGCAGATGGCAGAGGCTCTTGAAGAGATTGGATACCGTGCGATTCCAAAGGTTCTGTGGACAGAAGAGTATGGCGTTCCCCAAACTCGTCGACGCGCCGTGCTCATCGCGCGTCACAAGAGCATGGGTGGTCTGGCTGCACTCGAACCATCACACGCTCGCTTTCGCCGGGGACTTCCCCAGGGCAGTGAGGCTCCGGCATACCCGCGGTGTGTATCGATGAGTGAGGCACTGTCTTTGATACCAAAGAACAACCGCCCACAACAGTTTGAACTCGTCTCCAACTACGGATCGGGTGGAGTCTCAACCAATCGTGGCGTTCGTCACTCTTCCCTACCTGCCTACACCATCACCGGCAAAGCAAACAGAAACAGGATAAGGGGGATACGCGGCAAAGACTACGGGCGTCTTACCATTCAGGAAGCCGGCGTCCTCCAGACCTTCCCGTACGACTATCCATGGCGCGGCAGCAATCAGGCTCAACAGGTAGGCAACGCAATTCCGCCGCGCATGGGAGTTCATATATTGGCTGCGGCTCTCGGGCGCGAGTTCAAAAGGAGGGATCTCGATGCGGCGGTCAGGCGACCTTGGGCAGGATCGTTTGGCTGCATTCCCACACGAGAAGCATAGTGACCGACAAAATCAACTAGTTTGTCGTTTCCAGGTAACCAGCCAGCGTCTCCCTTGTGTTTTCATCGACAACCCAGTCATCGTAGCCGACCCCAAATAGCGTTCGTTTCGCGATCTTCGACTTTATCGTGCCGGCAGCCACCGCGGGATTACGGAATTCTTTGCCGGCTAGTGAGCTGATTCCAGGCGCTCTGGCTATCCTGAGTTTGGTGCTTTCCGGGTCGAAGAAGCCGACGATCCGATGGCCGTCGAAATCAAGAATGACCCGCAATTCGTTATCAGCTGACCATTGTAGGTCTGGTGGCGCTGTGGCCGTGACCCTCTCTTCGCGTATGTCGGTTTGTGCCGTTGTCACTTCATCGGACGCAGCAGCGGCTATCGGCCTCTTCCGAGGAACACCAAGGCCAAGTAAATCCCAGCGATCGAGTCCGTCCTCTACGACCCACGCTTCTATGTTGATGTGATCAGCGTGGCGATCTCGAGGATTGGATCTTGCCCGTGCCTGTCGACGGTCACGTAATTCCCCAGGTGTGTCCGTCACGGATTTCCCCATGTTCGGGTGTGCTGGGTTGAGGGTAGCTGGGGTTGTGGGTTAGGTGGTTTTCGGTGTTCGTCCGGGGCGTTTGCGTGGTCGGTAGGACGGGCCGTCCATGAGGATCTGGTGGCTGGTGTTGATGAGTCGGTCGAGTAGTGATTCGGCGACGACGGGGTTGGGGAACAGGGGGTACCAGTCTTTGGGTGCGCGGTTGCTGGTGAGGATGACGGGTTTGGCTGCGATGGCGCGGTCGGAGACGAGGTCGTAGAGGTCGTCGGAGCCGGTGGTGGTGTGTTCGCGCATGGCGAAGTCGTCGATGATCAGGACGGCGGGGCGGGTGTATTCGCGCATGCGTTGCCCGATGGTGCGATCGGCGTGGCCGCCGGCGAGGTCGGCGAGCATGCGGGCGCATTTGACGAATCGGATGTCGTGTCCGCGTAACGCGACTTGGTGGCCGAGTGCTTGTGCCACATGGGTTTTGCCGACTCCGACGGGTCCGTAGAGGATGACTGATTCGCCGGCGTCGAGCCAGCGCAGGGCGGCGAGGTCACGCAGCATCGCGGCGGGCAGTTTCGGGTTGGCGGTGAAGTCGAAGTCGTCGAAGGTTGCTGATTGTTCGAAGCGGGCCCGGCGCACGCGCCGCGCCAGGGCGGCGGACTCACGGCGGGCGATCTCGTCTTCGCACAACACCTGCAGGAACTCCAGGTGACCCAGTTCGCCGGCGCGGGTTTGGGCCAGCCGGGCGTCGAGGGTGTCGAGCATGCCGGTCAACTTCAACGTTTTCAACGCGGCTCGCAGGCTGGGATCATGAATGGTCATCAGAACGTCCTTAGTGGAATAAGCTGGTAGTTAATGGGATTGGGTGTGAGGTCTACTGGCCGGCTGCCGTGTCGAGGTCGTCGGCGAAGGCGTGCGGGCCACGCAGAAATGCCGGTGGTGTCGGCGCTACCGGCGATGTGGTGATGGTGTCGTCGTATTCGGTACCGGCGATCAGGATGCCTTTGATGGTGCGTGGCCCGACATCGCCGACGGCGATCGCGCGGGCGCAGGCGGCGTTGATGCGGTCATCGGGATACTTGGTGCGCAAGCCGACGATGGACTGGATCGCGCGCAGGCGGTGGATCGCATTGACCTCGGAGAGTTCAGCGACGACTGCGACCGCGTGCTCGCCGATCTCTTCGGCCTGCTTGCGGCACCACGCCACCGGGCGGGAGTGGTAGGCGACCTTGTGCGGCGGATAGTGCTCGAGGTTGGTTGCTCGTCCGCTCAGGTGCAGTACGTGGGTTGCCACGACCTGGTCGTCGGCGAAGACCTGGACCATATCCCCGCACGTGCGGACCCGCACGTGTGAGCCGATCAGCCGCCACGGCACCGAGTACAACGCTGTGCCCGCCTTGACATGACAGTCGGGGGCGACCTTGCCCACGTGGTAGGTGACACGTTCAAATCGTCTGGGCGGCAACGGAGTCAACACATCCCGTTCGATCTGCGCGAACAGTTCGGCGGGCGGCACCCCATCGATCCCGCGGTGGGCGTGGCGGCCGTACACGTTCAGACACCAGTCGAGGGCGGCCTGTTGCATCTGCGGCAGGCTGGTGAACTCGCGGCCCGTGAAGAACGAGTCCCGAATGTAGGGCATCGGGCGCTCGATGCGCGGTTTGTCTTTCGGAGTGAACGCGCGCGCCGGATCGATCAGCACCTCGTAGAACGAGGCGAGTTCGGCGTAGGCCCGGTTGATCTGCGGATCGTAGAGATCAGGCTTGCTGACCCCGGTCTTGAGGTTGTCACAAACGATTCGCTCGGGCACGCCGCCGAAAAACTCGAACGCATCCACATGCGAAGCGCACCAAGATGTTTGGTCCATCTTGAGGACCGGCTGCACAAACAACCACCGCGAGCACGACAGGATGATCGCGAACGCCCACACCGACACCCGCTTCCCGGTCTCAGGGTTGGTCCACATCCCGAGCTTGCCGTAATCGACTTGGGCTTCCTCGCCTGCAGGTACCGGGGGTCGTGGTGGGGTTGCGCGTTTCTCGTTGATCTTGTCAGCGAAATGTGCTGTCACATAACGGCGTACCGACGATTCCGACACATCAACCCCGTGGTCGTCGCGCAGACGTTGCGCGATCGTGGCCACCGTCACCGTGGCATCGAGCTGGCCGCTGATCCACTTATGATGCTTGGCGATCGGCGGCCACGTCACCGCCCGCGTCGAGGGATCGACAACTTCGGGGAACCAGCCGCCGATCAACTCCCGCCACACCGACTCGTCGAACTTGTCCCCGGTGCCCGGGCTCATTCCCGCCGCCAGCGCCGGCGCGAGATACTTGCGGATGGTCTTGCGATCCAGGCCCAACGCCTGGGAAATCTGTACCTGCGAGCGTCCGGCATACCAATGCCGAAACAACTCCAACAGCTGGGTCATCGTCAACGTCCTCCGTGCCACCTCAGGCCCCTTCCAGGGGCCCGGGAAGGGGCCCTGCAAGGAGCGAACCTGTAGCAGCACCCCAACCCCGCCCGACACGCCCCAGGGTGGGGAATTACGTGACGGACAGGTGAGGAATTACGTGACGGACAACCCCACCAACCTGGGGAATTACATGACCGCTGACACCGTGCCTCAACAACTGCTTTGACGCGCTTGGCATAAGGTCCGACTGGCGCAATGTAAAACTTGGGCGGCGTGGTGCCTCGATCCAGAAAGATGATCGCATCGTGCTCAGCAGTGCGTTCTCCGAGATCACCATCAGTGGTCCTGACCCTCCAATTGCCACCGATGCCGCTGTGGACGCGAACCAGCTTGGTTCGTCCTGCTGGATCACGGATCTCAAGCGTCCCGCTCACATGATCGGAGGCCAGAGACGCTTCACCGCCTTCGACACCGATCTGCTCAATCACCGCCCGTATCGCCGGACTCATCGAGACGTGCGCCCGCGGTTCTGGCAACGGCTCCACTGCTTCTGGGGCAACCTGCACGTCGCCCGTGTCTGGCAGGGGGGTAGCCGCGTCCTGCGACTCCGGTCCGGCCGCGGCAGGGAGCTCGATTCGGCCGCCGACGGATTGCCAGAACTCACCAAGGCGCTCGCTGGAGACTGTCCGCAGAATCTCGGCCGCCGACCCCAACTCCGCCCGGATCTGGGGCGCGGATGTGGGTATTTCGCCCAACACGTCGCGAGCGCGGGCTAGGGCATCTAGAGCGACTATTCGCCGATCGCTGTCTCGGACCTTGACATCGCCAATACCCGCCAGGACACCACCCACCCGCATCCAGTTGAGTTCATCGAGACCGTTCATCAGTGCATCTTCGACTTCGAGATCAGGAAGCAAGTCGCGTAGTTCACGCCAGGTGAGCAGACCCTCGTGCTCAGCCACGATGTCGAGGATTGCGCCTCGGGGATCCCATATCTCCGTCTCCACGACAGGAACAGGAATCTCGTTTGCACCAATGTCCTCGACGTCTGACCTCGGGGAGAGCCAGTCTTTGAGCCGATCAGCGGCCTCCTGAGGATCGACGTCGCGGCGTTGCGCGGCAATCGGCACAAGCTCGTCAAGGTGCGTCTCGGCCAGCGAGCCCACGTCCGGGTCCTCGATGGTCGCGTTTACGTACACCACCACGATCGCGCTGCGTAGGGCCCAGTCCGCAGGATGCACCACCCTACCCATACGCTGTAGCATCTGCGCGCGGGATCTCGCTGCTGCGGTCACGATTCCCACCTGAGATGTGGGGACCGGAACGCCCTCGTCCATTAATCGCGCGGTAGCGAGGACCTTCACTGCTTCGCTACTGAACCGGCCGATGGTAAACGGGATATTGCTGCTCGACGATATGAAGTCAGCGGTGACACCACTCTGGGTCGAAACGACTTCTGCGATGCTTTCCGAGATGCTCTCTGGGTCTGTGAAAACCGTTGTCCGTTGGGCTGTGGCAACACCTCTTGCAATCTCAGCAACAGCCTGAATTTTCGACTGACACATTGCCGTTACGCGACGCCGCGCGTCCACCGCCTCAAGATACTCATGTGCCAAGAAACTGATCTCACCCACAAGCGACCCAGAGTCGATATCCCGCGCGGTCTCGTAGATCCCGGCACTCAGATCTGCTCCTGTGTCGCGAAGCTTGCGTTCCGCACTCTCGATCCGGCGCGACAACGCTTCGTACTCGTCGCGCTCTTTGGATGAAAAGCTCACCCCTACGGTCAAAACCAACGGCTTTCCCAGAATTCCTTCATCGACCGCACGGGTGTACGAACAGCCGGAGATTCGCTCACCAAAGTAGGGACGCAGGACCCGCTGTATCTGCGCATTGCTCCCTTCGTACGATGCCGTCAGTCCGAGCTTCTCCGTTAAACCTTCGCGAGGAAATACGGACGCGGTGAGTGTGGCGGCACCGAATCGTTGGATCTCGTCGACCACCAACAGGCCGGCTTCCCGAAACGCAGTCAGACGCTTATTGCCCAACCCCTCGACTGTGGTAACGACCATCTGTTCAGCGACAGCGATAGCACGTGTTGAATGCGGTGTACCGACCTTCACGCCAGGGAAGGCTGTTTCGAGTACGCCACGCCAGTGATCCGCCAAATCGCGATCGGGCAGGAGGACCAGCGTCGGGACGCCCCGTCTTCTCGCGTCTGCGATGGCGGCCACTCCCACGTCAGTCTTTCCGGCGCCGGTCACGGCCTCGATGACCCCTGCTCGTCCGGCGACCAGCCACCGTTGAAAGGCGTCGACCTGCCACGGCCGCAGACCACGATTCATCCCCAGTCGCTGCGCCATGTCGTCTGATGAGACGACACTCCACTTGTCAGACCCTTCGGGGGGCCGCACGAACACCTGGTCGCACTCGAGCAGTACCTCTTGGACAGCGGTCACGGGCTGGGAGAGGCGCTCTCCCAGTTCGACGGAGGTCAAGGGTCCTACCCTGGTGAGCTCGCCGAGCACCGATTCGCCGAGTGACTGCATCGTCCCGTTACCCCTGTCGTCGCCGTCCGCTACGTTGATCTTCAAGTATTAGATCAATCGACACCGACGAGGTTCACCGCATGAAGGCCGAGGCCAAACTTGTCCGCGAGTTGTTCGAGGGTGAGCAGTGTCTGGTGGTGCCGGTGTTCCAGCGTCCGTACGTGTGGGACAGGGTGAAGAACTGGGAGCCCTTGTGGGCCGACGTGATCTCCATGTCGGAGTCGTTCGCGGCCGGACATACCGCGGAGCCGCACTTCCTGGGGGCGGTTGTCCTCGACTCGACGGACAAGGACGCGGCGGACATCAGCGTGCTCCAGGTCATCGACGGGCAACAGCGGATCACCACGCTCCAGATCGCGCTCTGCGCAATTCGCGATGCGTTCCAGACCGCAGAGGTGGAGGAGACGTTCACCAAGGCGCTGAACAGACTCGTCACCAACGAGGATCAACTCTCGACCGCCGAGTTCGCTCCGTACAAGGTCTGGCCGACGCTTCGCGATAGACGTGTGTTCGCGGGGATCGTCGACCGCCGGAGTCCCGACGAAGATCAGGATTCGCGGCTCCTCGACGCGTACCAGTTCTTCTACGAAGCTGCGCTGGAGTGGCTCGCCGACGTCGATCAGGACCGCGCCCGAATCCAATCGCTCGTCCACGCCCTACGGATAGGGCTGCAGTTGGTCGTGATCGAACTCGCCGCAAATGACAACGCACAAGTGATCTTCGAGAGCCTCAACGACCGCGGGACACCTCTCCTGCCCAGCGATCTGGTGAAGAACTCACTGTTTCAAAAGCTGGAGCGCGCCGGCGCGGACGTTGAACGGATTTTCGATGACTACTGGCGACGACTCGAGACCTCGTTCTGGCAAGCGGAAGTCCGACAAGGTCGACTCATTCGAACCCGCGTCGACGCCTTCTTCGCACACTATCTCACTATGCGGACTGGGGAAGAGGTGCTTGCCACCGGACTCTTCAACCGTTTCAAGGATCTCTCGGCACAGATGTCTCTGGCAGAGCTGGAGACCCTGACACGAGAGGTCGCCGAATGCAGCGACTTGTATCGCGCGATCATCGATCCCCTCGGCGATGACGCGCACACTCGACTCCTGAAAACCGCCGAGACGCTCGACACGACCGTGTTGTCGCCGGTGGTGCTCTACCTGGACCGAGAAGCCGGCGATAGCGACCGCGCAGAAGCATTTATTTACATTGAGTCATGGCTCGTTCGGCGCGCTGTACTGCGTTCGACCAGCAAGAACTACAACCGCATGCTGTTGGAGCTGCTGAAGGCGTTGAAGCGCAGTCAGCAGCCGTATGCGCCGGTTGTCCGAGAGTTCTTCCTGAACAACGATTCCGAGTCGGGCCGTTGGCCGACCGATGCGGAAATCCGCGAGGCATTGGTGTCGGCGCCGATATTCCGAAACCTGACACGTGCCCGGATCCGGATGGTGCTTCGTGGGTGCGAGCTCGGCTTGATCGGGAACTTCGAGGTAGCGCCCGATCTCACCTCGACGGACTATGCACTACTCGCGGGAGCAGAGGATCCCATCGACGATACGCTGCGCGCATCGTTGGGCAATCTGACGTTGTTCGATAGCCCCCGCGCACTGTCTCGGGCGTCAACGTGGGGAGAGCGACGATCCATGCTCACCGAATCCACACTTGCGCTCAACGCCGCTCTGCCAGAGTCGCTGGATGGTGTGGCGATCAGCATGCGGGGTGCACTTCTCGCAGATGGCTTCTGTCGAACGTGGCCTCACCCCAATGCCGAGGTCGTCCCCGCGGCGGCGCCTGCGATATCAGAGGCCGAACCACAACCTGATCCCGACGACTGGATTCGAACCGCATGGGCCGAGATCGAGGAGTTCTTCGACCGCCTCCCAGTGGGTTCCGTCTCCCGCGTCGAAGATCGCGTCACCCAAGCACTCCCAGGCGATGCCGGGGCTCTGGGTGTGCTCAAAGATGATCCCGTGACCGGGTTCGAGTTTCGCGAGATCGCAGGCACTCTCTATATCGAGAAGGTTGCCGCCCCCTCCGGAGCGTCGCAGGATGTACCTGCCAACGACGGGCGAGAGCAGGATGCTCAGAAATCACCGGTGGCCGAGAAACTCTTTTCCGATGCCGAGAACACCGATGGCAAGGTCCGAGCCGCAAGCCGAGTCGTCTACGAGGAGACGATCGGTGATCTCATCCTGGCGGGATACATACACGAAGGCGACCGCGTTTACCACGAGCAGCCTCGAAAGGGCCGATCCTTCGCTGCCCGAATCAGTCGGGCCGGCCGCCTACTTGTGGGGCATCGTGAGTTCGCGACACCCTCAGGCGCGTTGTCGGACCTAGTGGGTTCCAACAGGAATGGCTGGCGCGACTGGCGGCTGGAGCGGACCGGCGAAACACTCGAGCAGGTGCGCGAGCGGTTTCGTAGACGCAAGCCCGACTGATGCTCACGACGGTTTCGGCGCAACCAACCCGAATACCCGCGGTACCAACCAGAATCCCGAGGGACCCAGACCGGCAGCCTCTGTCACTCGCGGATCTCCTGCAACCGTCTCAACTGACACCAAGCGCACTCCCTCGACAACGGCTCCATCCCAACCATCACGGAACTCGCGTCGCCAGCCGAAATCGTAGGCAAGTGCTCTCCCGAACCACTTATCGGTGAAGCCGAGTTCCGCGCCCTTCGAGGTGCTCAGGCAGAATATCGGTTTGTCCGCTGTGGACTGGGTGGGATCGAACACCCCGAAGATCTCCTGGCCCGGCGAAACCTCGGCGAGATTCCTCTGGATCTCGTGCGCCCTTCTCGGGTCGCCCTGCAGTGGCCGCGAGTCCATCACATCATTGCCACGTAGCTCCACCGCAAGAGTGTAGTGCTTCCCGGACTTGCCCTTCTTGCGTTCCCGCGATCGCCCATTCCGTTTGTCGAACCAGACCCACTCGGTGGGGATGTCGATCACCGCGACCATGTCGCGCGCCCGGCTCAGCGCAACGTATCTCTGACGGATGGCCGGCCAATCGTTCTGATCGTTCATCGGGCTATTCGGGTGCACGAAGTACGCTCGTTCGAATTCAAGTCCTTTGGCTCGGTGGATCGTGGAGACGATCACATGCGCTTGGTCGGGTTCAGTGAGGGTCAGCGGCATCGCGTGGGTCGATATCAAGCTGCGCAGGCGAGGGAGGTTGAGCTGATTCATGGTGCGCGAGCGCCCTTCGGCACCCTTGAGCAGGTACCACGCCTCGTCCCGAAGTCGAGCCGCGAGTTTGCTCTCGATCGCCGACTCGACGTCAGACCTCGCCAACTCCGGTCCCTCGACCCCCTCGAACAGCTCCGCGATCCATTTGGCGGCGCCAAAGTCCTGCGCGGGTCGTCGGACGACATGATCAATGCCCTGCTCAGACAGGAAGTTGGACACCCTCAGGACCTCGCCGTTCGTTGCGCACAGCACCGCCGTCCGACCAGCGGAGGCGTCATCGAGAAAGTGCCAATCCCGGATTTCGCCCGAGTGTGGCAGTGTGCTCTCGAACTCCGTGATGATCTGAGCTGCTTCGCCCCTCTGCTCGTCTCTCATCTTGTTGCCCAGTTCGATCACGCCGCGCGGGAATTCGCCGCGGGCGCGATAGTTGCGGTCGAGGCTTAGTTCGGTGCCACCGTGGGATTTCGTGAGGGCGTCGATGAACTCGCTCGATGTGAGTTTGCTCCGAGAGTCGTCGAGGGTGAAATCATAGAGGGCCTGCAGTGGATCACCCAGGGCTGTAAACCCCGCAGACTCGTCCAGGCGCGACAGCAACGCCAATACCATCTCTGCACGGTCACCAACGAGGTCCTGGACCTCGTCGAGAATGATGTGCGCGATGTCCTCCACCCCGTCGACTTCAGCCGAAGTCGTCAGCAGTCTGGTGGCGGCACGAACCCTCTCGTTGAAGTCCCCCGCAGGCTCGATACCGTTCTGCGACAACAGATACGACGCCAGCGAATCAAACGTCCTCACGTCTGTACGCGCGATGTCTCGCACGTCAAGTCGCGTTCGCACTGCATGTACCGCAGCACGCGAGAAGCTCAGTGCCATGATCTCGGTGGACGCCGAAAGCCCCTCATCTTCTACGAGATACTCGATCCGAGATGCCACCACCTCGGTCTTGCCCTGCCCGGCTCCCGCGATCACCAGGAGTCGCGCGTCTGCGGGCGCCTCGGCGACAGCACGTTGCGATTCGTCGAGTTCGAACGCGACAGCGTCCCCAGCGGCTGTCGTCTCGGTCATGAGAGCATCTTCGCAGGCTTGCCGGAATAGGCGATCGCCATCCGTTCACGCGCCCTCGAACCGGCAACGTAGAGAACACTTCGCAGTTTCTTCCGCTCGCGGCCGAGTTCGTCGCCCGCTTTCCGGAGCAGAAATGGAGGCGGGAAGTCCTTTTCGCCCATCCGCGCGAGGATCACGCCTCGATATTCGAGACCCTTGGCGCGGTGCATGGTCATCACACGAACCGCATCACCCAGTTTCTCCTCCGCCGTGTTCGGCCCCACGGCGGCGCTGGGCACCCCTTCGGACTCGAGAGCATCGCAGATCTCATCGACATGACGCTTTTCGTAGGTGAACACCGCGATGTCGCGAAGTTCCAGCCCCTCTGCCCGCCAGGTCTTGATCAGGGTCCCGATTCCGCTGTTCTCCTCACCGTGAGACTCGAAACCGAGCATTTCCGGCTCGGGTCCCCCGAACACCGATCGGGCGCCTTGGAGGGTGTCGGAGTCCACGTCGAGGTCGTCGACGTCGGGGTCAGCCATTAGCAGGGTCCACCGAAGGATCTCGCGACTCGTGCGATAGTTGATCGTGAGCCGTCGCGATCGTCCTCGAGTCTCGATTCCGTAGCGGGACAACGGTGTCGGGCGGCCGTAGATACGTTGGTGTGCGTCGCCGACGATGAAGAGGTCGTCGGTGTCCGGCGCGACGAGAGCGCGCAGCATCTTCCAGTGGGCTGGGTGCAGATCCTGGGCCTCGTCGATGACGGCGTTCCGATAGCCGAACCTGTCGCGCAGTCCCGGGTCCGCGGCGAGGGCCGATGCAGCCCGCGCCGCGAGCTCGGTGAAGGTGATGAGTCCCTCGGCACGCATCAGGCGTTGGAAGTGTTCGACGACCTTCCAGACGTCGGCACGCTGGGGTCTGGAGAGTCGCTGTGAGCGGCCCGTCCTGGGTACACGAAGGTACCCGGCCTCGTCCTCGATGGAGTTGCCCAGCACCACCAGCGCCCATTCGTCGGAAAGGAAGCCCGGCTCCCACTTCCCGGTTGCCGTCTGGGCGGCGGTGGCCCACAGCTGCGCAACCCGGGTGTCGCTGTCCTGCACGATGCTCGAGGAATTGACGAGGACGCGACCGTTGTCACCGGCGGTGAGAACCTTACGCGCCAGTGCGTCGACATTGAGGACGTCGACAAGGCCGGTGATCTCCTTGCCGGCCAACATGATCAGCTGGGCTTCGATGTCTCGCACCAGGTTTCGGGTGTAGGTGGTGAGCAGCACCTTCTCGCCACTGCCGCTGTCCTCGATGCGTCGGGCGAGATGGCGGGCACGATGTAGGGCGGTGACGGTCTTGCCGGTCCCCGCGCCACCGGTGACACGGAACGGACCGTTCCACCCATCATGGGTGGCCAGATCACGCTGCAGCGGATGCAGCCACACGCGCCACTTCGCGAAGTCTCCTTCGAGCACGGCGCGCAGCTCGGCCTCGTTATCGCCGGCCGCGGCGGTGAACGCGAGCCGGGAGATGGGGCGCTCGAGCGCCTTCTCCAGGTCGTCGGTGTCGATGGGCCCGGGTTCCTGGAGGGCGTAGTCCTTCCACACGTCATCGGGGCTCTTGCCGAAGGCGAGGTCGAGGACGGCTCCGCCCTGCGTGGACGGAAGCGCGCCCGCGATTGCCAGGAAGGCTTCTTCGCCGGTCACCTCGGTGAGGCGCTCGGCGATCCCGGGTTCCACGCCGAAGCGTTCGAGGTCTGAGGTGCGGACGGTCGATGGCATGAATGGTTGTTCGCTCGGCTGGGCGACGGGTGCTGTGTCCACAGCGGTCTTCAAAGCCACCTTGTCGAAAAGTTCTGCAGCTCCGGTCTTCTCATTGACCTGGACGGTGACCTTCTCGGCGAACTCGTATGCGTCGTCGTGCTTCATCACCGCAATGAGGTAGAGGGCGGATTGCCCACCAGGGTCCATCAGTACGGCACGGTAGTTGTCGGTGACGCGGGCTGTCCGAATGTGCTTGTCGGCTGCCCCTTTTGGCTGCTTGAAATCCAGGCCGCTTCCGTCGGGGTCCTGTTGGAGCTTGACCATGAAGTTCAGGACCCGGGACTTGATGCTTCCGTCCAGCTTGTTGTAGGAGCCCTGGAACATTTCGTGCATCTGCACATATCGGGTCATCGTGTCCCTTCCGTCAGACATGTGGCGACGTCGTCCACACCGGCACCTGTCGTGGTGTCCACGCGGAACACCTTCCAACCGTTGTCGTCCAACCATGCCTCGCGAGCCTCGTCGACATCGGTCACCACGGCCACCTTCGGTTCCTCCCAACCCAATTCGACCTGCCAGATCGACTCGTCGGGGCCCAGTTCCAATCCGACCTCGGGGGCGTCGAGACCGGCCTGGGCCAAACCGGTCACGAGATCGTCGACGACGGGATCGGCGTACTCGCGGACGATCTCCCATTCTCCGGACAGCGGGGTGATCATGTCGGCGCGACCGCCTGCGGTGATCGCCAACGGCACCGGAACGGCGAGGAAGTCGTCGACCGACCTGGTGGTCCATATCGCGGCCATGCGCTGGGGCATGAGGTCGCCGTAGCGCGGCAGGGTGAGGAACTGCAGGATGTTGGACCACCGCAGCCAGGCCCGCCACCGTGCGTCGTGCTCTGGTCCGCCGACCACGTTCGCCCGGTCGTCGAGCAGTGTGAACACCCCGAGCGTGGTCCGGAAGGAGTCCGGCACTGCGCAGATGATCAGTGGGAGACCGCTGAGCCCGTGGCGGGGAACGACCATGACCGAGCCGGTCTCGTCATCCGTCATCGCCGCCCCGGCGGCCGCGTCGATCAGAGCGGTGGCCAGTTCCGACGGTGCCACCCGGAAGTGCTGGGCGGTGCCATGCTCTGCCGGGCCGGTCACCAATTCGAAGACGGTGGCCTCTGCCCCTTCTCCCCAGACCGTGGCGTCGGGGTCGGCGATGTATTCGAGCAGGAACTCGATGGGGTTGGCCCAGATGTGGCGCACACGGTTGTCGGACACGTTCTCGGCAACGAGATTCTTGATGTGCTGGTGGACGATGTCGGCGGAACGCTGCTTGGCCGAGCCCGTCTCATCGGCGATGACGTCATCCCATGAGATCGACCAGACCCGGATGTCGGAGCGGCGCAACGCGTCACGCTTGCGCGCATCGTCGTCGGTACGATTGTGCTCGACGCTCGCATGGAACTGCTTGCCGTCCAGATAAATGGCGACGTCGGCGGTCTGGGCGTCAACGCGGGTGAACAGGAAGTCTGGCTCGGTCGCCACGCCGCTGTGGCTCATCTGAACCAGCGGACGCATCCGCCAGCGTCGCGTCCGACCGTCTGGGGCCGGTATCCGGATGTCGAGTTCCTCGCCCTTGCCTCCGAGCGCGACCTCGTAGGACGCCCCTTCTCGCGCGTCCAACCGGGACTTGAGCAACTCGCGGAATCGGATCTCCAGCTCACTGAGTTGCACCTTGCCGATGTCGATTCCGGTGACCGTCCCGATACTCTCGACATCCCACTCGGAGAGGAACTCCTCGATCAACCGTAATGCGGCTTCGCGAGATGCGTGTTCCATGTCCCGGGCCGGCAGAACCCCGTAAAGGCAACGGTGGCATGCCTGCTGCTCTTCGGTTCTGCACGGGCACTGTGCAAGTGCGTCTCTGGCGAGGGACAGAATCTGATGCATGCGTTGTGGGTCGCCGAACCTATCGAGGTATCCCGTTCCGCCGGGAACCGTGTCGTGCAGCACGAGAAACCGTCGGGTGGCCCCTTGGGTGTCGCTCATGCTGGAGGCCACGACCGCCAGGTGCTGCGGGTCACCGCCGAAGTCCTTGCGCAGTCCCAGGAGCAGAGCGCCCTTGAACGACGCGAGGGTCGTCTCGAAGTTCAGCAGCGAGACGGGCAGCAGGAGTCGGACGGCCTGAGTACGCAGTTCGTGCGACAGCAGCAGGCGCGTCCATTTCTCGGTCCCACCTCGACGGGTGACGCAATAGCCGCGGTGGCGGACCTTGTCCGTGGAGTTGGGTCCGGGCGCCACCACCCCGCAGTGTTCACAGGTGGTGAAACCCGGTGCGGTGCGGGCCTCGCCCGCGATGGTGATCTGTTCGCCGGGCGCATCGCCATAGCCGGTGTTGACGGTCCTGATCGTCGCCGACCGCGCATACTCGGCTCCGAACGCCGTGTTCTTGAGCCGCCACGCCCGATTGATGTCCTTGGGTTCGATGTCGACACCGGTGATGGTGCCGAAGAAGGTCCTCGTGCGGTCCTCCACCTCCTCGTCGATGAGGACGTCGTCGAGTCGGTGAACCGCCGACACCTTGCGCAGTTCGAGGACCTTGTGGACCGCACCCGAATCAGACACCGCACCGGAATGGCAACGCGGGCACGACGGTACGGTTGCGGAGTCGGTTGTCCCCCAACCACAATCAGGACAGAGTCGGGTTCGACGCCAGTGCGGCTTGGTTGCGGGCCCGATGTCCATGGCGTCGATCTCGACGCGCTTTCCGCCTGCGTAGAAGTAGGCACCGGGCGCGAGTTCGGTCAATGCGGTGGAGCTGCCCCGCTCATAGGTGAGGTCGAGGGCCTCGGTCTGGGGTTTGTCCCCTTGAGAGGTGTTGCCCTCTCGTCCGACGGTCCACCAGAGGTGCACGTCGAGGGTCGTGGAGTCATCGAGGAGGTTGTAGTTCGGCAACAGCCCCACCCCGGAGAGGCCGGTCAACGTCTCGATGGTGGCGCGGTCGTAGAGCTGGTCCGAGAGGGCCTTGAATTCGCCCGCGCAACGCTTACGGTCTTCGCGCTGGGCATCGTCGAGGTGACCGTGACCGTCGAGGACGGCGATCGCCTCCGAGAGGGCGCTCATCCGGTCCCGGATCTCGTCGGTCTCCTCCACCCATCGCGCAGCGACGGCTGCCACCTGCAGACGAAGGCCGTCGGATGCGAAGTCACCCAACTGTTCTCGTGCGAGATCGCTGAGGTGCTCGCCGAAGAGACCCAGGAAGTCGGCGGACAGCTTCGCGGCTCCGGCCGTGCAGGTGTCGACGACGCCACGTAGCCATCGGCCCTCGTCCATCCCGTTGTCGAGGCAGTCGGCCAATCTCGCCGGCATCGGGGGCCCGATACGCAGAGCGCCGCCGGCGATCCGGTCGAGGCAGAATGCCAGGTATTGGCGTTGCAGGAGTTCGGTGGCCTCCAGATACGCGCCGGGTGGCAGTACCTCGCCGGCGAGAAGGTGCTCGGGTTGGGCGAAGTAGTACAGGTCGCGAGGTGAGGTGGGTACCGCCGCGAACACGAATGCGTTGCCAGTGGACCGGCCCGCACGACCGACTCGCTGGAGGTAGCCCGCAGTCGAGCGTGGCAGCGAGGCCAACGACACGGTGCTCAGATCTCCGATGTCGATGCCTAGTTCGAGTGTCGGTGTACACGCGAGGATGTTGGGATCCGACGCCGAGCCGCCGACCTTGAATCGGGTTTCGACCTCTTCACGCTCGTCTCGTCCCAGGAGGCCGGTGTGTTCGGCACTGACGATGCGACGGATGCGGCCGCCTCGGTACATCGTTCGGTAGAAATTCGCGGCCGGGATCTCGGCTGGTTCGAGTCGTCCGGTGCACCGCATCCGGGGGCACGGTGCTTTCTCCCAGATCTCGATGCGAGAGGCAGAGCATGGTTGGAGGTGGTGGCACGTGGGGCACACCAGCCGCCCGAGCTCATCGGTGTGGAGCGTCACCGACTGCGGATCGAGGCCAAAGATGCGCGCGCCTTTCTCTCCTGCGCGGTCGTGCAGGGGTCCGTTGTCGCCGGCGAGCAGGGCGACGACGCTCATGAGCATGGCTCTCGCCTCGCCTGCGGTGACTCCCAGGCATCTCTTGGTCCAGTCGGTCAGCCAGGATTCGCCACGCGGACTCAGTGATTGGAAGTCGGTCTCTCCCGCGGTACCCGTGGTGTAGAACGACGGTGCCGGTCGACCGCGTGGGAACTTGGGCATGCCGTCGGCGCTACCTCCCCAGATCGACCACCGCTTGCCCTCTTGCGTGATGTAGGTCGTCAGCCACGGGTGGAGGATGCCACCGCCGGTCCTGAGGTGGTCGAGGAGTCCGAGCAGCCAGATGCGATAGGACGCGTCGTCGGGGAGGTCGGTCACGCTCAGCTGGGGCAGGTTCTGGTGGACGTCGCGTGCAGCCGCGCCGAAATACGCCAGGTCGACGTCGACATCGACGGCTAGTGAGGACGTGAGTTCGAGTGTGCGGCCGGTGCGTGTGCCCAGTCCGACCTCGAGTTGGGACTGAAAAACGAGTCTGGTGGCCAGGATTCGTCGCAGGGTCCCGTCGTCGTGGTCCAGCCAGTCGGCGTCGGTGGTGAGGCGCCGGGCAAAATCGGGCGGGGTGATGGCGTACAGCTCGTCGGTGGTGGCCCGGGTGGCGAGTGCTTGCCCGACCTCGGCGAGGGTGCGGTTCCCGTCCTCCACACAGGCGTACAGAGCCGAGCGGAAGTTGAACGCGAAGGCGCGGCCCTCGATGAACGCGGCGCGGTGGGCGGCGTCCTGGACTGAGTCGGTGAACACCAGGGTCTTCTTCTCCGCATCAGGGAGCAGACGTGAACCGAACTCCGTGGTGAGGCCGACACTGAGCAGGGTTGCGACGCTCGAGCCCATGTACCGGATCGCGTTTCGGGCGCCGCATGATGGACAGACCTCGCCTGCGGCTTCCTCGTCATCGATGGAGATGTGAACGGCCACGGTGCCCTCGCGCGGCGCCGCATGCACCTCGAGGGTTTCGGGGTCGAGGTGACGAACCCCGTCTTCGGCCGGGTTGGCTGCGAGCATCACGCGGTTTTTCGCACGGCTGCCGGACCGCGCGCTGTTGCGCCAGATGGCCGGTGATTCACCGGAGAGGCTGTCGCCGAGTTCGGTGGTCGCGGCCATCCATCCGGATCGTCCGCACACTCGGCAGTAGGTCGCGGGCAGATGTCGTTGTCCTTCGGCGGGACCCGAGTGCCACCAACGGAAGTCGGGGGTGTCGGAGACCAGTCGGAGCATGCGGCTGAGTTCCCGTACCCACATCTGGACCTGAACATTGACCAGAGGGCGCAGCGATCCGGAGACGTCTCGCACCCGCGCTATCGACAGCAGCGCAAGGAATCTCAGCAGCGCGGTCTGCGCCTCGCGTGGGGCCGTCGAGTTGTGCACTCCCCACGGGAGGATGCCCGCCTGCGCGACGTCCAGCACTGCGTCTGCGACGGTACGGGGCTGCGCGCCCAGGACGTCGATGACGACGCGGGTGAGGAAATGTCGGCGCAGTGCACCACCGATGGTGACGGGATCGGAGAAGTCCTCGGCGCCCGATTGCCCGCCGGCGAGGACGGTACGTGCCAGTGGCTCCCACGAGGCCGGGTCGTCGGCGACGGGTTCTGGGACGGCCAGGATCTCGGCGACCGAGGGGATGTCAAGGGTGAAATCGACTTCGCGGACAACGTCGATGGGTGCCAACGAGGTCTCTCCTACGACCGAATCGGACCCGAAGTCGGAGCCGAACACGGTGCTCGCGAAGCGACGGAGTTCGACGGATTGTGAGCCACCACCAAGGGTGGCCGAGGTGGCGACCGGGGTGACCCGCCCCAACGGGCCGGCCGCACCTTCCAGTCCCAACCGGGAACCGAGACGGCGGATGAGCATGGCGACGTCGGTGCCCTGAGCTCCGTCGTAGGTGTGGAACTCGTCTAGCACCAGATACTGCAGTGTGGTCGTCGCGTTGTCCCACAGGCGGGTGTCGGCCTGGCGCAGCAAGAGCAGATCGAGCATCCGGTAGTTGGTGAGCAGGATGTCGGGTGGGTTGTCGCGCAGGGTGTCCCGGTGATCGATCAGGGCATGGGGGCCGGCATGCCTTCGTTTACCCTCACCGCCGATGTAGACACCGGCGCTCACGCCGGCGAGGCGCTCATCACCGTGCAGATAATCGGCAAGGCGACGAGCTTGATCGGTGACGAGTGCGTTCATCGGGTACAGGATGATCGCCTTGATTCCCCGCTCGCCGCGGGCCGCGGCTCTCTTGCAGTGATCCAGGAGCGGAACGAGAAACGACTCCGTCTTTCCCGATCCGGTGCCGGTCGTGACGATCGTCGGCTGGGCCGCCTTCCCGTTGGTGGAGAGTCGCGCAAACGCCTCTGCCTGGTGTTGAAAGGGCCGAAAGCCCGACGGCATCCACTCCAGCGGTGACACCCAGCCGTCACCGACAGGTTGGTACGGGGTGCGGATCTTGAGGTAGGGCCCGCGAAAGATGCCGGTGTCGGTGTCACCGAGGAAGTCGCGCAACGCCGTCTGGGTCGCGGGATCGGAGAGGGCGAAGGTTGTCGTCAGGTATTCGACGATCGATTCTTGCGTCTCTGCCGCCAGCAACGAAGGGAGGCTGGGTTGGGCGAGCGTCATCCATCCGCCAATCGCTGCTCGAACTCGGCGTACGCCGCACGCATCTCCGCCTCACGATCGGGCTTGTAGAACCAGGGTTCCGCGTGCTCGGCATCCGGCTCGAACGGCGTGTAGCGGTCCAGCAAGTCACCGTGGTCGCCGCCGATCATCCATTCCTGCAGGAGCTTGAAATCTTCCTTCTGTTGGTGAACCCCTTGTGCGTGATGATCTTTCGCGATCTTACGACCGTTGGCGTCGAAATACATCTCGTACTCGTACTTGCGAAGCACCGGGAACTGCGTTCGGAACATGAGTGCAAGATGCTCTGCGGTGAGCCCCAGCATCAGGGCCGAGAGCGCATCGATCTCGACCAGTGCGGCGCGACGCTCGAAGTCGGTGCGGAGCGGAGTGGTCATCGACCATTCGGGCACCGAGACCCCGAGTGGCTTGAGCTGACCGGCGAAAGGCGCGGTCCACATGTCGGTGGCGAATCCCTGTTCGTACAGCGCATCCCACAGCGGTTGGTAGTCGCGCGTCAAGCAGTTCAGACGGAGAGTGCGGAACAGGAGCTGGGCGGCAGCCGGGTGATCCACGGGCGCAGGAAACCGATCCACGACTTCTGTTTGCACATGGGGTCGACCGCTGACCTTCACCAGATAGTCGAATGGGAGCGATGCCCAAAGTCCGGCTACCAGTCCGGTCATTCTGAGATCGGAGAGTCCGTCAGGACTCGACAATTGTTTACAGGTGCTAGCACATGTACACACAGTCAACGAGTTGACTGTGTTTACATGTGCTGCCCCCGGTGGCACAAGGGCTGCGTGTAGTGATCTCTCCAACCCGGGTTGGGTCATATTGCGCCACGCCACCCGCCAGTAGTCGGTCGCCGGCCGATCCCCCCACTTCGGGATGCCGGCATCGTAGGTGTCGCGATCGCACGCCCGCTGATAGTTGGTTCGCGGGATCACCGACTCCGGAAGGGATTCGAGGTCCCAGGTGGTGTAGTCACCCTTGCTCCTGCAATTCTCGTTCGGCTCCTTGGCAAACGGCGTAGCAACAGTGAAGTGCGGCCCCTGCAGGACCACTTCATCCCAACTACCGGGAAACTCCGTGCGCCACTCGATGTACCCGTCCTTCTTTCCCTTATCTTCGTCGAAGCACCTGGTCCACTTGTATCCGAGCGAAGCAGTTCTGAATGGGTACCGGGCAACGGTGGATAAGACCTCAACATGTTCGCGGGTTACAGGCCTCAGCAAACGCGCTTGAACCGCAGGTGTACCGACTGGATCAAAAAGCATCGCCCAGTCCGCCAAGATTCTCTCAGAAATCGTCTCGATTCGGGAAGCGTGCCCCCGAAGGTCCCACCCGCCCCACGGATACTGGATTCCTGGAACGTCCTTCGATTCGGCCTTCGCGAAGGAATCGTCAATGGTCTGAGGGTCAAAAAGGGAAGTAATCTGTAGAAATCCCACCTCTTTCGGAGGCCCATACACATGGACTCCGAAAACTACAGTGTCTCCAATACCTTCAAAATACATATGTTCGTTGAAGAATTGCCAATGTCGACGGAGACGGGGATAGGTTTTCGCTCGTAACGAGCCGGCTTTTGGATCGCTGAAATGACCCTCCGGATGGATCAGCCCCGTCGCGGAGCGCTGCGGTGCCGCATTCCGCCACACCTGCTCCATGAAGTTGGTATACAGATTCGTTTGAACACCTGTCAGAGCTGGATGGATCTCAGGTGAACCTAGATGCTCAGCGGTCCCTGCCCACCAAGCTAAATCGTCAAGATACAGCGCTCTTGTCCACTCGTCTGCCAGGAGACGGCTTCGCCTCGAATTAAACTCAGCTACTGGGATCTTTTCACGGAGCGCGAACACTGGATCAGACTCGCTCAATGTCTCGTCATCACGCCATTTGGGCCGCACCCAGGGAGGGTTCCCAACCTGCACATCGAACCCTCCACGCTGGAAGATCTGGGCAAAGTCCAGTTCCCAGTGGAAGAATCCCTGATCTTGCGCGATCTCCCTTGCCGTACCCAGCCATTGGTGACGCAGAAGCAGATCCGGGATGGTTCGCATGCCCGAGAACCGACGGTCCTGATCGTCGATCTGAGCAAGTTCTTTAAATCCGTCGGCGAGGTCCTGGAACGAACTCTGGCCGGCTTCAACCTTTTTGATACCCGCAGCACCAAGAAGCTCTTCAAGCGTGACGATCCACTCGTCCAGTCCTGGAGGCCCTGGGTGACCCTGGTCGTTGTCCGCGACGGAACCGGTAACGGGCCAGAACCAAAGGGCGCACCAGGCATCCATCGCCAGGCGCAACCTCTCGTATGGTCCTTCTGGATCGTGCAGTTCCCGCTCGACGCGTTCGCGGTCCACCGCGTCTTCCACGACGGGCAAGTCGGCTCCCCAGACGTCGATCTGGCGGGAGATCTGCTGCTCACTGATCTCCAGACGCCGTAACGCCAACGCCCACAGACGTTCCACTCGAGTGGCGAGCGCCTTGAGTCGGTCTGTCTGCTTCTGGTTCGGCTTCTTGGTGACCCTCTTGCGCCATTCCCGGAGCGCTGCCGCTGCATCGGGCGCGAGTTCCTTCGCCTGCTTGGCGTCGGCAACCGCGGCCCAGCCTTCGGCGGGCAAGAGGAAGTGGTGGATCTCGCCGTCCCCGATCGATCCCTCCGACAGAGGACGATCGGTGGGAGGCGTCTTCAGCCAGCTCTTCTTGGCTCGCCCAAGCGAGGTCAGGTCGTAGGTGGCGCGGCGCGCGCCGATCAACGAGTTGCCACGACGCAGGTGCAGTCCGAACCACGGTGCCTGCAGGCCGCTGTGCATCACGTTGAGCCACAACGAGACCTCGGCCAGCTCGACCGCAGTGGAATTGAGGTCCACTCCATAGGCTCGGTGTAACGCCAGATAGGCCTTCACCTTCTGGAGTTGGGTGGTGTAATCCTCCGGCTTGATCGGCGTCTGCAATTCGTCTTGACGCCGACGCAGATACTCGGCGGCCAATTGGTTGATGGCCTCGTTGAGGAAGGCGCCGCTTCCCAGGGCCGGCTCGCAGATTCGGTACTCCAGGATGTCCTGGGCCTTGGTGTCATCGGTGATGAGCTCCGCGAGTGCGTGTTTGACCACGCATTTGGTGAGCACTTCCGGGGTGTAGTAAGAGGCACTGCGCTGCCGGTCCCGTCCGGAAAGTCGAAAGACGAAGCTACCCTTGGGATGCCGGACGATGTCCTTGCGGCCGGTGAGTCTGTCCTCGCGCCAGACGATGTCATCGGCGTCGTAGTCACCGGACCTGGTGGAGGGAACCAGCCACGATCCCTTGTCGGCGTTGCCGTCCTTGGCGACCTCCACCATGTCGTCATCGGCGATCAAACCGCTGTAGGACATCAGGCCCTCATAGACGGCACCCAGCTGGTTGATACCGAGCTGCGCGTACGAGATGTAGCCGCGCTGTGCGCCTTTGCGCTTCGAGGGTTTGGAGAGCAGCAACAGGTTGAGTACCTCTTGCAGGACACGGTTGCTGATCCGCATCCCTTCCCCGTCGATGTAGGGAGTCTTTGCCGGATCGAACAGATCCGACCTCAGCGGCTCGAAGACCATTCCGTCGACGTCGCGGGCGCCTGCTTTGTGGCCGGTGTTGACCAGCCGGAACAGCAGATCCAGCGACTCGTGGAGGTGGTGCCCGTCGGCGGAGCGTCCGGTGAGGGGCACCTGGACGAGTTCCCGCAGTCGGTCGAGTCCATAGCCCGATTCGTACTCCGGGGTGCCGACCGGCAACACTCCAAGCTCGGGACGCGCCTCGGCGAAGAGCAGGAACAGGATTCGGTACAAGAACCGCAGCGACTGTGTGGTCAGATCGCGCGGGAGTTCAGGGATGCCCTCGACCGGCAAACCCGCCTCGCGGCGTCGGGTGAGAACCTCGTTGGCGATCTTCTCGATGGAGGTGCGCAGCCCTTCGCGGAGGTCCTCGCTGACGCCGACGGCGTGCTTCTCCGAGCTCTCGGTGTAGTGGTCGATCTCGGCCTTGCCGTCTTCCTCGTCGGGGAGAAGGGCGTTGGCCGACCAGAGCCCGGCATGCCAGGTGAGTTCGCCGCTTGCCTTCTCGTCGCGGCGGTCCAGGGCCGTCGCCACGTCGAATGCGAGGTAGCGTCCTTCCGACCATCGGCCGACGTCGGTCAGCAGTGCGACGCCACCGGCCACGACGAGCAGGTAGCGGGGTGCGGCGTCGCTGACGAACAGCTGCGTGACCGCTTCACCTACCGCCTCGATCTTCTCGATCTTCTCGCTGGTGACGTGGCGGCGAAGAGGTTCGACGAGTTCGGCATCGCCGCCGAACAGTGCGTCGGCATTGTCCACCGGATACGCCTGCAGGATGTGCAGCGAGTCCGTGGAACCGGTGCTGGGGTACCGCGCGAGGACCGGTACGTCGATTGTCGTATCGGCCTGGGCGGTCTCGATGGTCACCGCTTCAGCGGTGAACCCGACCGCTGCCAACAACGTGGAGTGCAACTCCGTCACCCTCGCGTCGATCGTGTCGGTGGCGGGCGCGGGGAGGTCGCCGAGATCGCGGATATACGTGCTCGCAATCGTTGCGAGTCCCTTCACCGGGGTCGGCTTGTCCTGCTCGGCCCACTCCTTCCATTGCCGAGCGAGGTTCTTCAAGTTGGTGGGGAAGACCTCGGCCAACCAGTGCTCGGAGAGGAAGTCGTTGACGTTGTGAATCGAATCGAACATGCTCTCACCCTCTGGGCTTCGGAATGATGACGCCGACGACCCGCACAAACGGTTCACCAGACGCGGCCATCGAGTCGATGATCGAGGCCCAGCTGTCTGCGGTGTGTTCGATCTCCAGTCGGGCGTCCGTGCGTTTGCCGGGCTCCGCGGCGATGGTCAGTGCGGTTTGTTCCCACCTGGTCAGGTCGGCGCGGTAGCGGTCGACACGGTCGATCAGATTGTGTTCGAAGTCGTCGCGTCTGGCACGGATGTGGTTACGGGCTGCGTCGACCGCCGCGGGGACCAGATGTTGGAGCGGCTCGAGGGCGTCGTCGGGTACCCCTGGGTTGCCCGCCGCCTCACTGAGCCCGGCGACCTCGACGACGAACTCGAAATCGACGACCTCGGGGGCGTCGGGAAGGCCGGTCACCGCACCCCAGTGCGCGATGGCGGGACGGCCTGCATCGTTGGACCAGACAGCCTGGGTGAGGAAATGGGGGTGGTCGACGGCGCCGGTGACGACGGGAATCTCGTTGCGCCCGAATCGGCCGATCGCGCGATCCCCTGCCCAGTCGAGCACCGGATGGATGGGGGCCAGGAAGTGCACGTCGGGCCACGAACTATCTTGTGCTCGTTGGGCACGCGTCAGTCGATCCCTGGCGAGGTCAGGGCTGCCCGTCAAGCGCAGACGCTTCTCGATCTCCTGCTCGCGCAGATAGTCCGGCGGCAGGTCCCGAAAGCGGGTGAGAAGATCCTGGGGCGGCTTGAAGGCGACCAGATCCTGTTCGTCCTCGCGATGGATGTCGAGGTCGGTACCGCCGTCGGCGGAAATGTCGGCGAGTTCATCGGTCAGGTAGTTGTCGTCGTCGTCGAACAACGACAGCCGGGCCGCGGTTTCCGGTGCCGGCTCGCTCTCGTGGGTCCCACCCTGAACCATCAGTCGTGCAAAGGGATTGAGCCTCTCAGGGGTGGGCTCGGGTACGAGGTCGTCGAGGTCGCGGCCGGTACGGATGGCCTCCATGACGGTCTCCTCCTCGATCTTGGAGTCGTGGAGGTCGAGGAGGACCTCGGCGTCGCCGAGCGCGCGGTTGGCCTCGTGTTCCTTCTGCAGCAGTTTCGTGACGACGTTCAGATCGTCGGTGACGTCATCCTCAGCGGCAAGCGCGAGCGCCGCGATCTGAGGCGAATGGAGTTGGCCGTATCGATCGATGCGTCCGTTGCGCTGTTGGATGCGGATGAACGACCACGGCAGATCGTAATGCACCAACTGGTGGCATTCCTTGTGCAGATTCAGACCCTCCGATGCCATGTCGGAAGCGATGAGAATCCTGATGGGAGAAGCTTTCTGCCCGAATCCCTCGACCACCGCCTGGATCTTCTCGTCGGACAGTCCCGCGTGCAGCACCTCCACCGCCAGGAGTCCGTTGATCGCCTTGGTCGGGAACTTGAGTCTGCGACGGAGTTCCGCCTGCAGCCAGTCGAGTGTGTCGATGCGTTCGGAGAAGATCACCACGCGCTCGTCGGACGACGCGGCAACGCCGATCCTGCCCAGATAGGCTACGAGCTCCTCGAGTTTGGCGGGAGTGGTCGCCTCGGCTCGTTCCGCGAGGTCATCGAGCCGCTGCAGGGCGACCGACTCCCGGTCCCTATCGTTGTCGATGGTCCGGAGCCTGCGGGCGATACTCGCGCGCAAGGCGCGTGGCGATGAGAGAAACGCCTTGTAGAGGGTCCAGGGGAACAGTTGGCGTCCCTTGCCCTCGATGACCGGGTCACCGGTGGGGTGTAGCCACACGTCTTCGAGTTCGCGCAGCACGGCTCGTTCGGCGATGGTCGGCGACACCCCGACGATGTCGGGCTTGCGTCTCTCACGCCACTTGTGGGAGACGTCGAGCTTCACGTCGGCGGAGTTGCGGTGTCGACGAACGTAGAGGTGTTCGATGTCCTTGGCCTTGTAGTCGTTCGGGTCGACGATGGCGGTCGGATCGAGCATGTTGATCAGCTCGGCGAAGGATTCCTGCTTGCCGTTGTGTGGCGTCGCGCTCGCCAGGATGAATGCATCCGATTGTGATGCCAGCAATCTCGCCAATTCGTTGTTCTGCGTTCCCCGATTGATCAGGTTGTGGCATTCGTCGATGACGACGGCATCCCAATGCTGGCTCTTGAGATGGTGCTTGTACCGCGCCGGGTTCTTGAGTGTGTCGATGGAGACGATGACCCGCTTGTAGTAGCTGAAGGGATTGCGTGAGCTGGGCAGCGTCTGCTTGACCTTCTGGATACCTGCGGAGTCCAATCGGACCAGCGGGATGGCGAATCGGGTCCACAGTTCCTGCTGGAACTGTTCGAGCACCGCACGCGGGGTGACCACGAGGATGCGTTCACCACGTCCGCGACGGATCAGCTCGGAGAGCAGGATGCCGATCTCCAGTGTCTTGCCGAGTCCGACGGCATCACCGATGAGGATGCGTGGCCGGAGGTTCTTCAGTGCCTGCGCGGCCGGCCGGAGCTGATAGTCCATCCGGTCGAGCAATGCCTCGTGGCCGACGGTGATGCGGGTGTCCGAGGCCGGGATCGGGCTGCCACGTCGTACCGACTCCAACCACAGGCGCGTGCGGCGGAATCCCGGTGACGTGTCGGCGACGAGCGTGCCCGCTCGCGGGTCGAGCCGGTGCACGGTATCGAGCTCTGGGTGATCGAAGAACACCGCATCCTGATCCCGCACCAACTCGCTGACGCCGGTGACCTCGACGCGCGTGCCGTCCAGGTCGGTGGCACGCGCGGCACGCACGAGCCACTCCTCGTCGCGGACGATGACGCGCTCACCTGCGGCGATGTCAGCCATGTGCTCTGCCTCCTCGATACTGCCCCAAGGGCAGCCTATGTCCGGCCCAGATGCACACTGAACAGGCCTGCACTCTCCTCGCCCGGTTCGTGGGTCCCGAACAGCAGAGCGCGATCGAGGAGGGTGTTGTTGAGCTCGCACGACGTCTCCGGGGCCAGCACACACGCGTGGCAGGCAGCCATGTTGAGAGCGTCGGTTCCCGAGGCGGGCGACTCGATACAGACAGGGTCCGAGGAGCACCAGGAGAGCCTGTCAAGTCCTTCGTTGATCGCCGCGGCGAACTTCTCCGGGTCGGCTTGGGAGGCCACACCGCCGAGGCTGCCCGCGGAATCGGAGCTGGCGGTGTAGATCAGGATGCCGGCCATCTCGTCGTCGACGAAGAGGCGCTCCCGCAACGAGGACGCCGGGTAGCCGGCGTCGAGGGAGAGTTGGTCGATGAGGATGTGTGCGAGCGTGTGCAGAGCGACCTTGGCGATGTCGACCTGGGTGGGTGGACGTTTGAAGGCGATCCCTTGTCTGTCGGCGGCATCCTGTAGCTTGCGTCGCCGCCCCTGAGCGAAAGGTGTTGCAGCCCAATCGGTCAGTTCGTCGCGGTCGAGTGCCAGGAAGATTCCCTCACCGATGACCTCGATGGCGGGCAGCCAGTACAGGGGTTCGGGTGACAGTGAGCAGAACGATCCCTCGTCGGTGGAGCCGCTGAGGCGAGAGAATCCGCGCAAGGCGCGTACCTCCCGCAATCGCGTGACCTTGCGCAGATCCGTGAACAGGCCGGGAACGTCTCCGGAGAACTGGCGTTTGATCACGGTCTTCTCACAGACGAAGTCGGATTCGTCCTTGTCCTCTTCGCGCCCGTCCATGAGCGCCTGGAACTCCTGCCGACGCAACTGCTCCTCGTCGATATCCTCCGCCGTCTCCTCGCCGCGGCGGCGTTCGACCTCGGCGACGATCTGCTCGACCGTGAATCGACCTCGGGACTGTTTGGCGATGTTCCGGAGCAACGCATCGTTGACCGCTTCCGGATCTTCGAGCGCCGCCCAATGCTTGTCGACGAACTTCGCCAAGGCTTCCGAATAGGGCGGAATCGAGATCGCCGACAGGACCGCGGGGAACCACACGTTCGAAGCGCCACGCTGGAGAACACGTGGGGTCTCGCCGCACTCCTCCGAGTGGTCCTCACCGAGCCACGGACGACGTCCCCGGCAGCGGGTGATTCCCTTCATCGCGGATGCCTGCGAGGCCTTCTCGAGAGTCTGTTCCTTGACGCCACAGCTGCATTCGAGGACGAGGTCGTCCAGTGATGATGTCCGTCCGAGTGACACCATCCGCATCTCGTGTTTCACAGCCGCTCGATCCCCCGCGTCGCGATGCAGCCATTGGTAGAAGGGGAATTCGTCGATGTGTCCGCGCGGGCACGCGATGATCAGACGAAACGGTGAGAGCGCGGCGCCCGCCCTGCCTTCCTTGCACTTGCAGTTCGATGCGTTCCAGTCCCCTCCGAGCGCAGCCGTGGTGCCGATGCGGCGGCATCCCGGGCAGATCTGGGTTTCGGGGAAGCGGACGACCGGGACGTCTTTCCTTCCGCCGGCCGGAGGCGATTTCAGCTCCTGGACGCGCAATGATCGAGCAAGCCGGGGCTCACTGATGACCGGGGATCGTTCCTCGTTCCATTCGTGCAGTCCCACGATCATGAAACTCGATGTCTCCGAGGGAAACAGACCACCGATGCCGTAGGTACTGAGCAGTTGGCTGCGACGGGCCTTGGCCTCGGCGATGCTCACTTCTTCCTCCTCATAGGGATCTGGTGCAGGCTGCTCTCGGCGTCTACGTCGCGCATGCTCTGTAGGGTCGGCCACGGAACCTCACGCTGCGAATACTCGATCTCTTCGCTGGTGAGCGCGTCCTCCGGGCGCACCATGAGTGCCGCCTGAGGGTTCCGGCTGTTCTGGTACTTCATGTTCTCTCGCGCTTCGCCCTCGTCAGCCCACACCTTCAGGAGCGCGGCGATCTCATCCTCGGTTGCGGCCTGCTCGTCCGGGGCCACTCGTCCGACTCGCTCGGATATCAGGTCTCCGACCTTGGTCAGGTCATCCCAGTAGTCGGCTGCGAGATGAGCCGAATCGTTTCCTGCCAACTCACCTACCAGTAGCCGCGTCATCGCGATGAGAACGCCGTGCAAACCGCGATCCCTTGCCCGAGCGGCAAAGGGCGTCGCGCTCGTCGCTTCGACTGCACGGTAGAGGGATTGGTGAAAGGGTCGGAAGCTCTCGTAGTGCGAACGATCACGAGAACGGGCCGAGTTGAAGATCGTGACCACGAGGCCAGGATGCTGACGACCCACGCGGCTCGTCGCCTGAATGTACTCGGCGCTGGCCTGCGGCTGACCCATCACGGTCATCAGACCGAGTCGGTCGATGTCCACACCGACGGAGATCATGTTGGTCGCCAAGACGACGTCGTCGGGCGCGTTGCCACCACCGAGCTTGCGTTCCAATGCCTTCAACCTTCCCGGGATCTCCGAAGAAGGAACACGACTGGTCAACTCATTGACCGTTTTGAGCTCACGCTGCGCTGTGCCATTGCGCTTCGACACAACCCCGAGACGTTCCCTGACATCTCCCTCGACCTGGAGATTCGCGCTACCCAACACACGGAGGCTGTTGAAGTAGCCCAGCAGGGTCCAGTACGGGTCGCGAGTGGCGTCGTCGCCCTCGATGTCCTTGGCTGCCTGGAGCAATGCCGCGTAGACGCGGACGAGCAGGGTTGCATGGCTGGTCCCGGAGGCCATCACGCCCACATACCTTCGGGTGCCGAGCTGGTCTTTCCCCGAGGGCTCGGCGAAGAATGACTCATCGGGATCGATGCCCGGCGGCGGGAAAAGGGTTGCCGAACGGGCGAATACCGCTTCGATCTGCTCGTCGGCGCGGCGGATCGTCGCCGTGGAGGCGATCACCTTTGGTCGCGCCCTGTTGTACTCGTCGTGGATCGACGGGACCGAGCACGCGGCATCGACGGCCGTCTCGTACAAACCCACCATCGATCCCAGCGGCCCGGAGATCAAATGCAACTCGTCCTGGATGATCAACTCCGGCGGGGTGCCCTTGCCGTCGCGGGCGAACAGCTTTCCGACGTTCTCGTTCCACGCCATCATGGCGAACTTGTCGACGGTGCCCAGGATCAATTCCGGCCGCTCGCGGTAGACATCCTCGTCGATGACGTGAACGGGTAACCCGCTGCGGAAGTCGCACGATGATGTACCGCACGCGATGTTGAGGTGCTCGCTCGGCATTCTCGCCACCTTGTAGTTCTCGTGATCGAGAAAGGTTCCGCACCAGGGGCATTGGGTGAGCTGGACAGGGTTCTTCTCCTGGAGTTCCTCACCACGAGCGAGCTTCTTGAGTGACGTTCGCGCCTCTCTGAGGCTGTTGGGAGTGGCGCCCGCGCCAACCCACAGTCCGATCGAGAAGGGACGCGATCCCAGCTCCGGATTGCTCTTGCGAACCGTCTCCAAGGAGCACATGAGCATGGACGCGCGCTCGAATTGCTGGATGGTGAGGAGACGCAGTGTGTACCGCATGATGACGGCGACTCCGTATGCCGCCGAGTTGCGGATTCGACGCAGGAGGATGACGAAGGCCACGAGCCCGAGATAGGCCTCGGTCTTGCCGCCGCCCGTGGGGAACCACAGGAGGTCGGCGATCCCCCGGTCGTCGTGGGCGGGGTCGGCGATGCCCGGGAGATTGAGCAGTACATAGGCGATCTGGAAGGGACGCCACCGTGCGTCGGCGCCATCGCCCACAGTTCCCTGCGCACCACCTCGCACCCAATCCTGGCGTGCACGTTGAAGTTGCATCGCGCGATTCGCCAGACGAAACGCACGCAGCGCGTCGGCGTCGTCCTCGAGAAGCCGGATGCCGGCATCGATCCGATCGGCGGCCTTGCGCATCTCTCGAAGATGGCGCTCCGCGACCGGTTGCAGATCGCCGCCGACGCGTGCGGTCCCGGTGCTGACCTCGCCCTCCAAAGTGTCTATCCACGAACGGTATTGGCTTGTCAATCCCCGAAGGTTGGTGCTGATCTCTCCGATGGGCCGCTCGGCCAACGTCTTCATGTGCAAGTCGATGCCCGTGACGACTCCCGGCTTGGCCCGGTGGACCTCGTGCGACGGGATGAACGTGGTGGCAACCTTCGAGACCGCGCCGTCGTGCACTTCGTCCAGATCCCACTCGGCTGCGCACCCATGTCCGATCGCGAACGTATGAGCGTTGCGGTACATCAAGGCCGCGGTGTCAAGGTCGGGATCGACACCGATGTTGTGGGCGGCCGATCGATCAACGATGTCGGCGTGTTGGGTCTGTACGGCAATGCCCACCTGGAACCACGAGATCCCGTCGCGCAGGTCACCTTTGATGGCGGTATGGGTGTTCTTGAGGGCGACGGTCACGGTGACCACACCATCCCGCTCTGGGCGCACGTAACGATAGAGCTGCAGGCCGTCCGCGACATCATCCCGGTAGACGCCAGGTCGTTGTAGTTGCTGCGCGAAAGTCTTTGCGGGAACCTCGTGGCGTCGCCATCCAAGCGCTGCCTCGTCATCGTCGGTCAGCTCCTCGTAGCGTCCCGCGCTCGGGGCGATAACCACTGATTCAGCCGACGCACGCACCGAGAACGTCAGACCCACCGAGGACGGGAATCGCATGCGGGACTCCGCGACCGGGCTGCCCTCATCGGACTCACCATCGGCCTCCGCGCCGGTCGGCTCGGCCTCGGCGGCTTGCTCGGTGGCCTCGGCGTCCTCTTCGTCCGCGGGTTGCGGCCACAGCGCACCGATGATGTATCGACTCAGCGGCGCCTCGCCGATCACTTCGTCGTCGCCCTCGCCAGGCCCGACAAGGTCACCCCGCAAGGCGTCGACCATCGCCTCCCGAAAGCGATACTTCTCTGCCAGAACGTCGTCCACGCTCATCCCACTTTCTCCATGACATCCCACAGTGGCCGTGCCAAACCCGCGACCCTGGGCACCAACCAGAACCCTCCGGGTCCCACACCGGCTTCTTCTGCAATACGAGGATCACCTGCTGTCGTTTCCACCGATACCAACACCATGTCGGTGAGCTCGCTGGGCCACTGCCCAGGGCGGACCCTGAAGAGTGCCGCGAACTCCCGCCCGAAATCTTCTGTGGTGACACCAATCGGAGATCCGCCAACGGTCAGCGCGTAGATAGGCCGCAGTTGATCCGATCGGGTGATGTCCAGAACCGCATTCACTGCGGTGCCGGGGATGGCGCGGTCCAGGTTCTCCTGGATCGAGGAGGCGGACTGCTCTCCGACCGCCACTGGCCGCGAGACGTAACCGTCGTCGTAGCCAATCTCCATGGCGCGCGCTCGCAACCTTCCTTTGGTCCCGGCACGCTCTTGGTGCCGGCCAGGTAGCCAACCGCTCTCAGAGATCACGGACCGCGATCGCGGGGTCTCGATCCTGACGATCGACTGCGATGCGCGTGTGAGCGCCACATACTCGAGCCGGACCTGTTCCCAATCATCACGCTCACCGGCGAACGAATCGCGCCAGTCAGCGAGAAAGACGTTGTCGAACTCCAAGCCCTTCGCACGGTGGATGGTCGAGACAACGACTCCGACGACATCATCCTGGGTTAAGGCGAGCGGGACGTTGGCCGCGGCGACAGCGCGCCTCACACGTCCGAGATCGATCTGCTCCGTGCTGCGCGACCGTACGTCCACCGCTTTGAGGAGATACCACGCTTCGTAGGCTTCCGCCCCGAGTATCTGCGCCAGTCGAGTCTCAACCTCCGATCGCGCGGCGGCAGGTCCAACGAGGGGCCCCAGCGCACGTCCGATCCACTTTGACGCCCCAAAGGCCTGCGCGGGCCTGCGCACAGCGTGGCGAACTCCGGCGTCGACGAGCTGTCGAGAAATGCGCAAGACCTCAGCGTTCGTGCGGCATAGCACCGCAGACCGCCCCGAGTAGTCACCGAGGAATTCCCACCTATCCACACGGCTGATCTGCGGTAGCGACTCACGGACCGCGCGCAACACAGACAAGGCCTCGGTTGCGTCGTCCGTGCGCCGCAACTCTTGACCTAGCTGCGCGATTCGGACGCAGTCCTGCCCTTGGGCTCGGTGATTCTTGGACAGCGCGACCTCGGTCGCACCGAAGTCACCTGCCACCCGGGCGAGGAACTCCGCCGATGTCGTCTGGTCGGCGGACTCCGTTCGGGCGAAGTCATAGATGCCCTGAAGCGGGTCTCCGAGAACGGTGAATCCTGCATGCTCGTCGAGCCTCTCCAGCAGCGCGAGCACCAGTGCCGCCCGGTCACCAACCACGTCCTGGACCTCATCAATGACAACGTGGCAGAGATCGTCGATCCATTCGGTTCCGGCGGCATGCTCGGCCAGGACTCCGGTGGCTTGTCGGATCCTTGCCTCAAATCCCGCCTGTGGTTCCTCATCGGCGTCGATTAGTACCTGCGATGCGAACGAATCGAAGGTCCTGACGTTGAGCTCGGCAATGTCTCGCTCCGAGAGCCGCGTGCGTACGGCATGGACCGCTGCCCGCGAAAAGCTCAAGACCAAAAGCTCCGACGATGCGGAGAGCCCTTCCTCCTCAATCAGGTGTCCAAGGCGTGCCGAAACGACTTCGGTCTTCCCTTGACCTGCGCCTGCCACCACAAGCAGTCGCTTGTCGACCGGCGCCTCGGCGACGCGCCGCTGCGCGTCGTCGAGCTCGACCTCGGATTCCATGCCTTCGGTCGTCACCCCTCCAAGTTTGCCGGTGTCGGAACACAGTGGGAACTACTGCTTCCAGCAAACCCGAGAGTATCGGCACGTACCCGAGATTTAACCGAACCCATGCAAGAGTTCTACTCCATCAACGGGGCAAATCCGACATCGGCCTGCCAGCACCACAACTCTCTATCTCGGCGTGTGCGACCGATCAGCACGCCCGGTGCACCTCCTGAGTCGGCGCAACGTTGCCAGGATGTCGTCGGCAACCCGCTCTGGATCTTCATGCTCCCAGTAGCGCCTGACTGTCCAACCCCGATCTGCCAGCAGCGCGTCCGTCCGACGGTCCCTTGCGACGTTGGCGTCCAGCTTCTCAGCCCACCACTCAGCGTTCGACGCCGGTCGGGTCGCGTGTTCGGGACAGCCGTGCCAAAAGCAGCCGTCGATGAAGACGGCCAGCCGGAGCCCGCGCCACGCAAGGTCTGCGCGCGTGCGGAGGTCCGATTCCAGCTTGACGTCCGTGCGGAAACGCGCACCCCTGGCATGCAGGATCTTGCGAACCTGAACCTCGGGAGCTGTGTCCTTGTTCCGCTGCCGACTCATTCGAGAGCGGACCGTCTCGGACGAGGCGGCGGGGCGATCCGAGGGTCGGTGCGGTACGCCGGCGCTGACCATGGTTCCAGCGTAGATCGGTTCCTCGATATCGAACTGCCGGCATGGTCCCGAACACCCGGGCAATCAGCGAGGTTCGCCCTCAGTTCGCGATGATCTCTTCAGGTCGTCGGTGCGTCACAGAGGTCGCGCACTCGTCGATCGTTGCCTGGAGAAACTGTTCGAGATCGCCCGCGCAGTTGGCCGCAGCCATTCGATCGACGGTTTCCACCAGCGTTCCACCGGAGATCATCACCAGCGGATACTGGTCATCGATTATCTCGATCTGTGCCTGGCGGTGTCATACCCTCGCCAACGCATACATGCTTCGAGGCTTCAGATACCCGACCCGACAGCTAGCGCAGTCTCCCGGAGCATATTTATCCATCCAGAAATTCTGCCGGATGCAGCCAAGCGGATACGACGCAGGACCTGAGTATGCCCGATCGCGGCGGTCGTATCTGGAAGGGTGCCGACGCTTGGCAGCCGACTACCATCACAGTTCCGAGCCGTCGTGGCAAGCGCCCAGCGCCCTTGACCATCTCATCTTCTATCCAGATCTGACTCGTATTGACTGGACCCGGTGCCCCATCATTGTTCAGGACGATACCGGAACCCTTGCGAACCTGAACATCGGAGTCTCGTCGTTCAGCAAGGTCACGAATCTTCGCGAGACGCAACGGTTTCAGCGGTCACTGCGCAAACTCGACGGTACAGTGCGATCGAGTTGGGCAAAGAGGAAGGCCCTGCTGGAGCGCACCACTGCGTTCAAAAGCCTCGACTTCAAACAGTGGGACAAACGGGGTAAGGACTGGTATTCAGTGCGAGTCGTCGATGGTTTTCGAGCTCACCTTCGGTATGAGGGGGCCAGCACAGAGTGGTGGGCGGAAGAGATCGGTGACCACAAATCACTTGGCCACGGATAGGCTTCTAGTTCACGGGCGCTACCGCTGACCCTGTCGCAACCGACGATGCAACATGTCAACGCTGGCACCATCGGAGTCGTCTCGTATCATCCGCGAGAGTCGTTGTGTCGCAACATCCGCGAACGTCGGGTCCTCGTGAAGGAGGCGGTGAACCAGACGCGACAACCCACCCTGAAGATCCAGCCGCGCAACATCGTTTTCGGTGGCTCCTCGCGGAACATCTCGCAACTCCCACCAGTTCGAACTACGCAACGCGAACCACGGATCACTCGCCTTCGGCGATGATCGGGCGATTCTAAACGGAGACAACAGCTCTCCGAGCTCTTCTCGGACTTCGCTGTAGGCAACGAGCCGGTCGGCACCGCGCCGCGCTCGAGTGACGGCCCACAGCAGCACGACGTACTTGTACGGTGCACGCCGCTGATCCATCGATGCCCGTCGAAGGTGCGGAAGCTCGTCGAGCAGATCGGACCATTCCTTCAGATTGGAGAGAGGTTCGGCCCCCAACTCCTCCAGTCGCCCCCGCAGTGGCCAGAGCAAATCAGTGGATGCTCGCTGCACTCGCCGAGTCAGTGCCCTGGCCTCGTCGATCACCTCCCGATCGACCGGGGGTCAGCAGGCCGGCGAATCTCGGATCGAGCAGCCAGGACGCGTCTTGAGCGGCGTACATGCCGATGGCGTCGAGGACAATCTCCATGCGCCGGACGCGATCGGCGGTCTCATCGCCGGCACAGTTGAGCCAGCGGAAGCGCTTTCGCCAGAGCTCGGCTCTGGCCGAGGGTTGTGACACGTCGATGAAGGTGCCAAAAGTGGCGTCGCTCCTGAGGAAGTCGTCCACCTCTATGGCCAGCCGGACAACGTTGTCGTCTGACATCGACGTCCCAACGACCAGCAGATGCTTCGTCATCATGAGCGACTGCAGTAGCGATCCCGCCGGGCGTGAGTTCGCGTCGTATCGGACGAAGCTGCGTCGCGTGAGCACGATGTCGTTCTCGTCGCCGACGTCCCCGTGCATCTTCAGCAGCCACGGCCGCCCGGGTTCGGCGTGTTCCCGGGGGAGGAGTGCGGGACGTTTGTGACCCGTCGCGTCGACGGCCGCCTCGTATAGCTCGTCGTAGTTGGTAGTGACCACCTGCATGCAGTTCAGGCCGGCCAGCAGAGCATGCGCCAGCGACACCTGCGTCGCTTCGCGCTCCAACGCAGCAACTTCGGAGCCGAGCCGGTCCTGCAGATGCAGGGACACCAACTCCGCCTGATCGAGCGGCGACCCGTTGAGACTCTCGAAATCGGCTGCGGCGATCTGTGCCTTGTTTGCGAGCTCGGTGAGCAGACTGCCCCAACTCGGGAGTCCAGCCGACATGCTGACCCCGGCTCCGAGGAACAGCGCGAGATGTCCTTGCTGAGCGAAGCTTCCGAGTTCCCCGGCAAGTTGGAGCTCCTCCGCGGTGAGTTCCCACAGTGAGGAGGTACCAGCCTTCCGAAAGTGTTGGATCGCCCCGTGAACGGCGCGATCTGGCGTCACCTGCGCGATGTCGACGCCACGCCGGTGGCTGATCGTGGTTAGCGCGTCGACCAGATCGCGAACGACCGCACCACGCCGGGCACCTTGCGCACCTCCTCGGATGCCGAGCACCGGCATCGCAACAACCAGACGTCCTACATCGGCGCCAATCTCGCCGACGATGTCGCGTACCAATGCGTCAAGACGCTCAGCCAATTCAGCACCGGTGACAGCGGTCTCGTCGTACACGCTGATGAACCAGACCCCCTCGGTACCGTCGCTGCGTCCGAATCCTCGGGACCACCCGCGCGGTCGCGACGGTACTTGTCCCGACAGCAGCCGGTCCCACTGCGACGAAACGTCGAAGTGGCGATCGGTCGGGACGATCACGGCGTCGTAGCGCACCGACTCGAGTCGTCCGTGCACCACGAAGAGATGCCCGGGCGCGCGAGCGGTGTCTGCCATGTCGTCACTCTAGGCGGGGAGTTCTCAACGCCCGCGGTCTCCCGGCGTTGGTCGAACCGCGCCGATCTGTCGGTGACCGGCGCGATACTCGATTCATGCACTCACACGCGCGGCACTCCGTTCGGTTCTGGCTTATCGCCTTCGCGCTGGCCGCGGCCACCATCGTGCCGGTCACGGGTACCGCGCAGGCCGCCCCCGCACCAACCGTGATCCGTGACTGCACCGGCAAGCCACTGATCAAGCCGCGAACCATCGACTCGATCTTCTGCGCAGACCTCGGGATCATCGTCACCAACATCAGCTGGTCCCGCTGGACACCCCGGCTGGCCGAAGGGAGCGGCGTGGAGCATCGCAGAACGTGCGTACCCAACTGCGCCGAAGGGCCGGTTCAGGTGCAACCCATCTCGTTGCGGCTCTTCGACGTGAAGCGGGGAGACTTCAGGCGAATCACCCTCATCGACGAGTACGGCAAGACGGAGACCCACCAGCTGACTGGCCTCCACCGATAGCAGGGCGGCTCAAGCTTCCAATAGTTTCATAAGTTATGACTCCATGACAGCCTCCGCGGGAGTGCTTCATAGTTATGCATAATTGAACCATGAGTACCTCGATGGACACGGCGGCGCTGATAGCGGGGGGTGAGACCTTCACGACCGAGTTCAAACGGTCAGACATCGGCGACAAGGATCTGACCAAGGCAGTTGCGTGTCTGGCGAACGGCGACGGCGGTGTCCTCCTGATCGGTGTCGACGACGACGGTACTGTCGTCGGCGCAAAGCCTCGTCACGGCACTGTGACCAGTCCCGAGCGGGTCGCCGCCTACATACAGGCGAGCACCGAGCCCGCGCTCGCGGTCGATGTCTCCACGGAGATCGTGGCCGGCCACGAAGTCATTCGCATCGACATCCCGCGCGCAAATCCCGGGCCTGTGGGCACCAAGCTCGGAGTTTTCACCAAGCGTGTCATCAAGTCCACAGGGGAGCCCGAGTGCGCCCCGATGACGGCCCACGAGATCGTCAGCATGGGAATGGTCACCCGAGGTCAAGACTTCGCTGCGGCAACGGCCCGTGGCGCAACGTTCGATGATCTCGACTCCAACGAGTTCGAGAGATTTCGTCAGCTGTGTCGAGCAGCGGGCGACGACCTCGGCGAACTGTCCGATCACGACATCATCAGCGCATTAGGGCTGCTTCCCATACACGATCCGGTCAGCATCGGCGCAGTGCTGCTGTTCGGCACGAAGTCAGCGATGCAGCACTGGGTTCCCAATGCAGAGTTCATCTTCCAAGATCTGCGAGAGAGCGGCCCATCCGCGAACGTCACCATCGTCGCACCGCTGCTGGCCGCCGCAGAGCAGCTACGCACCCTCATCGACACCCGCAACACCGTCACGGAGTTGATGGCAGGCATCCACCGTGTCGAGGTACCACTCATACCGTCACTGACACGACGTGAGGCCGTGGCAAACACTCTGGTGCATCGCGACTACACAGCGGTAGGACCCACACGCGTGCAGATCACCGAGAGTGAATTCGTGGTATCAAACCCCGGAGGGTTTCCACCAGGTGTCACAATCGCCAACCTGCTCGACCAGTCTCGTCCACGAAGTCCCGTTCTGGCCGCAGCATTCAAGCGCGCCGGGCTTGTCGAACGAAAAGGCAAGGGCGTCAACGACATGTTCGAGCAGCAACTCAGAGCAGGTCGCGCAGTACCCGACTATTCGCACAGCACAACCGATTCAGTTGTGGTGACGGTCCCGCTGGGCAACGCTGACCTCGACCTGGTGCGGTTTCTGCTCACCTGGGAGAACGAGAGCCAGAACCCGCTACGGCTGAACGAGTTGCGCGTCGTCCATGAAGTGAAGTCATCAGGATCCGCGACCAGCAGCGAGGTTGCCGAGGAGTTACACCTCATTCCAGCGACGGCCAAGACGATTCTCGGTCGACTCGTCGAGTACGGAATCCTGGAAGCTCGTGGGGTCGGTCGGAGTCGCAAGTACCACCTGACCGCGCGCTTCTACGACCTTGCCCAGGACCGTAACGCCTACGTGCGCGTCAAGGGAGCAGATCCCCTCCAACAGCAACGCATGATCATGGATTATGTCCATGCCTATGGATCAATCACACGAAGTCAAGCCGCGCAGCTGTGTCAGACCGATCCACATCAGGCGCGCGCCATACTCAAACGACTCGTCGAGGATGGTCGTTTGCGGCTCGTGGGTGAGCGACGAGCTGCCAAGTATATGTCTCCAGAGTAGGAGTGGCTGACCGTGCCCCACCTGATCCCCGACCCACCCCGCTTCGCCTCGCCCGCCGAGCAGCAGGTCTGGGCTCGGCTACGCGACCAACTCCTCGACGACGACCTCCTCATCGCCGGTCAACGCGTCACCGACCACGACAAGGAGCACGAGGTCGATCTCGTCGTCGCCATCGACGGCGCCGGCATCGCCTGCCTCGAGGTTAAGGGCGGCGAGGTGTGGCACGACGGCGACTCGTGGCTGCAGGCACGGGCCGGTCAGCCACCCAAGCGCATCGACCCCGTCGAGCAGGCACGCGCCGCATGTTACGCGCTGCGGGAGTACGTTGAGTCCGACCCGGCCTGGACGCAGGGACGGCTGCGGTGGGACCACCTTGTCGTGCTGCCGCATTCGGCGGTGCCCGCGGACTTCGCGCTCCCCGATTGCCCGCGCTGGAAGATCATCGACCGCACCCAGCTCGACGCGCTGATGCCGTTGATCCGCAATGTGCTTCTGCAGCAGACCAATAGCCTGCCCATGCTCGATCCGACCGGCATCGACCAACTGCAGACCGCGCTGAGTGGGCGTGGTCTGCCGCAGCGTGACGTCGTTGCGCGAGCCCTCGAGAATGACGCCACCGCCGAGATCATCACCGAGCAGCAAGCCGTCATCCTTAGTGCGATCAGCAAACTCTCGCGGGTGGAGATCCGCGGCGGCGCCGGCAGCGGCAAGACCTTCCTCGCTCTCGAACAGGCCAGACGACTCTCCCGCGCCGGGCAGCGCGTCGCACTCATCTGCTACTCACACGGCCTCGCGTCGTACTTCACGCGCATCACGTCGCACTGGTCACGCCGCGAGCAACCCGCCTACATCGGCGAGTTCCACGACCTCGGCATCACCTGGGGTGCCTCGGCCGGCCCCGACGAATCGGTACGCACCCAGGAGGCCGCCGAGTTCTGGGAGCACACGTTGCCGCACCAGATGGTCGAGCTTGCCGAAGCACTCCCGCCCGGTCACCGGTTCGACGCGATCGTCATCGACGAGGCGCAGGACTTCGCCGACGACTGGTGGCTACCGCTCCTCGCCTGCCTGCGTGACCCGGGCACCAGTGGCATCTACCTGTTCAGCGACGAATACCAGCGGGTGTTCGACCGGCAGGGGTCGCCACCGGTCCCGCTGGTGCCGCTCATCCTCGACCACAATCTGCGCAACACCCGCCAGATCGCGACCACGTTCAGTCCCCTTGTCGGACAACGTATGCAGCTTCGGGGCGGTGACGGGCCCGACGTGCAGTTCGTCGCCTGCAACGCCGACGACGCTCTCGACGCCGCCGACGACCAGATCGACCCGCTCCTCGACGAGGGGTGGCGGCCCGAGGACATCGCCCTGCTGACGACGGGCAGCCGCCATCCCGAACAGGTCGACCGCCAAGCGCTGGGCACAGCCGCCTACTGGGACACCTTCTGGGATGCCGAGCAGGTGTTCTACGGCCACGTGCTCGGCTTCAAGGGACTCGAACGGCGCGTCGTCGTACTGGCCTTGAACGAGTCGAAGCCACGTGAACGATCCCGCGAACGTCTCTACGTCGGACTGTCCCGCGCCCGCGATCAACTTGTGGTGTGCGGGGATCCGGAGTTCGTCCGGGAGGTCGGCGGACCAGATGTGGCGCGCCGGTTGGGGATCTGAGACTTGTCGGTACTCGGGCATAGTGTTCGGTCCACCTCGTCCCAAGTCGGAAAGTCCCAGCATGGTGACGATCAACACGCGGCGTCTCACGGTGCACGACGCAGCCCGTGCACTCGTTCACACCCGCACCGAACCTCCGGTGGACCGCCAGTACTGGCTTGACTACTACCGTCGGCTGCGGTCCTCGCTGATCGAGCGAATCGATCCTCGAGATCGGTCACAACGCCCAGACGAGCTGGACTCGCTTCGGCACTTCGCCGAGCGGCTGCTCACCAACGGACTGAACTGTCTGCCCCGCTACGACGACCCATGCCACCCGGCTGGCGCGACCGGCCCCGTGGACGAAGCTCTTCAGCATTCGCTCCAAACTCTGCGTGTAGCGCGAGAATCGTTGAGCTACGCCGTCGCCGACTACATCGTCGAGATCCTGACCACGCACGATCCAGGTATCGAACGGGTCGCTATCGACACGATCAAGCTGGAACTACGAGATTTTGTGATCCAGCCGCCATCGTGGGAATGGCCGACCCGATGACCGACTTCGGCGTGAAGCGACTTGCGTACGCCTACACCGCTGCTCGCGCTGCCAGGCACTACGAGCGTGACTACTGGCACGATTACGCCGCCGCACTTCACGGTCGGCTCCTGGCCCAGCTCGAACCGGCCCAGTCAGTGGCCCACGATGATCCGACGGTCGCGGCGATTCAGACGCTGACGGCAACGATCCCGGACAAACGCCACCCGTGGTCGGACTTTCTTGCTGCGCCCCCGTGGATTCACGACCAATTCAGTCGCCTGCACCCGCCGATCGCCGCCGCCCGCGCACTCGTGGAGTACGCGACATCCGACTGTGTCGAGGACTTGCTACTCGCCCGGTGGCCTGAGTTGAGGACGGTTGCCGTCTCGGCCGACGACTTGGCCGATGTGATTCCGTTGGAACCGCCACGAGACCCGGGGTGGTCGTAGCTTAGGAGTCGTGGACCGCGCCCGCCTCACCGTCAACTGCTCCATCTTCTTCCCCGATCTCCCCCTCCTCGACCGCCCCCGAGCCGCAGCCGACGCCGGCTTCCGCGGCGTCGAGTTCTGGTGGCCGTTCGACACCGCGGTCCCCTCCGACCACGACGTCGAGCGCTTCATCACCGCAATCGACGACGCCGAAGTGCGCCTCACACATCTCAACCTCGCGGCCGGTGACCTCACCGCCGGCCACCGTGGTCTGCTCTCCCACCCGGACACGTCCGCGGAGTTCCGCGACAGCGTCGAGGTGGCCATGGGCATCGGCCGACGCCTCGGAACCGTCGGGTTCAACGCGCTGTACGGCAATCGCCTCTACGGGCTCGACCCGGACTCACAGGACGACCTCGCCACCGAGAACCTGGCCATTTCAGCTGCGGCGGCGTCGACGATCGGCGCCGATATCCTCATCGAACCGCTCAGCGGCATTCCCGCCTATCCGCTAACCCTCGCTGCCGACGCGATCGCCGTCTGCAACCGCGTCACGCAAGAGCACGGCGTCGACAATGTGAAGATGCTCGCCGACCTCTACCACCTCGCCGTCAACGGCGACGACCTCGACGCCGTAATCAACAGGCATGCCGACCGGATCGGGCACGTGCAGATCGCCGACGCCCCCGGACGCGGCGAACCGGGCACCGGCAGCCTCGACATCGCACGATATGTGTCGGCGCTGAGGGTTCGCGGATACGACAGGTGGATCAGTCTGGAGTACGTACCGACCCGGCCTGACACCTTCGACTGGGTAACCGACTTTCCGGCATGACCAACGACGAGACAACACAGGAGTAACCCATGGCCACAATCGGATTCATCGGACTTGGCGTCATGGGCAGCCCCATGGCGATCAACCTGGCGCGTGCCGGGCACACCGTCGTCGGGTACAACCGCACGTCGTCGAGGCCGCCGCCCTGGTCGAGGCGGGTGGTCGTGCCGCCGAGACGGTTGCCGAGGCCGTCACCTCCGCCGAGCTGGTAGCCCTGAACCTGCCAGACTCCCCCAACATCGAAGAGGTACTCACCGGCGACGACGGCGTCTTCGCGCATGCCACACCTGGCACGGTGATCGTCGACTTCTCCACCATCGCACCCGATGTCGCGATTCGCATGGCCGAGCTGGCGGAGGCGGCCGGTCTGATTTTCCTCGACGCCCCCGTGTCCGGCGGCGAGGAGGGCGCGGTCACGGGCAAGCTGTCGATCATGGTCGGCGGCTCCGACGAGGCATTCACCCGGGCACTCCCGATCCTCGAGACGGTGGGTTCGACGGTCGTGCACGTCGGGCCCAGCGGCAGCGGGCAGACGGTGAAAGCTGCCAATCAGCTGATCGTCGCCGCCAACATCCAGGCGCTCGCCGAGGCGATCGTCTTCCTCGAAGCCCACGACGTCGACACCGCAACCGCGATCAAGGTCCTTGGCGGCGGGCTGGCCGGTTCGACGGTGCTGGACCACAAGGCGCACCGCATGCTCGGCCGCGACTTCGCACCCGGTGGCCGAATCGACCTGCACCACAAAGACCTCGGTATCGTCACCGCTGCCGCGCGGGATGCCGGCGTGGTCACGCCGCTCGGGTCACTCGTCGCGACGTTGATGGCGTCGGCGCGGGCGAACGGTGATGCCGGGCTCGATCATTCGGCCTTGTTTCGCGGAGTCGAGCGGATGTCGGGGCGGTTCGACGAAACCGCAGACTAACCGACGAGACCCGCAGCGCGAGACTAGCGCGGCATCAGATCGATCGTTGCACGCGTGAACGCGATGGCACGGTTGCAGTTCTCGGTGACGTCATCATCGAGTCGCCCGAGGGCCACGTCGGTGAAAACGAAGGCGCGACCAGATTCAACGATCGTGTCACACGCGTCGCCACCCAAGGAGAAGAGCCCGACTCGGCGCCCACCAATGTTGAGGTCGGGGAACCAGGTGAAGTCGTCGTTTCGGAGTTTGTAGTCGGAGATCCCGGTGACGCCACCATTCATGTTTCCAACGTGTTGGGCAACCCGAGAATACCTTTGACCTTGATAGCGCCAACTACACCCTCGCGCTGTTTGTCCATCCGCCACAGCGGCATCCTTCGCCGTCGCCGGATCTAGATGGAGTGACTGAAGAGCTGCCGGGGACAGCGCAGTGCAGGGTTCGTACGTCGTTCCGTCATTGTTCCTACTCCACCGATGCGGGAACGTCGTAGCGAATGGCAACCGACGACCCCCATCGTCGACTTGCCTTATCGGATCCGGTGCAGGCATTTGCGACTGAACGACAGACGATCTCACTCCAACGGCGGTGCCTGACACACTGCAAGCAGTGACGGCCGTTGTCGAGGCGAGTGCACCTACTACCAACATCAACTTTGCGACTGCACCGTCCACCGGATAGCTCACCCTCATGTTTCGATTCCGTGCGCGCCGTCAACATCGGCTGAATCGAGTTCTGATGCTGCCGTGCGGCATTGCGTGGCGAGTGCATCCAGCTCGGCGCGATGTCCCTTCAACGACTCGCGCCACGAATCGACCGCCGCTTTCGCACGCACATACATCTCCCGACCTTCCACACAATCGCCGAAGTAGTTGTTCGGGAGCACAACAGACAGGGTTTCGATAGCGCCTGCCAACTTCGCGGCAGCATCTTCCGCAGCCCGAGCTCGCCCCTCCCAGTCCACCGTCGAGAAGCGGACGACCCCACCTCGGTCCCCAGAGTGGAGCGGCACATCCAAGGTCAATGCCTTGTACCCCAGGTCACCAACATCCATGCTGTCGTCACCCATGACGTGCCCCCAGTCCAGATCCGGCATGACGCCGACCGTCAGAATGGCCGCTACGTTACCTCCTCACACGTGCCTCCAGCAGGGCTACTCCATCGCCTGTGCACAAGTTCGGCGTGAGATCGTCACCAGCACGTACCTATCGACAGACGCGCGACCCTCGGCTCTGCTCATCGCCGAAGATGTCATCCGCGACGCTCCACGTGGTGACTCTCGCCTGGCCATACCCCGACCACCGTGTCCCCATGACCGGAAACCCCTCCGACGACGCCGCCCGCCCACGGTTCGAGCTCATCACCGGCGGCCTGGACCCGAACCAGCCATCACCGTTCAGCCGGGCGTTCGAGCCACCACCTCCGCGCCCGTAGCTGCGCAAGAAGCCCCTGCCCGAGCCGGTACTGTTCCGCATCCACATCGACCTCGACGACGCAACCCCACCCATCTGGTGTCGCCTCGAGTTCTGGTCCGACCTGACCATCGACGTCGTGCACCGCGCCATCCAGGCGTCGTGTGCGTGCTCGACTATCACCTGCACCGGTTCTCGCTCGGAGGCGGACCGTTCGAGTTCACCAGCGAACTGTTCCTGTGTCCGTTCGACGTCGCCGAAGGCGAGGACGAGGGCAGCCCGGCCGAGGCGGTACGCCTCGACGAGACGATGCACGATCCCGGCGACACCCTGCACTACGTATACGACTACGGGGACGACTGCCGCCTCACCCTGCGCCTCGAGGAAATCACCCCGCTAACCAACGACGCTCCGCCCGTGCGCTGCGTCGACGCCGAGCGTGCGGCACCACCGGAGGACTGCGGGCACCTCGTCGACGCCGCCGACCTCGCCCGGGTACTCGACGACCCGGCCCACTTCGACATCGACGCGGTCACCGCCGCGCTCGACGATCCCGACCCGGTGTCCCCCGGGGAACTCGCTGTCGGCCTGCGACCATATCTCTGGTTCCTGACCGAGGCGGGCGACGATGGTTCCCGCTGACCGCTGCCGGCTATCTCAAGCCCGCCGTGGTTCCCGCCGCCTGCGCGGTGGTGCCCGAGTTGAACGACTGGATCGGCGCTCGCACAAGGGAAAACGACTGTTACCCCTTGCTGCTGTTCCGGGAATCCCTGCAGAAATTGGGACTGTTGCGCAAGTACAAAGGTCGGCTCCTGCGAACCAAACGCGGAACCGCGTTGGCCGACGATCCTGACAAGCTGCTCGACTACCTTGCGCAGAAGATAATGCACACGGAGACGGGCATATTCGAGTCCGAGTGCGACCTGCTGACGTTGTTCCTCACAGCCTCTTGCGACGACGGGACGTTGCCCCGGCCCCTGATCGCGGATCTCCTCAACGCGCTCGACTGGCGTCGAGACAACGCACCGCTGAGGGATTATCAGGTGCGCGGTGAGGTGTATGTCGTGTTGACCAATGTGTCCGAACCCACCCGGTTCAGCGAGCCACTCCGCGTCAGTCCGACCGCCATCGCGCTCGCTCGCCGGGCGCTGAAAAGCTGACGCGCTCAGCGGCCGACCTCCGCCGTCAGCTGTAACCGCAACGAGCCCGCACGACTATCGGCCGGTGGTCCCCCAACCGGACGAACACCCGGAGATCACTTCCGATGACCGGAATGCACCGATACGGTGTTCCTCATGAAGTCGATCACTGGTGCAACTGTCATCGCCGCTGCGGCACTGACTTTCGGCTTGGCCGGTGTCGCCGACGCCGCGCCGGCCTCAGTGCAGCGGGAGGGCGGGCCGTGCTACGTCCACGAATTCGGGCAGACCTCCCGCGACGGCAAACTCTTCTGCTCCGCGCTCAACAGCGCGTGGGAAAGCAAGGCGGTTCACCGGGCACCCAAGGTGCGGATAGGTGAACAGTGCCGCAGGCTCGGTGCGCAGGCGATCGTCGCCGGAACCGATGGCAAGGCAACGTGCCGGGAGACCGCGCAGGGTCTGCGCTGGCAATGGTGAATCGTCGGTCCGCAGCCGACCACTGAGCCAACTCGCCGATGTCGAGAGCGAGTTGGTCGCCGAGGCGTGCGAACAGACTCATGTGGCAGCGCCGGGACCACAGGGTCGATTCGACTGTCGTCCGATCAGACGACGGGCCCGCAGTGTCCGAGATGTCGGATACATTCGGTCCACCAACACGCCTGATGGAGGCCCCGATGATTGATCCCATCCAGCTAGCCACCAACATGGGCAATATCAACGGCCGCAACGCCGATCCCCGCGTCGTCGCCGACAAGATGAGCCGGATTCGGTCGCCCCACGTGCAGCCGATCAACGATCTCGCCGACCGGATCGCACTCACGGAGGGGTTCGGGAAGGGCGAGGTACCGTACGTCGATCCCGACACGGGTGGTATCGACGCGAGAATGTTGGTGCTGTTAGACAATCCGTCGACCAAAGCCGAATCGGGTTCGGGGTCAGGATTGTTGAGTCTCGACAATGACGACCGCACCGCACGTAACTGTCGTGAGGCGTACCAGCGACACGGAGTGCAGATCTCGGATGTGGTGCACTGGAACGTCGTTCCGTTCCCGGTCGCCGGTGTGAAGAACGGTGGCTCGACGCCCGCCGAGCGGGTGCGCGGCGTGCGCTGGACACGTGAGATCGTTGCCATGCTGCCGCGACTGGAGATCGTTCTTCTGCTCGGCGCGGCCGCCCGCGACGGGTGGCAACGCGGGGACATCACTCGGGACGGGCTCTACGTGCCTGCGGGCAACATTCCGCACTGCTCGATGCGTGGGCTCAACACCGCCGGCGGTCGAGACCGCTTCGAGAATGCTATCGCCGACGTGGCTGCTCGGCTCCGGTCGCAGTGAACCGTCAATCAGGCTGTCACCGAACAATTCTCCCTGACCCACCTTCGAGAGGAACCTCCATGAGACGTTGGGTCTGCGCGCTGGCCACCGTGGCCACTGCGATGCTGGTGGTGTCGGGATGCACGGTCGACGGGCAACCGACGGCCAGTCGCAGCGAGGGTGGTCCCACGGCGTCGGTCACCGACTCCGGGCTCTCCTACTCGTCGGACGACGTCGCCATCACCGCGGCCGCCGGGGTGGCACCGTCTGGCACCACAGTCTCGGTTGACCGCACCAGCGCGGCCGTCCCGGGAGAGTGGGCGCGCTTCGCAGCTCCGGCGGCGCCCGGCGTCACCATCGTCCTGGGGACCGGGCAACAACCTGCCAGTCCGATCACCATTGATTTCAAGCAGATTCAGCGGACCGCAAACACATTCGTCATCACCGAGTCGGCCGGCAAGGTGGAGCTTCTGCCGTATGGGGAGGGCTCTACCCTCAGTGCTCAGACCGATCATTTGAGCAGCTTCTGGCCGGTGATCTTCGACGTCGAGAGATACCGTCAGTACGCCACGGAGTACGTGGCCAATGCGCTCGGGATCACCTCGCCGGCACCCGGATGTTTCCAGCGGGATGGGCTCTATCCCGATGCCGGAGGGCGGGTGTCGAGCATCGCCGGTGACGTGGCATGGCCGTGCCTGTCGCGGGAGGGATCAGACGTCAAGCTGTCGCTGCAGGCGAATTCCGGTCCCACATGGCAGGTATCGACGCAGCCGCGATGGCAGGCGCAGTATCCGACGACGCTGAGTATTGCGAGTGCGATAGCAGACTCGGTCTGGCGTCAGACGTCGAACAGCAATGCACTGCTGCTACCGGACAGCACACTGAACCTGACCACCGACGAACTCACCGACACCCGGGTACGGATGACGGTCGATCCCGTCATGTCCCAAGTGCGCACGGCCGCTTTGGCAGTCGACATCTTCATTCCCGACGAGATCGCGTCGCGGCTCGACAGCGCCAAGTGCATTCAAGGTCTCATCTCCGCGGGAACACTGGACGAGGAGGCCAGCGGCTCCGGCATGGCGGCCGCAGCCCGCTGTATCGGCGCAGTCGCCGGCGGAGTCGTCGCCTCGATCATCGGCATCGTCACAGATGGCGGCGCCGCCTTGTGGACGCAGCTCGAGGGCGCGATTCGCACCGTCCTCTCCGCCGACGACGTGTCGTTTGAGGTCGCCGAGATCCCCGCCGACGCTATCGGCGACGGTTCCCCCATCCCCGTCGATCAGGTGCGGGGAATGCTCGGAACCTGGAAAGGTCCCATCAACCAGACCGGCTCGCGCAAATACTCAGTCCTGTTGTCTCTGCGCCACGACGGTCGCACCGTCGTCGGGAGCGTCGAATACCCCGAGCTCCAGTGCAACGGCTATCTCCATGAGGCGAAACTCATTTCCGGCACCCTGCACATCGTCGAAACAATCACGAAGAACGGCAGCTGCGTTGAAGTCGTCCCGCTCGAACTGACACTGCAGGGCGACCAGCTCCACTACCACTTCGACCGCGGACGCCGCCACGGAGAGGGAACCGGAATCCTGACTCGCCAACAATAGAGTCGGCGAGCCGAGGACCGCACCGATCCGGTGGTCCGGCGGCCGTGCCATCGCGCACCGCGCATTGACCGGCGCGCGGCTCGACTGAGTGGTTACCCCCGGCAAACGAGCGTGATCTGCGACGTCAGGGGCGATAATCGGTCAATGTCGTCTGGTTCGCCGACCCGTCTGCTGCCCGGCCTTGCGGTGCTGCGACACTACGAACGGTCCTGGCTGCGTGGCGACATCGTGGCCGGCGTCGTGCTCACCGCGCTGCTGATCCCCGCCGGCATGGGGTATGCGGAGGTGGCGGGCCTGCCGCCGGTCACCGGCCTGTACGCGACCATCGTGCCGCTGCTGGTGTACGCGCTGGTCGGGCCGTCGCGCATCCTGGTGCTCGGCCCCGACTCGTCGCTGGCCCCCATCATCGCCGCCGCGATCATCCCGCTGGCCGCCTTCGACGAGGAGCGCATCGCCCTGGCCGGCCTGTTGTCCATCGAGGTCGGTGTGGTGCTGGTGATCGGCGGCCTGCTGCGGCTGGGGTTCGTCACCGACCTGCTGTCCAAACCGATCCGCATCGGCTACCTCAACGGCATCGCGCTGGTCGTCATCCTCGGCCAGTTGCCAAAACTGTTCGGGTTCAGCATCTCCGGCGACAACATCATCGACGAGGCCATCAACCTCGTGAAAGGAATCGCGAACGGCGAGGCGCAGTGGCTACCCACCACCATCGGCGTCGTCTGCCTGGTGGTGATCATCGGACTCAAGCAGTGGCGCAAGACGATTCCCGGGGTGCTGGTGGCGGTGGTCGGTGCGATCCTCGTCGTCTACTCCTGGGATCTCGACGACCGACTGTCGGTGGCCGGTGCCATGCCCCGCGGATTCCCGACGCCGGCGCTCGGTGGCATCACCGTCGCCGACGCCATCACCCTGGCGCCCGCCGCAGTCGGTATCGCGTTGATCGCCTTCGCCGACACCAGCGTGCTGTCACGCACCTTCGCCACCCGCGCTGGTGTCACCGTCAACGGCAGCCAGGAGATGGCCGTGATCGGCACCGCGAACATCGCGACCGGCTTCCTCAGCGGCTTCGCCATCTCGGCGTCGTCGTCGCGCACGCCGGTCGCCGAACAGGCTGGGGCGCGAACACAACTCGCCCCGCTGATCGGTGCCGGGCTGATCGTGGTGTTCATCTTCGTGGCGCCGGGGATCACCGCGTATCTACCGTCGGCCGCGTTGGCGGCGGTGGTGATCTCGGCGGCGATCTCCCTCATCGACGTCGCCGGCGTCGTCGCGCTGTTCCGGGCCAACTGGATCGAGGGGGCACTGTCGATCGCGGCGCTGATTGGCGACGCCTATTTCGGTGTCCTCGAAGGCATTTTGGTGGCCGTGGGCTTGGTTGGCGTTCGTCGCCTTCGTCAACCAGGCGTGGCATCCCTACCGCACCGAACTCGGGCGCGTCCCCGGCCTGCGCGGCTATCACGACGTGACCCGCCACCCCGACGCCGAGCGCATCGACGGCATCCTCATCCTCCGCTTCGACGCGCCGCTGTTCTTCGCCAACGGCGGCATGTTCGACGACTACGTGCGCTCCAAGGTCGTTGCCGCCCAACGATCCGGCCGCGCCATCGCGACCGTCATCCTGGCCACCGAACCCATCACCGAGATCGATGCGACCGCCGTCGACGAACTCGTGGAACTCGACGATTACCTTCTCGCCCAGGGCATCACGCTGATTTTCGCCGAGATGAAGGACCCGGTGCGCGATCAGCTCGCCGAGTACGGGCTCACCATCAACGGCAAACCACGCTTCGACGACTCCCGTTTCGCGCCGACGATAGGCGCCAAGGTCGACGAGATCACCGGACAGCTGCGGACGGACATCGGGCCCACCGATCCGAGCCCCGCACCGTGATCAGCGTTTCGTGAGAACCCCACGCTCAAAACGAAATCCACGCTTACCCGACTGGCAATCGATCCCGCGGCCCGCCAACGCTGTGCAGGTGATCGATCCGACGACGATCTGGTGTCCGACGGGCAGGACCCGCGCGCCGGGCGGACCGCCCTCGGTGATGATGTTGCGAACCTGGCCGCCGACGATCTGCACGGCGTTCGGCCGGCCGAAGAACGGCAGGGTGCTCACCTCCGGGGTGCCTGCCGGGAACGCCACCGAGCAGGTCACGCCCCGGCCACCCTGCGCCGGGTAGATGGCACACTCGCGCAGCGGCGACGACGCGTAGGCCCATCGGTAGGAGCCTGGGCTGCCCGGCGTCGCATAGTCGGCGGCGTTGACCGTTCGAGGAGCCGCCCCAGCGTCGGCCGCCGCGACACCGGAAGCCAAAGCAACTCCGGAGGCCACCACGACGGTCGTATATCGCAGGTTCATCGACACTCCTCGTTCGTGACTCGACTCGCTGATTGTAGGGCCTGCGCCGCGTCGTCGAAGTCGCCCGAATCGACCCCATGTCCGGTTCGGCGGTGACATCCTCTGAACTGAACGAACCCGCGGCACCGAACGACGCGACCAGGAGTACCCATGCTCAGCACCATGCAAGACCTTCCCCTGTCCGTCGCGCAGATCCTGCGCCACGGCAGCACCTTCCACGGCACCGCCGAGGTCGTGACCTGGGTCGGCGGCGGGTCGAGACGTCGGAGCTACGCCGAGGTCGGGCGTCGCAGCGCACAACTGGCGCACGCGTTGCGCGGTCTGGGCATCGACGGCGATCAGCGGGTGGGCACGTTCATGTGGAACAACGCCGAACACATGGAGGCCTACCTGGCGGTGCCGGCGATGGGGGCGGTGCTGCACACCCTCAACATCCGGTTGTTCCCCGAGCAGCTGGTCTTTGTCGCCAATCACGGCGAGGACCAGATCATCATCGTCGACCCCACGCTGCTCCCGCTGCTCAACCCGCAGCTTCCGCAGCTGAGGACGGTGAAGCACGTGATCGTCAACGGCGACTCCACCGACGGCGTCGAGGCGCCCGACGGTGTGACCGTGCACGCCTATGAGACGCTGCTCGCCGATCAGCCGACCACCTTCGACTGGCCCGAGGTCGACGAACGGTCTGCCGCCGCGATGTGTTACACGTCGGGCACCACCGGAGATCCGAAAGGTGTTGCCTACTCCCATCGTTCGATCTATCTGCATTCCATGCAGATCTGCTCCACCGAGGGCCCGGCACTCCGGCAGGGTGACCGCGCGCTGGCCGTGGTCCCGCAGTTCCACGCCATGTCGTGGGGACTTCCGTACGCGGCGTTCATGATCGGCGCTTCGCTGATCATGCCCGACCGGTTCCTGCAGCCCGAACCGCTCGCCGAACTGATCTCCGCCGAGCAACCGACCTTCGCCGCCGCCGTTCCCACCATCTGGCAGGGCCTGCACCAATACCTCGAAGCCCATCCGCAGGACATCTCGTGCATGCACGACGTCCTCATCGGCGGGTCCGCGGTTCCGCCGTCCCTGATGCACGCTTTTCAAGACGACCACGACATCCAGGTGCTGCAGGGTTGGGGCATGACCGAGACCTCGCCCCTGGGATCGGTGTCGCGCGCACCGGCCGACACCGAGGGTGAGGAACGCTGGCGCTACCGCTACACCCAGGGCCGCTTCCCGGCGTCGGTGCAGGCCCGCCTCGTCGACGACCTCGGTGACGTGGTCCCCAACGACGGCACATCCATCGGCGAACTCGAGGTCAGCGGGCCGTGGATCACCGGCGCCTACTACGGCGTCGACGCCCCGGAGAAGTTCCACGACGGCTGGCTGCGCACCGGCGACGTCGGGTCCATCACCCCCGACGGCTACCTCACCCTCACCGACCGCACCAAGGACATCATCAAGTCCGGCGGCGAGTGGATTTCCTCGGTGGACCTCGAGAACGCCGTCATGGGCCACCCCGACGTCATCGAAGCCGCCGTCATCGGCATCCCCGACGCCAAGTGGGATGAACGCCCGCTGGTGGCCGTCGTCCTGCGCGAAGGGTCCGACACCACCCCGGAAACCCTGCGAGAGTTCTTGTCCGACAAGGTCGCCCACTGGCAGCTACCGGAGAACTGGACGGTCATCAACGAGGTTCCCAAGACCAGCGTCGGCAAGTTCGACAAGAAGCGGTTGCGTTCGCAGTATCACGATGGCGGGTTGTCGGTGACGCAGTTCTGAGGGTTCGTCTTCGCTGGCCGGTGCTGGGCGCCCGGTATGGGATGGCACCCGCCCAGGCACACGCCTACCTCAGTGCCGCAACAGATTTCGACATATCCCAGGTGGTGGATGTGGTCAAGGGAGTCCATGCACGCATCTGGCGAGCGGACTTCGCCCGATGAACGGCGACGCACCGGAGTTCGGGTGCTGAGCCGGTTTCACGCCGCCCCGGCGGAGCGCCTACACGCGGTGTTGATGATCGCCCTCACCTTCACCACCGGGATCAACGACGCCGTCGGCTATCTGGGCCTCGACAAGGTCTTCACCGGGAACATGACCGGCAACGTGGTGATCCTGGGTATGGGTGTGGCCGGCGGAGATGGGCTACCGGTTCTGGGGCCGGCGCTGGCGCTGGCCGGTTTCATGGCCGGCGCGGGGGTCGCGGGACTGGTCCTTCGCCCTGCCACCCGAGGCTGGTCGGCGCGCACCACCGTGTTGCTGGCGTGTGTGGCCGCAGTGATGGTCGCGTCGGCCGCCATTCTCTTCACCGTCGGTGATTCGCCGACGAGGGGGTGGATGATCACGGTCACCACATCGGCCGCCACCGCAATGGGAGTCCAGGCCGCCACCGCGCGAGTGGTCGCGGTCAAGGACGTGTCCACGGTCGTCGTCACCTCCACCATCACGGGCCTTGCGGCAGACGTGTTCGGGCCCGGGCCCGGCCTCGGGCGCGACGCCGCGCGGCGCTTCGCAGCGATCGCGGCCATCCTGGTGGGTGCTGCGGTGGGCGTGCTGCTCATGAACGTTCACCTCGGCGTGGGCCTACTGGTCGCCGGGGTGATCATCGCGGTCGTCACTGTCGTCGGAGCCCTGCATCGACCTTCTTGTCAGACCCCATCCCTACAGTAGTTCTCATCGAACACACCTTCGATGAACCTTCGGGGAGGGCACATGACCATCAACAACTTCGACGACGCCATCGACGAGTCGTGGCGGGAGTTCGTCAACGATCTCGCCATGCGACTCGGCGACCTGACCTACGGCGGGTTCAACTTCCTCGAACTCGGGGCGTCACTCCCGGACAAGGGTTTTCGTGTTTTCGTGCGGTTCGAGGCCAGTAAGTCCCGAGGGGTCCGGTGCTCCATCCCCAGCGATCTCGTCCGCACCCTCCGCACCGTCGGCACGCCGGCCGAGTTGGCACAGGAGATCACGGATCGGCACCGACGGTTCAGCGAGATGGGCTGGCGGTACCTGACCCGCAAACACGAGTGGGTCATCGACGCCGGACGCAAACGGCACCGGTTGGTGGTGGCGCAGGTCGTCGAACTGCTGCGTGACCTGTGGAACATTCCGCATCCCACGTTCCTCACGCTGCGTGACCCGAGGGGTTCGGTCACGCCGTTCGAGATCCCGCCGCAGCCAGACGTGGAGCAGCGGCGCCACCTGTCAGCGGTCCCCGACCTCTCGATACCTCCCGCGGGACCCCAGGCGGAGCCGGATCCGACGACCCTCGCGATCCGCGTCTCCGATTGTTGTCACCTCGCGGAGCTGGTGCTCTCCTGGCTGTCTGCGACGACGCAGCGCGAACTGACGATGGCCGACCACGGGATGATCGACCTACCGCTGACCGACGCCCTGCCCACAAGCGTATTCGTGCCGCAGGCCGAGCGTCGGGTCGTGTTCACCGCCACCGTCTGCCACCGACTCAGCGACTCGTCCGCACTGGCCACCGTGGTCAAGACCTACTCGCATCTCTTCCGCGGAATCACCTACATCGTCTCGAGTGATCACGTGTACGCCCAGCTCAGCGTCGACTGTCTTGTCTTTCATCCCGACAATATGGAAGCCGCACTTGCCCGTTGGCGGTATTTCGTCAACGAGATCGGAGAGGCCGTGGTGAGGGTGCTCAACCCGGGGGGACCGGGCGCCCACGAGTGCGCACACAGCACCATGCCCGTCGGGATGCAGACGCTCCTGGACATCTTTGCTCGCGGCGAGCTCTCGCCGGAAAGGGCCGCACACCTGGCGAATCGCAAAGCAGACCGTCTGCGCGGGTATCGCACCTTCTGCGAGACGATGGTGCTCGACTGGGCCGGCAAACACCGTCAAGCCCTCGCACAGCATGCACCTGCCGAAGAGATTGACCTGTGCGCCGAGATGACGGCCGATCTGCGTAGATTCGCCGACCTGCTCGACAACGCCATCTCGTTGGTGACACGTCCCCAGTGAGCGTGGCAGTGCAGTTGGGACCTTCCTCGCCGGGTCCGGCCGTTTGCCAGGAAACACTCATCCACCCGTCAGGGCCTCGACAGATCGAGCGCGCACTCTGGATTCCGGTAGACCCTTCCCGGGGCCGACCTACGCGAGACCATCTGCGGAGGTTGCCATGAGCATCGTCGTCGGGCTTCATCTTCAATCCGATCGAGTGCACGCGACGATCTGTCGCGACCACCCGAACACCGGCAGCGCGCCCCGCGTCGAGCCGTTCCGCACCTTCCCGGCGGCGCTGCGATGGCGCTCCCAGGCCTCCCCCGCCTTGGCTGACCACCGTGTTGACGGGGTGTACCGGCGCTTCGTCGACCGGCTCGGGGACCCGCGCGCGATGTCGGTGCCCGGCGGACCCGACCGGCTTGCCGATCAGCTCACCGCAGCACTGCTGACCGAGATCGTGCGGACCATCGAACGATCTCTCGGCCAGCACGTCGACCGTGTCCTCATCGCGCACCCCGCGTACTGGACCGTGCCGCAGGTACACCTGATGTACTACAGCCTCGTCGACACCGGCATCGACCGTCATCGCGCGCTGCTGCTGGTCCCCGACACCGACGCCGCGCTCGAATGGATCGACCACACCGCCGGCCTCGCCGATGCCCACGAGGTGACCATCTGTGACCTCCGGGAGGACAGTGCCGTCATCGGGTATGCGCGACGGCCCCATTCGGGACATCTCACCACCACCACGGCCCACCGGTTCCCCGGTCTCGGATTACACCACTTCGACGACCTGCTGCAGCATCGCGTCCTGGCCAAAGCGCAGCGCGCGGGTCATCCGGTCCCGCATCATCCGGCGCTGCTCGCACAGGTACGCGCCCATTGCGCCGAGGTGCGAACCACGTTGCGCGGCACCGCCACCCGGATGATCGTCGACACCCCGTCCGCCGGAGGCCTCGAACATCACGGCATCGTGCTGACCCTCGACGACCTGTATGCCCTCGCCCGGCCACAGGCGGCCGGGACGGTGCGGGCGATGGCCCGCCACGCCGACCCCGACCATGTGGTGCTCATCGGCGCGGCCCCCACCTTTCCGTTGCTGCCCGACACCGTCGCAGCACGATTCGGGTGCCCCGTGGTCATGCCCGACGACCCCGAACTCGTGTGCGCGCGAGGGGCGGCGCTCATCGCGGCGATGTCGCTGCGGTCGGGTGTGTTGTCGCAGTAGCTGGATAGGGTCGCCCGGTGGACACTCCTCCATCCGACGACGAGATCCGCCGGAAGTTCGACGCAATCGCGGCGGCGCTGCAGACTCCGCGTCCGGCGCTGCGCAAGCCGCCTCTTCCAAGGCCGATGCACCTGCGCGTCCGCATCGACCTCGACGGCGCCGAGCCGCCGATCTGGCGCCGGCTACAGCTGCGCTCCGACCTCACCCTGGACGCCATCCACGAGATCATCCAGGCGTCCTTCGGGTGGACAGACTCGCATCTGCACCGCTTTGCCCTGGGTGGCAACCCCTTTGACCGTGCGAGTGAAGTGTTCCTGTGCCCCCACGACGTCGTCAGCAGCGGCGAGGACGGCGCACCCACCTACGACGTGCAGATCGATGAGACGATGCACGAACCCGGCGACACCCTGAGCTATGTGCACGACTACGACGATTGCTGGGCCCACACCCTCATCCTCGAAGCGGTCCAACCGCTGCCCGCCGACGCCCCGCGTGCACAGTGCATCGACGGTGGACGTGCCGCACCGCCCGAGAATTCCGGCGGCATCACCGACGCAGAACGCCTGGCCGAAATGCTCGACGATCCCGCACATTTCGACGTCGACGAGGTCAACGCGGCACTCGCCGATCCACTCACCATCCTCGCCGCGACTGGCCGGCATCCACGTCTGCTCAGTGTTTTGCACCGGTTGCTGCGCCGGCGGACTTCCGGCGAACTCGCGCAGCGTGTTCGGCGTCTCGCCGACGGCCCACCCCGTGTCAGCGCCGAGGACCTGACCGCGGCGGTCCGACCGTTCACCTGGTTCCTGCAGCGCGCCGGCGACGACGGTCTACCCCTCACGTCCGCCGGCGACCTCACCCCGGACGACGTCGTGGCCGCGAGCGAAGTGGTGCCGACGATGCGGGACTGGATCGGCACCGAGAACCCTGAGGTGGAGAGCGCGCCGCTGCTGACCTTTCGTGAGTCGCTGCGACCCCTCGGGTTGCTCCGCAAGTACAAGGGTGCCCTGCGCCGGACCCGCGCGGCCACCGCGGTGATGGACGACCCGGTGGCCCTCGCCGGATTCTTGGCGCAGCGCATGGTGCCCGACAGCGAGGAGAACTTCGATCTCGACGGCAGGCTGATGCTATTGTTCTCCGCGATCACCTCCCCCGACCGTCGGGTCCCGATGGATCTGGTCGCCACCTTCCTCACCGAACTCGGCTGGCGACAACGCACCGGGGCGCCGGTCCCCTACCAAACGGTCTACGCCGTCGGCGACAACCTCTTCGACACGTTGCTCGTCCTGTCCGCCACGGACTCGGTGCGGGCGGCGGGACGGCCGTCACCATCCAGGCGATGGTGTTCGGCAACCGCGACGACGCGTCGGGCACGGGGGTGGCGTTCAGCCGGGATCCGAGCACCGGCGAGCATGTGTTGTTCGGCGAGTGGTTGGGCTGCGCCCAGGGCGAGGACGTGGTGTCGGGTGAACGGACGCCGGAGTCCATCCGCGAATTCGGTTCCCACGCACCAGATCTCTATCCTCAACTCGAGGCCGTGGCGAACCTGCTGGAGCGCGAGCATCGCGACCTCGTCGACATCGAGTTCACCGTGGAGAGCGGTAGGCTCTACATGCTGCAGTGCCGGGCCGGGAAGCGCTCGGCGCGGGCGGCCGTTCGCATCGCCGTCGACCTGGTGCGGGAGGGACTCATCGAACCCGCTGACGCCTTCACTCGGATCAGCGCCGACCATGCGCGCACCCTGACCACCGAATCATCGGTGACCGGCGGCGCCGAGGTGCTTGCCGGCGGAACCGGGGCGAGCCCCGGCGTCGCGGTGGGCGTGGTCTACACCGACACCGACGCCGCCTGTGAGGCCGCCGCGAACGGCGAGAAGGTGATCCTGGTGCGTCTGTCCACCTCTCCCGCTGACGTACCCGCCATGTTCGATTCCGTCGCCGTGGTCACCGAGGTGGGTGGCACCACCTCACACGCCGCTCTGGTGTGCCGCGAGATCGGGTTGCCCTGCGTCGTCGGATGCGGCGTCGGCCTCACGGAATCGCTTGCCGGGCAGACGGTCACCGTCGACGGTCACACCGGCACCGTGTATGCGGGTGACTCCGCGGCCGGTGCCGCGACGTCGGACCCGTACGTCGACGAACTGCTCGGCTACCTGCCCGCCAACGTCTCGCCGGACCATCCTCTGGCGCCACTGGTCCACCGCCACGCACTCCCCGCCTGATCGCCCGACGAACCGAAGGAGTATCGATGACCGACGGAATCGACGCCGTCTACAGTGCCGCCGGCCTCGTCGAGGACACCGGTGCACCCAAACGTCCCAATCGACGCGGAGAACAAACCCGCGACAAGCTGATTCGCGCCGCCGAGGAGTGCTTCACCGAGTACGGATACACCCGAACCCGGATCTCCGACATAACCCATCGGGCCAATACGGCGCAGGGAAACTTCTACCGGCATTTCACCGGGCTCGACGACGTATTCCTCGCCGCGCTCAAACCCAGCACATGCTGGCCGAGACCCTCGGTTGCGCCACTGAGCAGATGGCTTACGTCCACGTCGGTCTGCCGTCCAGCACCCCGCGGCGTGAGGAGATCGCGGAACTCGGAACCGCGTTGGGGCAGTTGTGGTACCGCGCGTTGCCGATGTCCGGGAAGGCGACATCGTGACCGTGACGTCGGCAGACACGGGACGCCGGACACTCGGCGTCGACGCCATCATCGTCGGCGTGCGTGACGAGACCCCCGACGCCCGTACGATCATGTTGTCGTGGCCGGGTGACGAGCACTACCTGCCCGGGCAGTTCGTCACCCTGCGGATACCGAGTGACCTCACCGGTTCGGTGGCGCGCAGTTACTCGCTGTCCACCTCTCTCGGCCTCGACGCCGTGCCGGCGATCACGGTCAAGCGCACCGTCGCCGGATACGGGTCGAACTGGTTGTGCGACAACGCCGAAGCGGGCATGACAATCCACCTTCTGCCGCCGTCGGGCCTGTTCACGCCGCACGACTGGAACCGCGACCTGCATCTCTTCGCCGCCGGCAGCGGTATCACGCCGATCATGTCGATTGCGAAATCGGCTCTGGCACAGCATGACAGCACGGTGACGCTGTTCTACGCGAATCGCGACCGAACGTCGATCATCTTCGATGATCAGCTCGCCGCACTCGCCGAGCGATACGGGCGACGGCTGCGCATCGAACACTGGCTCGAGACCGAACGCGGCCTACCGTCGGCGCAGGACCTGCTGCAGCACTGCGACATCGCGGCGCCCGACGAAGCCTTCGTGTGCGGCCCGGCACCGTTCATGGATCTGGTCGAGAACACTGTGCGCGACACCGGGATCGACCGGCACAACCTCCACGTCGAGCGGTATGTATCGCTGACCGGCGATCCGTTCACGCTGGAGGCGTTGCCCGATACCGCCTCGTCGACCGAAACCGCCACTGTGACGGTGGAACTCGACGGCGTCACTCACCGTGTCGAGTGCTCGACGGCCACGCGGCTCCTCGACGCCATGCTGGCCGGCGGCGTCGATGCCCCATACTCCTGCCGCGAGGGCGACTGCGGATCGTGTGTCGCGCGATTGACGTCGGGGTCGGTAGCCGGCGGTGACGGTATCGCGCTGGAACCCGAGGACGCCGCCGACGGTTATATCCTGACCTGCCAGGCCACCCCGGACTCGGACGAGATCACCGTCGATTTCGAATGATTCACGCGGGTATCAGCGGACGGGTCAGAACACCGGGCACACGCTCTGCAGGTCCACGCCCTTGCCGGCCACGGTGACCACCGTCGACGCCACGTTGCCCACGACACCGTCGGCCGGTGCCGCCAGTCGGGCGACGATGAGGTGCTTGCCGGTTCGCTGGGGCTTCCACGAGGCGCTGGCCTTGCTGTCGACGATCGAGGAGGTACCCAGGACACGGTTCTCGGTGAAATCCTCGAAGATCACGGCGGTCGGATTGCCCCAGATAGCGGTTACCGTGACCTTGTAGGTGCATCCGGTGCCGTATTTGCCGCCCATCGCCGGTGACACCGCAAGGTCTTTGACCACGGCGGCCGACGGCCCCGCGCCGACCAGTCCACCGGCGACGACGGCGGCTGCTACAGCCGTGGTCAGCCCGAGTCGGATGCTGAATCTTGTGGTGGCCATGCTTGTCTCCTTCTCATCGGTGTGGACAGCGATAGGTGCTCCCCGGACCCGACGATCCTCCGAGCGAGCCCGGCGGGCATGCGAAGGCGGCCACTCACTTCCAGCCGAGGCGACTACTCACGCGTCGTATCGCTACGCAATCGGAATCGAATCCGCTCAGCCGAGGTGCGCGACGCCGTCACCGCGCAGTTCCGGCAACCCGGCATCACGCCCGGACAGGACGAGCATCAGGGACTCGGCCGGACCCTCGACGGTGGGACCGTCCCCGTGGCTCCAGTCGAGATCGGTGGCGCTCCACCGCACTCGCGCTCGCTTGACGATCGGGGCGCCACCCTTGTCGGTCACGAAATCAAGGACCACGCGCGCGATGTCCGGGGCGAAGCCGGCCGACAACCCGAGCGGACGTCGGATGTCGAGCCCGTGTATCACGATGTCGGTGAGGGGGGCCGCCGGTCCGTACCCCGGTGGGGTGAAACGCTTGTTTGCCTTGTCGCGCAATATCTTCGGGAGATCGTCGTGGCGTTTGGCGACGTCGGCGGTGGTGATCAGGTTGGCCCGGTCGAAGTTGCCACGCGCCTTGATCATCGCCCACCCGAACGCCGGGATCGACACCACCAGCGGAACCACCAGGTGCGCCAGCACGTCACGACACGTCCACTCCACGCACAGCGACGGCGTGGCCCACTGCTCGTCGGTGAGGGTGCTCACCTGGTCGGCGAGGGTCCGCCGTTCGTCGGCGATCGCGGCGAAGATCTCGTCGTCGTTCATGAAGACCCCGTCAATCGAAGGTGTGATGGACGGCTTCGACGTTGTTGCCGTCCGGATCACGAAGAAAGACAGCGTAATAGCCTGGGTGATACTCGGGCCACACGCGAGGTTCGTGCAGGATCTCCGCGCCGGCTTCGACGGCAGCACGGTGCACGTCGTCGACGGCTTCCCGGCTCGGCGCGGTCAACGCGAGATGCACCGGGCGGACGCCGTGATCGACCAGCGGACCGAACCACAGCTTCGGGAATCCGTCCGATCCGCCGACCGCGAGCAACGCACCCTCCGGACGAACGACGCGCATCGCCTCACGCACACCGAGCGCTGTGAACACCCGGGTGTAGAACGCGATCGCGGCCTCCGGGTCGGCGCATTGGAGGCCGAGATGGTCGATCATGTCTGTGACGATAGCGCGTGTATGCGGCGGGTGGCCGGGGTTCCCAGTCGTCTCATCGATCGACGATCGATAGAACGGTTCCGGCCTGTCGGTGCTGACGACGATAATGCTGTCAGCAGCACCTGCGCGCGCTCGCCGTCGGCGCGATCGAAGAGCTCGCCGGGGAGCCGGTCGATCTCGACCCGGGCGACAACGACCTCCGCCTCCCCACCGAGCCGGTGCCGTCGTGGCTGCATGTGCATCGCGATGCGCCGCGGATCGAACTGTTCGCACCGCTGGCCCGGCGGAATCCGAGCCTCGCCTACACCAACCAGATCATCGCCGAGCAACGTGGCACCCACCCCTTCATCACGCTGGAGACCCGCGGCATCCATGTCAATGCCCGACTCGTCCTCGAGTCGGCGGTCTTTCACGCCCGCAATCTCGAATCGGCCCTGGCGAATTGGCGGGTGTTCCTGACCGACGAGGCACCCGGCATCATCGCGCTGCTCGAGGGACCCGCCGAGGAGCCCACCGAGCCGCGGGAGATGCCCGACGAACTGGCCACGATCGTCGCGCTCGATCCCGAGGCCGATTCACTCAGCGACGCCGAGGTGGCGCGGATCTGCGGATTCGACGCCGGCAAGATCCTGGAACTGCACGACTTCTGCATGATGCAATGCCTGTCCTGGCGTCGGCACTCCGCGACATCGGACGGCCCCGAGGACGTGGAACTGAGCCGCGAGCAACTCGGCCGTTGGGAAGCGACCAGTCGGCAGATCTACGCGGCACTGCGGTTCCTCGCACTCGATGAGGACTTCGATGAGGACGACGATCTCGACGACTACGACGCGCTGGACGAGGAGCTCGACGAGGACGTCGAAGATGATCCCGACTTCGGCGACGGCGGACTGTTCGGACGACTCGCCCGTCGCGAGGGCCCCGACGGGATATCCGCGGCGTCGTAGCGGTTGGCTTGGTTGAACTCTTGGGGGTGGGACTTGTGTCCGGGGTCGCCGGGCGGAAGGATCATCGGTCATGGTGATCTCGCGTGTCCGGCTGCTCATCGTGTCCCTCTTGGCGGTCGTCGCCGTCGTCGCACCGCTCGGCGGTACCGCGACGGCCGCGCCGGTGGCCGCCCCGAGCCGGTTCAGCACCGCCGAACTCGTCGGGCCATATCCCTCCGACATCCCGCCCGGCGGAACCTACATCCCGCTGCTCGACGGATTCGCCGACCTGCGCGCCCACCGACCCGACATCATCGCCCAGAATCTGCGGATCGTGCAGCGCACCAACAACTCCGCGACTCCCGCGCTACGGGAAGATGCCATCGACATCAATTACGACGACCGGCTCGAATCGTTGTCGATGGCGTTGGGCGCCCGGCTCGGCGCCACCTTCCGGCGACTGCTGGCCGGCGGCCAGCTACCCAAGGTCGCCGCGCTGCTCAAGGGCGAGACCGGACGCGTCAGCCTGCCGCTGGGCACCACCCTGCTGGAGAAGGAGTACTTCAACAACCCGCGCCCGTTCGTGGTGGCGCCAAACAGCATCCGACGCTACGACCGGCCCGGTGGACGGCTGTACGACCAGTTGCGCAACAACGGTTCCTACCCGTCGGGCCACTCGGCGCAGGGATACTGGAAGGGCGCACTGCTGGCCTACTGGCTGCCCGAACTCGGACCGCAACTCATCGCCCGCGCCGGCGAGATCGGCCGCAGCCGCATGGTCCTCGGCGTGCACTACCCGCTGGACGTGATGAGCGGTCGGCTGATGGCGATGGACATGGTCGCCGCCCGGCTGACCGATCCCGGGTTCGCGCGTCTCATCGGCCAGGCCGGCGCCCAGTTGCGCAGTCAGCTCGAGCGGGCGGTCGGCATGCCGCTGGCGCGATTCATCGCCGGTGATCGGGCCTATCTCTCGCGAAGCGAAGCAGTGAGCGAGCACCGCGGGATGATGACCTTCGGGTTCGGCCGGATCGCGCCGGGACAGCGCAACGCCATCCCGGCGTCGGCGGCAGCCCTGCTGAAGTCGCGGTTCCCCAGTCTGTCCGACGCGCAACGCCTGGCGATTCTCACGCGGACGGCGATCCCGGCGGGGTACCCGCTCGATCAGACCGGAGCCGACGGTGGTTGGCTGCGCATCGATCTCGCCGCCGCGCTGGCCGCTCAGCCCTGAGAGACCCAACGGCCGTCGGCGCACAGAACGGCCTTGCCCTGCGGAGTCCGCGCGACCGGGTAGCCGCCGGTGCAGTGGCTGCCCGGAACACGCACCTTCGGGTCGACGCGGCCGCTGCGCACCCGGGCGTACCTGTTGCCGACATTGGCGCAAACCGTCGGCGTCCCGGACGCGGTGTAGCGCAGATTGCTCTTCTCGGCGTAGGAGCAGGACTTGCCGATCACCGGTGTGGTGGCGTGCGCCTCCCCCGTCCCCAATGCTGCTGTCCCGATCGCTGATGTCGCCAGTGCTACGGCGCCGATCATGACCCCGACGACCGACCGTGTGATTCCCCGTGTTTTCACGGGGCCGATGCTAGCGGGCTACGGCGGCACGGTCGCGGTCGGCACCGCCGATGTCGCGGCTTTCCGACTATTCGGATGACAGGTCCTCGAGGTCATGTCCACAAGGGTCGTTCCCACGGTCCGTCGAGGGCACATTGCCCTCGGACACCACTGAGGACGACCGTTGCGGACATACACTCCCCCTGTGTCGCCATCGGATCCGCTCACCCTCGGCCAGCAACTGGTCGCGGTGCTCGAGGGTGGCCGGCGGACAGCAACGTACAAGCTCGCGGTGATGGTGGCGTTACTCGATCTGGCTGTCGAGTCGGTTCCCGACGACCCCGACGCGGCGGTCGCCATCGATCTCGACGATCTCGCGCACCGCGTGATGGATCTGTACTGGCGCCAGCTGCGGCCCCTCGACGGTCAGGTGTTGCGGCAGTCCACCGATGGTCGCGGGGTCATTTTCGCTGCGGTGTCGCGACTTCGGGATGCGGTCGCGTCCTCGACGTTGCGGGAGACGCCGATCGAGACCGCCGCCGCCCGGGCACCGGAGACCTACGCCGCGGAGTTGCTGGTGGTGAAACGCAACCTGGTTCGGTATCCGCTCGATCTGCTGCAACGGGTGGGCGGCGAGCATCATCCGTTCCTGTATGACGACTCGTGGCTCGGCACCGACTCGGTATCCCGAATCCTCGCGCACGGCAACCGGATCGAACTGTTCGGCGGGGTGTGTTTCACACTCGCCCGGCTGGCGCCGCTGGTGAAACCGGCGTTCCAGCTGGCCTGGGTCGACGACGTGCGACGCATGAACGCCACGCTGCTCGACGACGGACCCGACCTCGCCCACCATCTGTTCGGTGCCGACCGAATCTCCCTGGAACGACCGGGTTCTGCCCTGGCCGAGGCGTTCGGTCGCGAATGCTTCTACTGCGCAAAGCATCTCACCGCGCATCAGGTGGATCATGTGCTGCCGTGGTCGCGGGTGGGTCTCGACGGCCTGACGAACCTGGTGCTCGCGTGCGCGTCGTGCAACTCCAACAAATCGGATCTGCTGCCCGACCCCGCACACATCACCAGAGCACTGGGTCGGGGTCGGTCGACACTTGACGCACTCGCCGAGACGATCAGCTGGCCGTCGCAGTACGAGCGGGTGGTGTCCGCGGCCCACGGACTCTATGCCACCCAGCCAACGACGACACCGATCTGGCGGGCGGCCCGACACGTCGAGGCGCTGTCGCGGGTGGACATCACCTGGCCACTGCGCTGACTCCCCGCCAGCAGACACCCGGACACCAAAACACCCTCCCACCTGGACAGATGGGAGGGTGTTGCTGGCGGTGGCGGAGGGATTTGAACCCTCGGTACGGGGTTACCGCACACAGCATTTCGAGTGCTGCACCTTCGGCCGCTCGGACACGCCACCGCGGAAGACTGTACCGCAGCCCCGCGGTGAGCCTTAAATTGGCTGGTCAGAGCGGCCGGATGCCAGTCAGTTGCCGGTCAGCTTGTTCTTGACGTCGTCGACCTTGTCCTTGACCTTCTCGGCAGCGTCGGCGACCTTCTGCTTGCCCTGGGCCGCGCCCTTGTCGGCCTTGCCCTCGTTCTTGAGGTCCTGGTCGTCGGTCAGGCTGCCGGCGGCTTCCTTGCCTCGTCCCTTGAGTTCTTCGGCCTTGTTCTTGGCATCATCGGAAATTGCCATGGGGTCCTCCTCATGTGAGGTCCGGCGCGGCCGTATTGCCAGGCCGGGATGGAACTGTGGGCGACGCCACGCCGCTGCTGGACGGGCGCACCACAGGGAGTCGAACTCCCTGACTCCAACGTGCCACAGCCCCCGCGGACTGCCCAGGTTTGCAGGTCAGCGTGATCGGAACGCTACTTGCCGCCGAGTTTGTCGGTGACCTCGCCGACCTTCTCCTTGGCGACGGTGATCACCTCCTGGACTTTCTCGTTGCTCGCCACCTCACCGATCTTGTCCTTCGCGGTGCTGATGGCCTCCTGGACCTTCTCGTTCTCGGCTAACTCGTTGACCTTGTCGCGCACGGTGCCCAGCGCCTCCTGCACCTTGCCGCTCTCGGCGAACTCGGTGATCTTCTCGACGGCAGTGTCGACGGCGGCGCTGATCTTGTCGGCGGGCTGGTTCATGATTGTCTCCTCGTGACGGGCGGTTGGTGTCCAGCCTGCCAGGCCAGGCGAAATTACACATCGGGTCCGATCACCGAGATTTCCCGGACTCGCACCCTGAGTGTCAGCGCTGTTGCTGGAAGAAGTCGATCATCAGTTCGCGGCAGCGGTCTTCGAAGATGCCGCCGCGGACCTGCGGGCGGTGGGTGAGGCGCGGATCGCGCACGACGTCCCACAGTGAGCCGACGGCCCCGGTTTTGGGTTCCCATGCCCCGAACAGGAGGGTATCGATGCGGGCGAGGGTGATGGCGCCCGCGCACATCGTGCATGGCTCGACGGTGACGGCGATGGTGCAGCCGGGTAGTCGCCAGCCGTCGCCGAAGGCGGCCGCGGCGGCGCGCAGGGCGAGGATCTCGGCGTGCGCGGTGGGGTCGGCGTCGGCTTCGCGGCGGTTGGCGGCGCGGGCGAGTTCGATACCGCCGGGGTCGAAGACCACAGCTCCGATGGGAACGTCGTCGTCGCCGGCGTCGGCTGCCGCGTCCAGTGCGGACGCCATCATCGACTCCCAGACGGCACGCACGGGTTCAGTGGCCGAGGGAGTCGAGCACCTTGGAGAGTTCGTCGGCGAAGCCGAGGCGCGCGGCGATCATGCCGATCTGCTCGTCGGCGTAGAGGTCGGTGTCGTTGACGATGATGCTCATCACGGCGTCGGGCAGTCCCAGGTCGGCCAGGACGGCGAGGTCGCCTTCCTCCCAGGGATCGATGTCGTCGAGTTCGTCGGGGTCGAGGTCGGGGACGTCGATGTTCAGTGCGTCGAGGGCGTCGGCGGCGATGTCGTAGTCGACGGCGGCGGTCGCGTCGGACAGCAGCAGGTGCGCACCCGACGGTGCGGGGCGGATGACGATGAAGAACTCGTCGTCGACGTCGAGCAGGCCGAACACCGCGCCCGCCGAGCGCAGGTCGCGGAGTTGCCGTTCGGCGTCGGAAAGATCGCTCAGCGCACCGGGTTTCATCGCGGTGACCTTCCACGCACCGTCTTCGCGGACAACTGCGACGGCGAAACCGTCGATGTCGTCATCGTCCTGCGTGTTCGAGCCTGTCTTCTGCGCGCCGGCACCAGCCATGCAGGTCACGGTAGCCGCAATCGGCACAGCGCCCAAGTCCCGGCGGCGGCCGCGGGCGGATGTGGGAATCTGTGGAGGTGACTGATCCGACCTCCGCTCTTCCCCCGGTGTGTGTGCTCGGCCTCGGCCTGATCGGCGGATCGCTGCTGCGGGTGCTGCACGACGCCGGGCACGACGCCTTCGGGTACAACCGGTCGACCCAGACCGCGCAGGACGCGGTCGGCGACGGGTATTCGGCGTCGTCGGACCTCGACGAGACGCTGCGCCGGGCGGCCGACGTCGACGCGCTGGTGGTGCTGGCGACGCCGGTGACCACGATCGAACCGCTGGTGGCACGGGTCGCCGAGCTGGCCCCGACCGTGCTGCTGACCGACGTGATCAGTGTGAAACAGGAGGTCACCGAGATCGTGCGCCGGGTGCACCCCGGTGGACGCTACGTCGGTGGGCATCCGATGGCGGGCACCAGCCGGTCGGGGTGGGCGGCCACCGATCCCACGCTGTTCGGCGGCGCGATGTGGATGGTCACCACCGAGGACACCACGCCGGCCGACGATTGGCTGACCGTCGCCACGATGGCCCGGGCGGCGGGCGCGTCGGTGGTTCCCGCGGCACCGGATGCGCACGACCGCGCGGTCGCCGCGATCTCCCATCTCCCGCATCTGACGGCGGCCGCCACCGCTGCGGTCGGCGCTGCCGAGAGCGGACTGGCGCTACGCCTCGCCGCCGGCAGTTTCCGCGACGGCACCCGCGTCGCCGGAAGCGCGCCGGCGCTACAGCGGGCCATGGTCGAGGCCAACCGGATCGCGGTGCTCAACGTACTCAGCGAGACCATCGACCGACTCATCGCGGCCCGGGATGACCTGCGCGACAAGGGGAATGTCGAGATCCTCATCGACGACGGGCACCGCGCGCGGCGCGCCTACGAGGCGATGGCCGAGAGCGACGTGCAACCGATCACCGGGGTCACCGTGGGTGCCGAGGGCTGGCAGAGCGAACTCCGGCGCCAAGCGCACGCCGGGCGGGTCTGGGTGGGCTGAGTTCAGGTGGGACTCAGACGCGCGTGGCCAGTCCCGGGTAGTCGACGACGAAGCCGTTGTCGTCGATGGTGAGGGTGGAGTTCGCGACCGGGGAAACCACGCCGAGGCCGTCGGGCTTCGGGGTGTAGGTGAGGGTCCCGGGTTCCACGACGCCCTGCGGCAGGTACACGTACACGACGGGGACCTCGGTGGCTTCGCCGCTGCCGGCGGCCAGCCCGAGGCGGCGGATCGGCAGGGCGTTGAACATCGGGGACAACGCGAGGTCGACGTCCATGGCGCCGTTGAAGTCGCTGCGGATGGATTCGCCGCCGGGGGCGTGGACCAGCCAGTGCTGCTCCTCGTCGCGGTTGATGGCGAACTGTGTCTCACCACTGGCGCGGACGAGGTGGATGGAGAGTCGTTTGGTCACGCCGGAGTCGTTGGTGACCAGCTCGTACGACGCGGAGAATGCCTCGTGGTCGTCGGTGGCGGCGGCGATGATGCGGCCATAGGCCTTGATGCGCGTGCCGTTCACGTGGAGACGTACCTGCTCGAGGCGGTCGGTTCCTTCGCCCCGCCACGTCAGCATCGTCCGGTAATCACCCGAGGGTGTCGCGCTCTGCGGCGCTGCTTGCGGAGAACTCACGTACCTACGGTAGCGACCGCGCGCCCGTTCCACACAACTGATCTGCAGGTAGACCGGGAAAAATGTGCGACGGACCACCGGTCAGGCAATGCATGACGCACTCCGCTTCGCCGACGCCGGGCCGACTTCGTCATTGACGACCGCTTGTCCGTCGACCGTGATCGTGCAGGTTGCGGTACTGCCGGAACCGACGACGACGATCAGCCGCAGCGGGTTATAGCTGCCGGTGAAGGTGTATTTCCAGGTGGCCGGCGGCGCGAACTCGGTACGCAGACCCGCGGCATCGACGTAGAGGATCGTGGCGGTGCCCTCGATGGTGACCTGATAGGTGATCTGTTTGCCGGCCGGATCGATACCGGCCGGCGAGCGCGGGGTACTGCGGTCCGGTCGGCTGGGGGTCAGTCGCGGGCCGGTGGTCGGGATGCGGGTGAAGGTCTCAGTGGTGAAGGTGGGCAGGTCGGCGGCCGTCGTCGAATCCTGGTCGGGGCCCGCACGCATGAACGCGATCGCGACGAGGACCACGAGGATGACCGCGGCGGCAAGTGCGGCCGCGGTGATCGCCATGCTGCGCACCGTCGGGACCGTGTCGGTGGTGCGTCGTGGCCGGGATTGCGGTGCGGGCGGCGAATCGTCGTCTGCCGAAGCGGTGGTTCGGTCCTGGTCGGGTGCCTGCCGGCCGCTGTCGTCGGGCCGCCGGGCGCCCGGGTGGGGTGTCTGCTGACCCGGCCAGAACAGGGGTGTGCCGTCGGGTGCGAAGCCGAGCGGCGGATAGAGCTGACGCAAGGTGCCGCGGTATTCTTCCGGCCCGGACCGGGAACCGCCGGGGCGCGCGCCGCCGGCCGGTTCCGGTGGCCGCGGTTGGCCGGGCTGTCCCATGTGTGTGCGGTCCCTCTCCGATCCAATACGTCTTGCCCACGACATTACGGCGTCGGGCGTTGCGGGCCGGTCGGCCGAGGGTCAGAAACGACTCTCCAGCCGTGCCGACAGGCCGGCCTCCTGGAGGTCGAGGCGTTCGAGCATGGCGCGCACCGCCTCGTCTTCCACCGCGCCGGCGTCGCGGTTCTCCACGAGCGATTCACGTTGCGCCGACAGGACGTCACGGTAGAGCGCGGCGAAGGCGTCGGCGCGCGCGGTGTGCGCGTCGGGGTCGGGCATCTCGTCGGCGTCGCGTGACTGGCGGGCGACGGTGTCCTTGATGTGCGCGACGGTGGCGTCGTCGAGGCCGGGTGGCGGTTTCGCGACGAAATCGGCGATGACGATCTGGGCGGCGATCTGCACGATCCGTTCGGCCCGTTCGGTCTGCTCGACGTCGTATCGCTCCTCGTCCTCGTTGCGCAGATGCAGCCGGCTGATGAGCCAGGGCAGAGTCGGACCCTGGATGAGTATGGTGCCGACGGCGACCACGAACGCGATGGCCTGGATCGCGGATCGTTCCGGGAACGGTTCCCCGGTGGACAGCGTCGGCGGTATGCCGGACGCGGCGGCCAGTGTCACCACGCCGCGCATACCCGTCCAGGCCACCACCACCGATTCCTGCCAGGTGAGCGGTCGGTTGTCGATGCGTTCACGGAGTCCCGCCAACCGTTTCGGTCGGGGTGTGCGTGACTGCGCGGCGGCGGCCCGTCGAGGGTTGGCCTGGATCTGCAGACTCATCGTGTTCTCGATGCGTCGGCCCACCACTCCGCGCCCGAACATCGCGAAGACGCAGACCGGACGGATCGCGAGGACCACGGCGAGGACCAGGATCGACGCAATCCCGATCTGCACCAGCGATTCTCGTGCCTCCCGCAGGTCTTCGATGATGAACCGCAGCTGTAACCCGATGTAGGCGAAGACGAATGCCTCGAGCAGGACGTCCACCGAGTTCCACACGTAGCGTTCCTGCAGCCGCGTCTGATAGCCGGCGTGCACGGAGCCGGAGCCGACGACGAATCCGGCGATGACGACGGCGAGAACGCCGGACGCGTGGAGATGTTCGGCGGCGAGGAACGCGGCGAACGGCACCACGAATCCCTGCACGGTTTCCAGCGCGGGGTTGCGCAGGTGGCCGCGTATCCACAGCGTCAGCAGGCCGAGGACGAGGCCGACGATCGGCCCGAGGACGGCGTTGTAGCCGAAGAGCAGCAGGGGGTTCTCGATGAAGGCGTGGGTGTTGGCGATCTGCGAGATGGCGATCGCGAACAGTGACAGCGCTGCGGCGTCGTTGACCAGGCTCTCGCCGGTGAGGATGGCCATCAGTCGTTTGGGGAGTCCGAGTTTGCGTCCGATCGCGACCGCGGTGACCGCGTCGGGCGGGGCGACGATCGCGCCGAGCAACAGTGCGAGCAGGAAGGTGAACTCGGGGATCAGCAGCGACGCGATCAATCCGACGGCGAATGCGGTGATGACGACCATCGCGACACCCAATCCGAGGATCGGCTTGATGTTGCGGAGGAAGTTGGGGAACGAGAACCCGAGAGCCGCGGAGTAGAGCAGCGGTGGCAGGACGACGGTGAGCAGGACCTCCGAGTCGAGCTCCACCTGCGGCAGACCTGGGATGAATGACACCCCGAGCGCGATCACGACGATGATGAGGGCCGGTTGCATGCCCCGCCGATCGGCGACGGCGGTGACGATGATCGCTCCGACGAGAACCAGGATGAGCAGTTCCATGAGGGCAGATTCTGGCAGCCCATCACGGGTTTCGCCGGGTACGTCGGTTGATGAGAGGAAAAGGCACGACGCCGCGGGAACCCCCGTAACCGCGGGCGTCGTGCCAAGTTGGGCGAGTCGATCTCGGGTCGGGCGGCGCCCGACGTCGCTGTCGGGCCATCGGGCCATGCTGCCGCCCCCACCCCACGCGGGGGGCGGCAACCCCCTGACAGGGCCACCACTTAGTTCACGTACGCGAACTAGATGTCACCTTCACATAACGGTCGGCGTTCGGCAAGACCTAGTGGGTCATTTGTCCAAAGTGGCACCCGGGTCCGTTTACCCGCACTTTCACGAGCGGTCAGGCGAGTTCGGACTCGGTTTCGGCGGTTCCCTCCGCAGCGAGGAACGCCCGGTAGATCAGCGCACCGATCGCCGCACCCACCAGCGGCGCCACCCAAAACGCCCACAACTGTGCGGGCGCGCCGTCGCCGTTGAAGAACGCCACACCGGTCGAGCGGGCCGGGTTGACCGACGTGTTGCTGATCGGGATGGAGATCAGGTGAATCAGGGTGAGCGACAACCCGATTGCCAACGGCGCCAGTCCGACGGGCGCACGGGAATCCGTGGCACCCAGGATGATGATGATGAAGAACCCCGTCAGCAGGATCTCCGCGACGAGCACCGCCGCGAGGGTGTAGTGATTGGGCGAGTGATCGCCATAGCCGTTGGCCACCATCGAGCCTGTGCGCTCGAAGTCGGGCTGGCCGCTGGCGATGGCCCACAGGGCAAGTCCGGCGATCAGACCGCCCACGACCTGCGCGATCCAGTAGCCGGGCACATCCTTCCAGGGCAGACGCCCACCGATGGCAGCACCGAGGCTCACCGCCGGATTGAAGTGACCGCCGGAGATGTGGCCGACCGCGTAGGCCATCGTCACCACCGTCAGACCGAAGGCCAGGGCGACGCCGAGATAGCCGATGCCGACGTTGATGCCGAACATCGCATCGTCCTCGCCCTTGAGTTCGGCGACCTGTTTGGCGGCGAAGATCGCCGATCCGCAACCGCCGAAGACGAGCCAGAAAGTACCGAAGAGTTCTGCGGCAACTTTTGCCACCGGAGCTGGGACCATGACCGTGGATACCTTTCGTCGGGAACATGCGTGGTCGAGCAGCGTGCGTGGGAACCCCCTGTGTCAGTACAACAGCATTCGGCCCGATCTGCGTTAGGTTCGCGAACGAAATTCACGGGCGTAATTCCCGGACGTTCCCGGCGGCTTACGCTCATCACCGATGACTCCAACCTTCGATAACCTCGCCATCCTCATCCCGCCGCCCACAGACGGAGTCACCGTCGCAGTCGACTGGGCGAGCACGGCAGATCGTCTCGGATTCACCCCACCCGAGGACTACCGCCAGATCGTCAGCGCGTACGGGCCTGGGCTCTTCTGCGGCGATATCTCGGTCTGGATCCCCGACGCCGACGCCACCGAGCACGAGGACCTCTTCAACTGCATCCCCGACGCACACGACACGCTCGAAGAATGGCGGGAGCACTTCACGCGGGATGCGACCCAGTGGGTCGACCCGGACGGTGTCCGTCAGCCGGTGGTCCTCGGCGATCCCCGGATCCCGTTCACGGCGTGGGGCGGCAGTAGCAGCGGCGCCTACTGCTACTGGTATCGCGTCGACGACGACCCCAACAAGTGGCCGGTGGTGTCCGCCGACTTGCGCGACGACGTCTATCTGTTTCACCGCGGTGGGATGGCAGCGTTCATCATCGCGTACGTGACGGGACAGTACGAGGCGGTCGCGGAGATTGTTGCCGAAGCTGATCTGTCCTTCGACAGGTGGGACGCAGTCGGCCACGGCGGGTAATGCGCAACGAGGTCTCACCAGGTGGGGTGGGCGACACCGGATAGCCGAAACCCCCGCCACCTGCTTGCGCTGGTGACGGGGGTTTCTCTGTGCGCCCGTAGGGATTCGAACCCCAAACCTTCTGATCCGTAGTCAGATGCTCTATCCGTTGAGCTACGGGCGCGTGCTCTTCAGTTGTACCCCGCCGTCGGAGACTGCGGTGCCGCGGAGGCGAGAGGATTTGAACCTCCGGTCCCGTTTAAGCGAGACAACTCATTAGCAGTGAGTCCCATTCGGCCGCTCTGGCACGCCTCCCAGCGGAGTCCTTTCGAACTGCCGAAGCAGAAGATTACACACTCGCCGGGCCGCGAAGCAAACCGGTAGGACCGTACCCTGCGCGGCGACCACTTTGTACCGCGATCACGCCGACGCCTACCCTGGACAGGTGACGTTTCGCATCCGCCCCGACCTCGACGACCTTCCCGTTTACGTGCCGGGCAAGACGTTTCCGGGAGCGGTGAAGCTCGCCAGCAACGAGGTGACGCAGGGACCGTTGCCCAGCGTGCTCGACGCCATCGGCGCGGCGGCCGCGTCGGTCAACCGCTACCCCGACAACGGCATGGTGGATCTCACCGCCGCGCTCGCCAAGCAACTCGGCGTCACCGAGGACGAGGTGCAGGTGGGTTGCGGGTCGGTGATCCTGTGCCAGAACCTGATCCTGATCACCAGCGGGCCCGGCGACGAGGTCGTCTTCGGCTGGCGCTCTTTTGAGACCTATCCCCTCGCGACCCGGGTGGCCGGAGCGACGCCGGTGCAGGTCCCGCTCACCGGCGAGGCCACCTATGACCTGCGGGCCATGGCCGCAGCCGTGACCGACCGCACGCGTCTGATCTTCGTGTGCAACCCCAACAACCCGACGGGGACCGTCGTCGAGGCCGAGGAGTTGCGCACCTTTCTGCGCAGCGTGCCATCCGACATCATCGTCGCGCTCGACGAGGCGTACTTCGAGTACATGCGGCTGCCGTCGTCGCAGCACTACGACGCCCTGGAACTGCGTCGGGAGTTCCCCAATCTGGTTGTGCTGCGCACATTCTCGAAGGCGTATGGGCTGGCCGGCCTGCGCGTGGGGTATGCGGTCGGCGCGCCGGAGGTCATCACCGCGCTCGGTAAGGTGCACGTCCCGTTCTCGGTGAACAGCGTCGCCCAGCAGGCCGCGCTGGCCAGTCTCGCCGCCGGCGACGAGTTGCTCACGCGTACCGATGCGGTGGTCGGCGAACGGTCCCGCGTCGCCGATCGGCTACGGGCGGCCGGCTATCGGGTGCCCGATTCGCAGGCCAACTTCGTGTGGCTGGAGCTGGGAGCGGACTCCGTCGAGTTCGCGACCGCTGCCGTCGAGGCCGGTGTGGTGGTCCGCCCCTTCGCCGGGGACGGCGTACGCGTCACCATCACCGAGTCAGGCGAGAATGACGTGTTCCTCGCGTTCGCGGAGAACTGGGCCGGCAAGTCGCAGTAGGCGAGCTGGGTCAGTACAGCCCGCGCGACACGGTCTGCCACGCGACGGGCAGATCCTGCTCCCAGTAGGCCCAGGTGTGGGTGCCGATGAGCCGGAAGCCGTCGGTGTAGTGAACGCCGTGTGCGCGCATGGTGACCGCGAACTCCAGGGAGCAGCGGTAGGCGCCGAGTTCCAGCGCCGACGACGACGCCGTCACCGCCTCCCGCGGCCCCTCGTCGGGATCCACCTTGCGCTGCAGGTCGAGCGGGCCGACGGCGCCCGACCCGGCCGAGATGAAGATGCTCTTACCGCGCAGGGCGTCGAGGTGCAGGCTCGGGTCGTGGGCACGCCAGCCGGCCGAACCGAACGGCCCCCACATGTTGGTGGCGTCGCCACCGTCACGGCCGACGGTGGTGCGCACATACGCCTCGTTGGCCGGACCGGACACCGGCGGGCAGCCCGACAGCGACGCGAGGCCGGAGTAGAGGGACGGATGACGGATCGCGAGCGCGAAGGCCGCCTGACCGCCCATTGAGAGGCCGATGACGGCGTTGCGGCCGGAGCCGTCGAAGCGCCGATCGATCAGGGTGGGCAGTTCCTTGGTGAGGAACGTCTCCCACATCGGTTTGCCGAGGGTGGGGTCCCGTTTCTGCCAGTCCGTGTAGAAGCTGCCCTTGCCGCCGGTCGGCAGCACGACGTTCACGTTCTTGCCGGCGAAGAAGCGACCCGCGCGGCCCTTGGTGATCCAGTCGCTGACGTCACCTTCGGCGCCGGCGCCGTCGAGCATGTAGACGGTCGGGCGTGGGCCCGACGCGCCGGCGGGGGTGAGCACCGAGAGCTTGATCCGTTCGTTCATCGCGGGCGAGTACACCCAGATGTCGGTGCGCAGCGGGCTGAGCTTGACGGTCTTGGAGATGCGGGCGCTCAGTGGTGCCGCATGCGCCAGCGCAGGCGCGGCCACCAAGGTGGCGACGAGCACGGCGACGACTGCGATCCAACGCCTGGCCATGCGGTTAGCTCCTACCCCGTTCGTGAGACACACCTTCAGCCGGTGCTGTTCAGCCGACCTGGGTCAGCCGGAAGGCGGCGGTTCCGATGCCCCCCAGCAGACAGATCTACTCCTAGGGTGACAGACTACCCGCGGGTAATCGTCGACGGGAAGTTCGACGGGGAAGTTTGAGATCACACAGAGACGATTGTCTGCGAGGAGATCACCGCGGTGGGTGACGACGGATTCGCTTATACGGCACAGGTCGAGGTGCGCTGGTCGGACATGGACGCCTTCGGGCACATCAACCACGCCCGCGTGGTGACCCTCATGGAAGAGGCGCGCATCCAGTGGCTGCTCAGCGCCGGCGAGGAATACGCCCCGCTGATCAAGAGCGCGATGATCGTCCACGTGGAGATCCGCTACCAGTCCCAACTGCGTCACGAGGATTCACCGCTGCGGATCGCCATGTGGATCAAGGGCTTTCGGTCGGTCGATTTCACCATCGGCTACGAGATCCGCGGCGCCGACGCCGAACCCGGCAGCCGCCCGGCATGCGTGGCGAGTACGCAGATGGCCGTCGTCGACGTCGAGGCCCACAAACTGCGCCGCCTCACCGCAACCGAGAAGGTCTATCTGCGCAGCTGGGGCCGTCAGGACGGTTCGTAGCGCGCGGGAAGCTCCCGCGTAGCCGCCGGTGAGATGCGAGCGATGTTGCCCTGCAACACATCCCGATAGATCCGAAGTTGCTCTTCGCCGCTGCGCACCTGTTCGGTGAGTCGTTTGGAGTTGTCCACCGACATCTCGCGGTCGCCGGATCGGGCGATGAGGTCGTCGATGCGGTCGTCGATGGTGAGCGCCTTGTTGTACTCGGCGAGGATGCGCAGTTCGACGGCCGCGGATTCGACGACGTGCGCGACTTCGGCGAGTGCCTGGACACGCTCGATGAGCTCGGTCCACACCGGCCGCAACACCGTTTCCCGGCGGTCGATCTGCTCGGCGAAGGATTTGTCGAAGCCACCGTTGCGTTTGGCGCGGTCGAGGTCGATGCGCACCGCCCGCAGCGCGATGACGTCGGCGGCGATCTCGGCGAGTTCGGCGTGCAGGTTCACCTGGGTGCGCTGCACCTCGAAATGGTCTGAACGCCATGCCGGATTACGCACGATGCGGTCGTAGTAATGGCCGGCGATGTAGAGGATGGTCTCGTATCCGTCGACGAAACCGGCCATCCGCGGTGCGGTCGCCGGCGGCTGCTCGCGCCCGCCGCCGAGGACCTGACCGGCCCATTGCTCGGCCTGCGGGTTACCCGACTTGGCGGCGACCTGACTCACCATGCCGGCGATCCGGTCGATGGCCGCCGACCCGGCCCGGCGCATATAGCTCGACGCGTTGACGTTGGGCGACGGCGTGCACAGCAAACCGGAGAAGAGACGTTCGCGTTCCTCGATTTCGAGGTAGACGTTCTCGCGGCGTTCTCGACGGATGGCGCGGGTGCCGCCGGCGAACACTCCCTTGGCGGTGACGACGGTCTTGTGCGCATCCTCGCGGCGTCGCACCAGGCCGTTGAGCCGATTGCGCACCACCGCGCCGACCACACCGGGCAGGACCGGGCTGGCGAGCTGGTTCTCGAGCTGGGTGATCCCACGCTGCAGACGACGCAGGTCGCCGTACCCGGCCGGCAGCGTCGGCACCGGCAGGCCGGTGGAGATGCGTCGGACCAGGATCGCCCGCCCACCGGGGGTGAGGAAACCCGAGGCGATGAGCAGGGCGGCGATGTCGGAGAGGTCGGGACGTTCACCGGGCATCTGCGCGGCGTCGCACCACTCGCGGATCTCCTTGGTGGTGCGTGCACGCGCCGGGCGACCCGGGTACCGGTTCTCGACCATGACTCTCCCACCTGTGACAACGTCGCCCTCGATGTTACCCGCGCGCTGCGACATGCCCCGGCGTCCGCGCACGCCAGAGCGAAGCCGTCCCGCGATGCAGCAGCCACGCGATCGGCGTGCTCACCGCGGTCGTCACCAGGAAGGCGACGACCCACGAACCGGTGAAGACCTGGTAGCCGAGTGCGACCATCATCACCTCGAGCACCACCACGTGCACCAGGAAGAACTCATAGGAGATCTCGCCGAGGAACACCATCGGCCGTGAGCCGCACAACCGTGCCCACACGTCGTCGGCGCCGGGGATCGTCAGCGGTCCGATCAGTGCGACTGCGACGATCAGGTACAGCAGGTGCTTCACCACCGTCGCCGACGCGGTGGTCGGGGTGATCGTCGGCTCACCGGCGATGTCGGCGACCGACGCCCCGAAGGCGACGAGCGCGACGCCCAGCGACCACATCGCGGGCCATCGTCGCAGGTAGGGGACGCAGACGGCCAGCAACATGCCGCCGGCGAACCACCCGATGAAGGCCGGCGCCCACAGCCGGGCGGTGGGATCCACACCGTCGCTGCCCGCCACGACCACCGACCACACCGGCGAGATCAGCATCACCGTGACGAGGCCGACGATCAGCAGGTCTGGGCGTCGGCGTCGTCGGCAGACGAGGACCACCAGCACCCACCCGATCAGTGGCAGCACCAGGTAGAAGACGACTTCGGCGGCCAGGCTCCACATCTGGGTCAGACCGCTGTGCAGGTGGCCGAGCCCGTACACCTGGGTCAGCGTCATGTTGCGCAGATAGCCCACGGCGCCGGTGCCGGTCGTCGACGCGCCGCCGGGTGGGGCGATCGCGTACAGCAGATACACAGCGGTCACCGTGATCCAGTAGGCAGGCAGGATGCGACGCGCCCGATGCCAGAAGTAGCGGCCGATACCCGGCGTCGGGGAGCCCTCGGTGGCACGCACCCACGGCCGGAACAACAGGTAGCCGGAGAGCACGAAGAAGATCGCGACACCGATCTCGAAGCGCGCGAACAGGCGTCCGACGGCGTCGTCGGTGTAGTTCCCGGTCCAGAACGCCGCGTGGGTGAGACAGACGGCCAGCGCGGCTATGGTCCGGATGCCGGTGAGTGGCGCGATCCTGCGCGATCCTTCCCCGGCGGCCATGCCTTCCGATCCTGCCGCACGGTGCTCCCGGCGCGAAACGCGGTGCTCTCGGCGCGAAACGCGGTGCTGTCGGCGGGGCGGCGATGGCACGATTGGCCGCATGGGCGACGAGCAGTCGAATGACGAACACATCCGGGGTCAGATCTGGCGCGACGGGGAGCGGGTGGACGGCTTCGACATCGCCAAGATCTCCGACTGCCTCGATGAGAAGAACACGCTGATCTGGGCCGACCTGGAATGCCCGTCGCACGACACGCTGGCCCAGCTGGCGGCCGAACTCGATCTCGACCCGTTCGCGGTGGAGGACACGACGGCCGCCGTCGAACGCGTCAAGACCGTCACCTACACCGGGCACACTTTCATGATGGTCTACGCGATCACCATGAATGACGATGAACCACAAGATGATTCGGACTCTCCCCCGCCCGCGCCGCGGCGGTCGAGCGAGACTGTCCGGCAACGGTCCGACCGGTTCGATCTGCACCGGATCTCGATCTTCGTCAAGGCCAACGCCCTGATCACGGTGCGACGCAACGCCGGCTTCGACATCGACGAGGTGGTGCACCGCTGGAACGACATCGGCGGCGAGAAGCACGGCATCGGCGCACTGCTGCACGGACTGCTCGACGTCGTCGTGGACGGACACTTCGACGCGGTCCAGCGACTCGACGACGACATCGAGGACCTCGAGGGACTGCTCTTCGACGAGAAGGTGGCCGGACGTACCCTGCAGCGTCGGACCTATGAGCTGCGCAAGGATCTGGTCTCACTGCGCCGGATCGTGCTGCCGATGCGGGAGGTGATCGCCGGCATCCAGCGACGACGGTTCGAGAACCACGCCCCGCCCGAACTCGATCCGCACTTCTCCGACCTCTACGACCACGCCCTGCGCGCCGCCGAGTGGACCGAATCACTACGCGACATGATCACCACCGTCTTCGAGACCAACCTCTCGCTCGCCGACGCCCGGCTCAACACGGTGATGAAGAAGCTGACCGGATGGGCAGCGATCATCGCAGTGCCGACCGCCATCACCGGCTTCTACGGGCAGAACGTGCCGTTTCCCGGCTTCTCCCACACGCTGGGGTTCGTCACCAGTTCGGTGCTGATCGTGGTCGCCGTCACCGCGCTGTATGCAACATTCCGCAGAAAGGACTGGTTGTGAGCCGGGTTCGGTCGGATCGCCGACGATCTGCCCGGCCGATGCCATCCACAGGCCACCCCACGTCGTTCACCCAGTCGACACTTTCATTCAACGGGTCGAGGGCTCCGGTTCACGCGGCGTTTACGATACGACGGTGCTAGTCGAAGACCCGAACCTCCGCCGACACGGTCAGCCGGTGCTGTCGTCGTCGCGGATTCGGGTCATCGGCGCGATCGCCGCGGTGGTGGCGGTGCTGATCGCGCTGCAGATCTACGCATCGACGCAGGCCACGCTGGGTCCGCTGGAGAGCCTGTGGAACGACTATGCGGGCACCCCGAAGTCGATGACCCTGCCGTGGGCCGGTCTGCTGCTCACGATGGTCGGGCTACCGTGGCGCCGGCGATTCCTCGCGCTGGGGGCCGCGCTGACGATCGATGCGCTCTACGCCGCGCCGCGGTTCCTGCTCACCGGGACGATCGCCGTGGGCAACGGGCCGATCATCGTGCTGACCGGGATCGTCGTACTGGCATGTATGCGCTGGACGGGTGTCGAACGTCGCAACGCGCTCTACGCCGCCGCGCTGGGTGCGCTGCTGATCCTGGCGACCAAGGTCGGCGACATCTGGCTCGGCGTCACCATCCACACCCAGCCAATGGTGCTCGACGAGTACGTGATGCTGGCCGATCACGCGCTGGGACAACCGTCGTGGCATGTCGGGCGACTCCTCGAGGTCCTCGGCCCGCAGGCGGTGTGGGTACTGCACTGGGTGTACATCGAGTTACCGGCGGCGGCCGCAGTGGTGGCGGTCTGGCAGTTGCGTCGCGTCGTGACGTCCGGACGCTGGCCCGACCACTTCCTGGTTCGCACCTTCCTGGTGCTCGGCCTCGTGGGCCCGCTGTTCTATGTGCTGTTCCCGGTGGTCGGTCCGATGTTCGCCTTCGGGCCCGACGGTGGCGGTGCACAGCTCGGCAACTTCTGGCCGACGCTGCTCCCGCCGACCGATCTCATCCCGGGGCCGATGTTCTTCGACGGCGGGCCGCCGCGCAACTGCATGCCGTCGATGCATACCGCCTGGGCGCTGGCGGTGTTCCTGCACACCCGGCGTGACGTCGACGGCGGACCGGCGCCGCGGTGGCTGCGCATTGTCGGCTCCTTCTGGTTGATCTGCACGTTGGCCGCGACACTCGGCTTCGGCTATCACTACGGCGCCGACCTCGTCGCCGGCGCCGTGCTCTGCCTGACCGTCGACTCGGCTCTGCGCGACCCGGCACGCGGCTGGGGGTGGTTCCGGATTCGCCTCGTCGCCGGTGGCGGCGTGCTGTTCGGGGCGTTGCTTGTGGCCTACCGCTATCTGGCCGTGCCGATGGCCGAGTATCCCGTCTACGCCGGTCTGTTGGTACTGGGATCGCTGGCCGCGTTGTCGCTGACGTTCTACACGACGTGGTTCGCGCCGCAGCGGGTCCTCGCCCCGATGGCCACCACACGCGTGACCCCCGCCGGCGCGGTGCGCGGCCAGCTCGCCGTTCGGCGCACCAATCTGCTTGCCTGCCTGGACATTCCGTGGATCGCCCGCATCCGAGCACGGCTGGACGCGCCGGGCCGGACCGAGGTGAACCCACTGACGACCCGGGTGTCTCCCGGCGTCGACACCCGGCCTGAGGACAACTGATCGTCGACTCCCCGGGAGCCGTGCCACACTGAATTTCGTGAGTGATGTGAGGGCGTGGGCGAGATGACCGATTCCTGGCGACCGGTCCCCGGGCCGTGGCAGGGCAGTCCCGAGCAGCCCACCGTCGCACATCGAACGCCCGGCCCCCCGCCGCAGCCGTGGGGTTCACCCCCACCCGGCGGTGTGCCGGCCGTCGGGGTGCCCGCCGTCGGGGTGCCAGCCGCCTACGGCCGTCCGCCGCAGGCAGGCCCACCATCACAGTTAGGCCCACCACCCGGCGCCGCGCCGCCCGGACCACCCTTCGGACAGCCACCCGGGATGCCGCCCTACGGGCCGCCGCCCCGGCGTCGGTCCACGGCCCTGATCGTCGGGGTGATCTGCGCGATCATCACGGTCGTCTGTGTCACCGCGACACTGCTCGTGGCCTTCTGGCCCGACGACGAACCGACCGGTGAAACCCTGCGGCTGGCCGAGAACGTGACGATCACCGTCGACGTGCCGAGCGGCTGGAAGACCGTGCGATCCGACTCGTCGGAATACCCCGACCGTTATCTACTGGTACCCCGGGCCGAACAGCGCAGCTACACCAAGATCGACAGCGACTCAGCCGATCTCACCGACGACGGCGTGACGATCGAACCCATCAGCGTCGTCGAGTTCTTCGCCCTCGAATGCTCCGACATCAAGTCCTCCGAGCTGAAGAACACCGAAGACGTCGGGGCGTGGACGGTCAGCACCGAATCCACGTCGCGCACCTCGGTCTCCGCCGAGCGCACCCTCGCCTTCCGACGCCTCGACGACGGCATCTGCTTTGTGGCACACGGACTCTCGGCCGCCCAGCAGAAATCCCAGCTCTCCGACAAACCCGACTCGTTCGTCCGGCGGATCACCAACGGCGGGATCGTCAGCGACGTGCGCCAGAAGCAGTGAAGCTCAGGCGAGAAACTGAGAGACGGAGAAGAACCTCCTCCGCTCGCCGCCACCCCGCCGGTTACGCGACTAAGCTTCCGGCATGGACAGCGCCCTCGAGGTCACCGTGACCGCCAACTTCGTGAACGCGTGGTTCCTGCTGGTCGCAACCACTCCCGCGGTCGTCGTCGACGAGGCCGTCCATCGCCTTGCATGGTCGCAGCCGACGCGGGTCGCGGTCGAGCCGGGGTCGCATGAGGTGGCGGTGGGTATTCGTTATCGCGGTTTCTCGGCGATACTCGGGAAGGCACCCGAGACGGTGACCGTACAGCCGGGCGAAACGCTGCGGCTCAGCGCCCGTAACGGTCCGCTCAACCGTGATCCGTTCCTGATCACGATTCTCGACGATTAAGCCCTATGTTCGTCGTGCTCGGCGAAACGTGCTGCGAAGAAAGCGAATACACGGCCCCAGGCGTCGGCGGACACGTCCGCGTCGTAGTGCATGCCGGCGATGCGTAACACGCGGTCGGGCACGGCGTCGATCTGGTTGGCAAAGCTGTGTCCGACACCGGGATAGGTCTTGATGTCGGAGGTGATCCCGTGCTTGTCGAGAACCCGACGTAGCCGTCGCTCACCGAACGGAAGCAGCGGATCACGCTGACCGAATGAAGCGACGACCGGGCAGGTATCGGCGCGGACCCGGCGATAGCTGGTGAGGCTGCCGTAGAACGGGGCTGCGGCCACATAGCGCGCATCACCCTCGAGTAGGGCGAAGCCGCCACCCATGCAGAAACCGACAATGGCGACATCGCCGGTGGATTGCGCGTCGTCGGCGAGGGTCACGCGGGCGCGCTCCAGAATCGCGAAGGCCGGCCCGTGGCCCACAGCGAGTGATCGCATCGCGGAAACGATGCAGCCCAGCTTGTTCGGGCCGGTGGTGAACAGCAGCGGCGCCAACGCGAGGTATCCCTGGCCGGCGACGATCCGCAGATTCCGTTCGGTGTCGACTTCGTCGCCGGTCGCATCATGCACGAGCAGAACCGAGGGACGTGGGCCGCTCGGCTCGGCGGGGCGGGCGATGAGAGCGTCGAAGGAGTCGGGTTCGGCGTCGATGGTGATGCGTTCGACAGTCACGGACGAGGTCACGAGAGGCTCCGTTCGGTGGCTTGCCCCGCGGCCGGTGGCCGCGGGTGGGTACGGGTGACGTCGAGCGTGAGACGCACCTCGTCGGCGACCTTGAGCGTGCCCATCGCCAGCGAATACGGCTTGACCCCGAAGTCGGACTGGGTGAGCGCCACGTCGAAGGTGAGGTGGGATTCGTCGGTCGCGATGTCGACGATCTGCTCGCGTGTGGTTCCCGCGATGGTCAGCATCCCGGTCAGCCGGTAGCCCCCGGCACTCTCGGCGACGTCGGACGCGGCGAAGGTGATCTCGGGAAACTTCTTGGCCTTCAACGATTTCAACGCGTTCGACCGCGCCATCGCACGTTCGGGACCGGTCATCGGTGTCAGGCCGCCCGTGCCGGCGGTCACGTCGAGGGAGTCGACGACGATTGTCGCGGCCACGGCGGTGGGGGTTCCGTCGTCGACGGTGACCGTCGCGGTCCAGGCACGCACCGCGATCGTCAGCCGGTGCCCGGTGCGGGCGGCTGGACCGGTCACCCCGGTGTGGATCAGCAGCTCACCGTCGTCGGCGGTGAAGGTTTCGACGCTCACGACGATCGAGGGTAGTCGGCGATGGATGGGTGCGCCCCGGGTTGTCTCAGGGACGTCGAAAAGCCGCCTCGGACTCCGGATTCCGGGCCACCGAGCGGCGCGCGACGACGAAGCAGGCCAGAGCGAGCACGGCCGAGGAGCACATGACGATCCCCATCGGTACGGCGGTGTCGTCGCCGGCCAGGCCGCCGAGTGGCGAGAGGGCACCACCGATCAGGAACATCAGACCGCCGAGGACCGCGCTGCCGGCACCGGCGGCGTCGCGGGTGTGTTCCATGGCGAGCGCCGCCGAGTTGCCCATCACGAAGCCGACGGAGGTGGTCGCGATGAACAGCGGCACGACGAGCAGGATCTTCGTCGACGACACCGCGGCGACGAGCACCCCCGCGGACGCGACGACCAGCACCGGCAGTGCGACGCCGATCGTCGTCGCCGGATGGACGTGGCGGCGCGAGAGCCGGGCCGCCACGAGTCCGGCCGCGGTCATTCCGAGCGCGTTGACCGCGAACGCCAGCCCGTAGATCACCGTCGACGCCCCGAGCACCCGCTGGTAGACGAACGACGAACTGGAGACGTAGGCCATCAGCGCACCGAAGGCGAAGGCCTGTGTGAGCACATAGGCGAGGAAGGCCGGGCGGCCGAATCTGCCCAGCAGATCACCGAATCCGACGCGCCGGGTGCGGCGTTCGACTGGCAGGGTGTCGGGCACCGAGGTCACCGCGAAGACGAGCTGCAGCACGGTGGCACCGAGGATCACGCCGAGGACCCCGCGCCACGAGACATGCCCGGCGAGCACACCGCCGATGATCGGCGCGATCACCGGGGCGAGACTCTGGATGGTCATCATCAGGGTCATCGAGCGTGCCCCGGCGAATCCGCGCAGCAGGTCGGCGATGATGGCCCGGGCGATCACCATCCCCGCCGCCGCCGCGAACGCCTGCACGAACCGCGCGGCGATGAGGACCTCGATGGTCGGTGCGGCCACCACGACGATGCCAGCGAGGACCGCGGCCACCGACCCGACCAGCAGCGGTGAGCGTCGCCCGAAGCGGTCGGACACCGGACCCCACACCACCTGCCCCACCGCGACGCCGACGAGGAACGCCGTCAGCGTCAGCTGCACCTGCGTCGCGTCGGTGTGCAGCGCGTCCTTGACCTCGAGAAACGACGGGAGATAGAGGTCTGTGGCGATGGGGGCGGTCGCCGAGAGCAGCGCGAGCGCGAACAGCAGTCGCGGGCCGAGTCCTTCACGCGTCGTCACCGGGTGACGGTAACGCAGACCGGGGTGGGAGATTCTGGGGGTGAGCGGCCGGGGCCGACGGTCGACGAGGTGAAAGAAACTTCACAAGCAACCCAGATATGTAAAAATTCCGCCAAGAAGTTTACATATTTGGCGATTGTGTGGGAATGTCACCCCATGACCTGGGAGCCGGACGTGCCGTACAATGCGCTACCCCCGCCACCCGACGCCGATACCCTAGAAACACGACCTGTCCTGAGGGCCGTCATCGGCGCTAATTCCGCCCTCGCCAAGCTCGATCAGGCCGCGGTGTCGATGCCCAACCCAACCGTGCTGATCAATTCGATACCGATCCTCGAAGCACAAGCGAGTTCCGAGATCGAGAACATCGTCACCACCACTGACGAACTGTTCCGACACATCGACGATGCTCAACGGGTCGTCGGGGCGCAGCTACCACCACCTCGGCTTCTCCGACGACCGTGAATTCCGCCTGATCGGCACCGACGGCGGTCTGCTGCCGAAACCGGTTGTCACCGAGAGGATCTTCCTGAGTCCGGGCGAGCGGGCGGAGATCGTCGTCGACCTGCGCCCCGACGAGCAGGTACTCCTGCGCTCCTACCCCGCCGACGCGGCGCACCGCGGCCGAATCGACTCGCGGCTCGCCCGCCGATTCGGTCTCAAGGACACAGTGGACGTGCTCACGCTGCGGACCGGCAGGGTGCTCGGCACCTCAGCCGAGGTACCCGCTCGGCTCGCCGAGATCGCTCCGATCGCGCCGGCGTCGAGCGTCCCGCGTCGCAACTTCGATCTGCAGTGGCACATGATCAACCACGAGCGAATGGCCATGTCGCGCATCGACTTCGCGCCGTCACCGAGGGCACCACCGAGGTATGGGGCGTCCGCAACGTGGACAACTGGCCGCACAACTTCCACGTGCACGACGTCCAGTTCCAGGTGCTCACCATCAACGACCGGACGCCACCACCCGAGTTGCGGGGCCGCAAGGACACCCTGTATCTCGCTCCCGGTGATCGCGCCACCATCGCAATGACCTTCTCCGGACCGTCAGATCCCATGCACCCGTATATGTTTCACTGTCACCTCCTCGGTTGGGCTCGCACTTCCGGCGCTGAGAGGGACGGGCCCGCGAGCACCGCGGGCCCTGCGCACGAACGGCCTCCCGCTCGATGGAGCGGGAGGCCGTTCGGCGCGTCGACGCGTCGGATCGTGGCGTCGGGCCGGGTTCAGAACCTCCGTGTGAACGGCATCGGCCCGCGCATGCGGATGAGCAGCAGGATCGGGATGAGGACGTAGGGCAGGTTGAACGCGAGGAACTTCGCCGGGTTCGGGGTGACCCACTCGGGCTCGCCGAAGAACTCGACGCCGAACACGATGACGCCCGTGATGGAGGCGATCATCGTCGCGTAGATGACGCTCGGCAGCTGGATCCAGTTCCAGCCCCGGACGAGCGAGATGACGAGCAGCACGTAGAAGACCGGGTAGACGAACGCCGAGAGCCCGGTGACGATCCGCATCCAGACGGGCGGGTGCATGAACAGCGGGTCGGTGTCGTGCGCGTACCACCAGTTGGCGTTGACGAGGAAGTTCGGCGACGGCTCGGAGAAGTCGACGCCGAGCGTCGGCAGCATGTCGCTGATCATGCTGGTCACGGTGAACAGCGAGAAGACGACGATGAAGAACCAGTCGAAGGGTCGCTCGCGCAGGCGCAGGTTGGGGGCGGATGCGTCGGGGCCCGGCGTGCTCGCCGGAGCGGCTGTGGCGGTCATGAGCACTGAGCGCAGCGCCGCGGGCGGTCCGGCGAATCGGCATGCGGGTCTTGACGCGGCCGCATCATCCGCTTAGGTTAAGCGAACTGTTACGTAAGGAGTTGCTTACATGGGTGGTGCCACTGACGGGCTCAGCCTGGTCTTCCAGGCCCTCGCCGACCCGACACGGCGCGCGATGCTCTCGCGCCTCGCCGCCGGGCCGGCCACCGTCGGCGAGCTCGCCGAGCCGTTCGCGATGAGCCGACCCGCGATCTCGCAGCACCTCAACGTGCTGGAACGCGCCGGCCTGATCGAGCGCACCGCCCACGCGCAGTGGCGCACCTGCACCCTGCGCACCGAGCCGCTGGACGATGCATCCGAGTGGGTGGAGCGCCACCGCGGCGAGTGGAACGAGCGGTTCGACCTGCTCGACGAGCACCTCCGCCGACTGAAAGGGGAATCCTCATGACCGAGCGCACCGCGACCGCGCAGTTCACCATCACCCGCATCTTCGACGCGCCCCGCGAGCTGGTCTGGCGCGCGTGGACCGAGACGGCCGATGCCGCCGAGTGGTGGCATCCGCGCGACGTGTGGATCAAGGCCGGCACCGTCTCCGTCGACGCTCGCGCCGGCGGACGCTATGCCTACACGATGGTCGGACCCGACGGCCGGGAGTACCCGACCTCCGGCGTCTACCGGGAGGTGACGCCGCCCGAGCGGCTCGTCTTCACGTGGGGATCGCCGGGCGACGCCGACGACGAGGCACCGCTCATCACCGTCACCCTCCGCGAGCTCGACGGCCACCGCACCGAGATGCTGTTCCACCTCGTCGGCATCGACGCGGCGCCCGGCGACGAGGACGTCTACGACGGCTGGAACTCGGCGTTCGACCTCCTCGGCGAGCACCTCGACGCGGCGGAACGCTGATGGGCCGGCTCATCGTCGAGCAGATCGTCTCGGTCGACGGCTTCGCGACCGACGCCGACGGCGGCATCTCGTTCTTCGAGGCGATCGAGGACTTCAACGCCACCGACGCCGATCAGCTCGAGATGCTCGAGGGCGTCGAGGCGATGCTCCTCGGCCGCATCACGTACGAGATGTTCGCCGCGTACTGGCCGACCGCCGATCCCGCGATCGAGCCCGTGGCCACGCCCATCGCCCGCCTCGCGAAGCACGTCGTGAGCAATACCCTGACGGATGCCCCGTGGGGCGACGACGCACCGGCCCGGATCCACCGCGGCGACGGCGTTGCGGCCGCACGCGCCCTCTCCGACTCCCTCGACGGCGGCGTGATCGTGTGGGGCAGCCTGACCCTCGCCGACGGGCTGCTCCGCGCCGGCGCGGTCGACGAGCTCCGGCTGCGGATCGTGCCCGTCCTCATCGGCGCCGGGCGCACGTTCACGCCGCCCGACCTCGGCGTGCGCCGGCTCGCGCTCGACCACGCGGTGACCCACCCGAGCGGGCACGTCGGGCTGCACTACCGCCTGCGGTGAGCGGTGGCGGCTCCGCCGCGCGACGGATGCCCCCGCCCGGGGCATCCCGTTAGCGTGAAGTGGTGACCGCAACCCCCCCACCCGTGATCGACGGCGTCGAGTGGGTCCGCCCCGCGCCGACGGCCGCCGACCGCCGATACGACGCCGTGCTCGCGGTCGTGCTCTTCGCCGGCACCCTCGCGAGCTCGGCGCTCTACCGCACCACCGGGTACGGGGAGGATGCGCCGTTCTGGCTGACGGTGCTGTGGTCACTGGCGATGACGGCGCCGCTCGCCTTCCGGCGGCGCTGGCCCGAGGTCGTCGCGGTGGTGCTGAGCGCGGCGTTCATCGCCGGGGGCATCGCCCAGATCGGGGAGGCGCTGTTCAGCAACATCACCCTCTTCATCGCGATCTACTCGGTCGGCGCGTGGGGACGCAGCCGCCGTCGCGCCACCGCGGTGCGCGCGGTGATCGTGGCGGCCATGTTCGTGTGGCTGTTCTGGGGGCTCGTGATCGCCTCGAACGCGCCCGATCTGCCGCCTTCGCTGGCGCGCGAGACCGACGGACCACTGTCGCCGTACGTCGCATTCGCCCTGATCAACGTGCTCACGAACCTGCTGTACTTCGGCGGCGCCTGGTACTTCGGCGACGCCGCCGCGGCGTCGGCCCGGTCGACCGCGGCACTCAGGCAGCGGACGGACGAGCTCGCCGCCGAGCGCGAGCGGTCGCGCGAGCAGGCCGTCGCGCTCGAACGGCTCCGCATCGCACGTGAGCTGCACGACGTCGTCGCCCACCACGTCTCCGTCATCGGCGTGCAGGCGGGCGCAGCGCGACGGGTGCTCGCGCGCGATCCGGAGCAGGCGGCGACGTCGCTCTCGGCCATCGAGGAGAGCGCCCGCGAGGCGGTCGCCGAGCTGCACGGGCTCCTCGGCACACTCCGGCACGGCACGGGTGACGAGGATGCCGCGGCGGGCGCACTGGCCGTCGATCCGGCGCCGCGCGGGCTCGAGGATCTGCCCGGCCTCGTCGAGGACTCGATCGCGAGCGGGGTGCCGGCCTCGCTCACGGTCATCGGCGAGCCCCGCGACGCGAGCCCCGTGGTGCAGGTGACGGCGTACCGGCTCGTGCAGGAGGCGCTGACGAACATGCGGAAGCACGCGGGCCCGGGCGCGAGCGCCGAGGTCCGGCTGCGGTGGGAGCCGGGCGCGCTCGAGGTCGAGGTGACCGACACGGGCGTCGCCGCGGCGCGCGCCGAGGCGAACGGCGTCCCCGGCTCGGGCGGGTTGGGCCTCATCGGCATGCGGGACCGCGTCTCGGCCGTCGGCGGCGCCCTCGAGGTGGGGCCGCGACGCCGCGGCGGCTTCCTCGTCCGGGCCGGCCTGCCACTCCGACGGACGGGGGAGGCCTCGTGAGCGTGCGCGTGCTCATCGTCGACGACCAGGCGCTCGTGCGCGCCGGCTTCCGCACGATCCTCGACTCCGAGCCCGGCATCGAGGTCGTCGGCGAGGCGGCCGATGGCGCCGCCGCGGTCGCCGTCGTCGAGACCCTCCGACCCGACGTCGTGTGCATGGACGTGCAGATGCCCGGCATGGACGGACTCGAGGCCACCCGCCGCATCGTCTCGGCGCACGCCGGGGAGGGCCGCCCCTCGGTGCTCGTGCTCACGACGTTCAACCGCGAGGACTACCTGTTCCAGGCCCTCGACGCGGGTGCGAGCGGGTTCCTGCTGAAGAACTCCACCCCCGAGCAGCTGATCGAGGCGGTGCAGGTGCTCGCCCGCGGCGACGCCCTCCTCTCCCCGACGTGACCCGCGCGGTGATCGCGGCGGCGGCACGGCGGGATGCCGACCGCGGCGGCGGAGGTGTCCGTTCCGACTCCACGGTTCCGCCCGAGCGGGCGCCGTCTGCGCGAAGGGACGGGCCCAGTGAGGCGAGCGCGCCGCGCTCCGCCGCGGATGCCGGGCACCGAGGGACAGCTGCGGAAGCGGAGGGATTTGAACCCCCGGTGCTGTTTAGGCACGCTCGCTTTCAAGGCGAGTGCATTCGGCCGCTCTGCCACGCTTCCCTGACCTGCAAGCCTACGACAGGAACCGGGACCGACGGTCCCGACCCCCGCCACCACCCGACAGAGCTGTGGAACCATCGAACAGGTGAAGGCAATCGTCGTGGATTCCGGGAACCTGTCCGTGCAGAACATCGACGACCCGGTCGCAGGCGTCGGTGAGGTGATCGTCGACGTCGTGGCTGCCGGCGTCAACCGGGCAGACCTGTTGCAGCGCAAGGGTATGTATCCGCCTCCGCCGGGCGCCCCGGACACGATGGGCCTCGAGGTGTCGGGGCGGATCTCGGCGCTGGGCCCGCAGGTGAGCGGCTGGGCGGTCGGCGACGAGGTGTGCGCGCTGCTGGCCGGCGGCGGATATGCCGAGCAGGTCGCGGTGCCGGCCACGCAGTTGCTGCCTGTCCCCCTCGGCGTCGACCTCGTCTCGGCCGCGGGTCTGCCCGAAGTCGCCTGCACGGTGGTGTCCAACCTGTTCGGCACCGCCGATCTGCGACCGGGCGAGCTGCTGCTGATCCACGGCGGATCGAGCGGCATCGGCACCCACGCCATCCAGGTCGCGCATGCCCTCGAGGTGCAGGTCGCGGTGACCGCGCGCACCCAGGCCAAACTCGCCCGCTGCGCTGCGCTGGGCGCCGACATCCTCATCGACTACTCGACGCAGGATTTCACCGAGGTGATCACCAATAGCGGCGGCGCCGACGTCATCCTCGACATCATCGGCGCGAAGTATCTGCGCCCCAACATCGATAGCCTGCGCACCGGCGGCCGGCTGGTCATCATCGGCATGCAGGGCGGCGCCAAGGCCGAGCTACCCATCGGATTGCTGCTCGCCAAACGCGCATCGGTGCACGGAACCACGCTGCGGTCGCGTCCGACGACGGGCCCGGGCGGGAAAGCCGACATCGTCGCGCAGACACGGAGGATCACCTGGCCGCTCATCGACGCCGGGAAGGTGGTGCCGATCATCGACACCACGTTCTCACTCGACGACGCCGAAGCCGCGCACGCGCACCTCGACAGCGGCGATGCGATCGGGAAGGTGCTACTGACCGTCGCCTGAGAGGCCACCATCGCAGCCGTCGAGATTCCCGATAACCCCTTCACCGATCTTGCGGAACGCGATACCGAGCGCGGCGAACTCCTCCTCGGACAGCACGTTCACCACATGCCGGCGAATGACGGTGTCCCGGACCTTCACGTGCTCACGCAACGTCTCGCGACCCTTCTCGGTGAGCCGCACCAGCCGGTGGCGGCCGTCACCGTCGGACCTGATCTTCTCGACGTCGCCGTCGTCGATGAGCCGCGCGATCTGCCGCGACACCGTGCTGATGCGCATGTGCACGTCGTCGGCGAGTTCGGAGATGCCCCGATAGTCGGTGCGCTCGAGGGATTCGAGCAACCGCATGTCCGACACGGATAGGCCGCGGGCGGTGAGCTCGTCGGTGACCCGGGCGTAGAGCGCCCAGCCGCCGTGCACGAAGGCGCACCAGGTCTCGACTTCCTGCGGTGTCAGCGGACGCTGCCACTCCGTGTCAACATTCATTGTCGTCAACTTAGCGGCCACGATCGCCAAGCGCGAGTCCGTCCGACGACAAACGACCGACATCGCGGCCCGAGCCACGGGTCGGTGCTACCCGAGCGAGCCGAGCGTCCTGACGAGGTGATCCACCTCGTAGGGCGTCGAGTACGGGGCGAGTCCGATGGTCACTGCGCCACCGAAATCGTCGGCGCCCATCCTGCTCAGCGCCCGATTCGGCAGGTCGCCGAGCGCGCAGATGCCGTTGTCGGCGAGGCGGCGCACCACCTTGTCGGCGCTCACCCCGTCGACGGTGAAACTGAGCACCGGGATGCGGTTCTCGCCGGTTCCCACGAGATGCACCTGACCGAGTTGTTCCAGCGTCGTCGTCAGGTAGAAGTTGAGCCGTTGGAGGTAGTCGTAAACGCCGTCCATCGCCGTGACGAGCCGTCGGCGCCGCTTGCCGATGGCATCGGCATCGAGTCCGGCCAGATGCTCCACCGAGGCCACCAGCCCCGCCAGCAACGCACCCTGATGCGGCTCGAGTTCCAGACGTTCGGGCCCGACGGCGCGCGGGTTCATCGACACCATCCGCAGCCGATCGATGGTGTGGGGTTCGCGGAACGCCATCGCCGCCATCCGCGGCCCGCCCCAGCGTTCGGCGGACACCACCAGCACGTCGGCGCCGAGTTCGTGGATGTCCAGCGGCAGATACGGTGCCGCATTGGTCGCATCCACCACCAGCAGGGCACCCACCTGCCGGGTCAGCGGCGCGATCTCGCTGACATCGGTGATCGCGCCGGTCGACGCCGACGCCAGCGTGACGGCAACGATCTCGGTGTCACCGGTGATCAGCTCGGGGTACTGCCACGCGGGTAGCTCGCCGGTCTCGACGTCGACCTCGGCCCACCGCACACGAGCGCCGTAGCGCTCGACGACGCGCAGCCACGGAACGATGTTCGGTTCGTCGTCCTGCCGGCTGACCACCACCTGCCCGCGCAACCACGTATTGGGGGTGACGGCCTCGGCGAGGCTGTGGATCAACGACGACCGCGACGGACCCAGCACCACCCCGGCGGCATCGGCGGCCACCAGATCGGCGATCGCGCGGCGGGCGCCGTCGAGGGCCTCGGCGCTGTCCCGGGCAGCCGGATAGGAGTCGCCCGGCGTGGACACCAACTGCCTGAAACCCCTGGACACGGCGGTTGCGACCGAGTCTGGGATCTGCATGCCGGCCTGCGGATCGAAGTGGATCCAGCCGTCGCCGAGCGAGGGAAACAATCCACGCACAGAAGCGACGTCGAAGGACATGGCACAACGATAGACGGCCCGCACAAGGCCTCCTGCGCGTCTTCTCGTCGGATCCCTTCGGCACAATGGAGGCCATGATGAGCGATGGAATGACCCCAGGACCGTTCGGCGGCAGTCCCACGTCCGACGACGGCGACAAAGTCATCATCGTCGGCGGCGGTGGTGACCCCTCGGCCGAGTCGCCCGACGGCGCCGAAGGCCACGGCAACATCGCCGAGATGGTCGAGCAGCCGGCCAAGGTGATGCGGATCGGCACGATGATCAAACAGCTCCTCGAGGAGGTGCGTGCGGCTCCTCTCGACGACGCCTCGCGTGTGCGCCTCAAGGAGATCCACGAGTCGTCCATCCGTGAGCTCGAAGACGGGCTCGCACCCGAGTTGCGTGAGGAACTCGAGCGTCTCGCCCTGCCGTTCACCGACGAGGGCACCCCGTCGGACGCGGAACTGCGGATCGCGCAGGCACAGCTCGTCGGATGGCTCGAAGGTCTCTTCCACGGCATCCAGACCGCGCTGTTCGCCCAGCAGATGGCGGCCCGCGCCCAGCTCGAACAGATGCGTCAGGGCGCCCTGCCCCCGGGGATGACCGCCGGCGGCGCACACGGCCCCAGCACCGGTCAGTACCTGTAGACCGGGTGCGCCCACCGGGCGCAGTTGGGACCGCAAGTACAGTGGGTCCTCGTGTCAGCGGTAGTCGACGACGACGCGATCCCCGCGCGTCCCCAGAGCTCGGATTCGCGCACGCTCAAACGCGCGGTGAAGGACCTGCGAGACGGCCTCGACAATCGCGAACTGTGGCTGCATCTCGGCTGGCAGGACATCAAGCAGCGATACCGGCGTTCGGTCCTCGGACCGTTGTGGATCACCATCGCGACCGGCGTCACCGCGATCGCGATGGGCCTGCTCTACGGTGAACTCTTCGATCAGGACCTGCACAAGTTCCTGCCCTATGTGGCGCTCGGCTTCATCTTCTGGGGGTTCATCGAGAGTTCGATCCTGGAGGGATCGGAGATCTTCGCCAAGAACGAGGGGCTGATCAAGCAACTCCCGGCACCGGTGAGTGTGCACGTGTACCGGGTGGTGTGGCGGCAGCTGATCATCTTCGCGCACAACGTGGTGATCATCGTCATCATCTTCATCGTCTTCCCGCCGCCGTTCGGCTTCTCGCAGCTCCTGGTGATCCCGGCCCTGCTGTTGTTCGTCCTCAACGCGGTGTGGGTGTCGATCGTCTTCGGCATTCTCTCGACCCGGTTCCGCGACATCGGGCAGTTGCTGACCACCGTCGTGCGGCTGGTGTTCTTCATGACGCCGATCATCTGGTCCGCGCAGAGCCTGAGCAGCACCAAGGCCGGCGAATCGTCGTCGCGGTTGCGGATCGTCGAGATCAACCCGATGTTCCACTATCTGGAGATCTCCCGCGGTGAACTGCTCGGCGACCACGTCGAGCTCTACCACTGGCTCATCGTGCTCGGATGTACCGCGGTCGGCTGGCTGATGGCGATGTTCGTGATGCGCAACTATCGTGCCCGCGTGGCGTATTGGGTTTAGGAACACATGGCTTTCACCAAGAAGGACACCACGCGCGGGGCGCCTGACACCCGCGTACGCGTCGACACCTGGGACGCGTGCGTCGACTTCCCCATCTTCGACGCCAAAACCCGGTCCCTGAAGAAGGCCGTGGTCGGCGCGGCCGGTGGCGTCATCGGGGCCACCGACTCCAACGTCATCGTGGTGGAGGCGCTGCGCGACATCAACATGCACCTCAAACACGGCGACCGGGTGGGCCTGGTGGGCCACAACGGCGCCGGCAAATCGACGCTGCTGCGCCTGCTGGCCGGCATCTATGAGCCCACGCGCGGCGCGTGCCGCGTGCAGGGGCGGGTGGCGCCGGTCTTCGACCTCGGCGTCGGCATGGACCCGGAGATCTCCGGCTACGAGAACATCCTCATCCGCGGCATGTTCCTGGGCATGAGCCGCAAGGAAATGCTGCGCAAGATCGACGACATCGCCGAATTCACCGAACTCGGCGACCATCTGGAGATGCCGCTGCGCACCTACTCCCACGGCATGCGGGTGCGGGTGGCGCTGGGTGTGGTGACCTCCATCGACCCGGAGATCCTCATCCTCGACGAGGGCATCGGCGCGGTCGACGCGGACTTCATGCGCAAGGCCCGCGCCCGGCTGCAGGCACTGGTGGAACGCTCGGGCATCCTCGTCTTCGCCAGCCACTCCAACGAATTCCTCGCCCAGCTGTGCGATCGGGCGATGTGGATCGACAAGGGGCAGGTCAAGATGGAGGGCGGCATCGAAGAGGTCGTCGGCGCCTACGAGGGGCCGGCCGCCGCCGCCCACGTACGCAAGGTGCTGGCCAATCTGGACAAGTCGTGAGTGCCGATCGGGTGATCGCGGTGGTGGTCACCCATCGTCGCGTCGAACTCCTCGCGGAATCGCTGACGGTGGTCAGCGGGCAGCACCGGCCCGTCGACCACCTGATCGTCGTCGACAACGCCGACGAGCCGGAGGTCGCCGAACTCGTTGCCGCCCAACCTGTTCCGACCACGTACCTGGGCTCGCAACGCAATCTCGGCGGTGCCGGCGGATTCGCGCTCGGCATGCTGCACGCGCTGACACTGGGCGCCGACTGGGTGTGGTGCGCCGACGACGACGGCCGCCCCGACGGTCCCGAGGTGCTGGGCACCCTGCTGGACTGCGCTCGACGCCACGACCTCGACGAGGTGTCGCCGGTGGTCGCCAACATCGACGACCCCGACACCCTGGCGTTCCCGCTGCGACGGGGACTGGTGTGGCGGCGTAAGCGCTCGGAGTTGTTCAGTGATTCGGAGACCGACGATCTGCTGCCGGGTATCGCGTCGTTGTTCAACGGCGCCCTGTTCTCCGCGTCGTGCCTCGAACAGGTCGGTGTGCCCGATCTGCGGCTGTTCTTCCGCGGCGACGAGGTGGATGTGCATCGACGGCTGGTGCGCTCGGGGGTGCGGTTCGGCACCTGCCTGCGTGCGGGCTACCTGCATCCGGACGGGTCGGCCGAGTTCCGGCCGATCCTGGGTGGCCGCATGCACACCCAGTACCCGGACAACGAGACCAAGCGTTTCTTCACCTACCGCAACCGCGGATATCTGATGAGTCAGCCCGGTCTGCGGAGGCTGCTGCCCCAGGAGTATGCCCGATTCGGGTGGTATTTCCTTGTGCAGCAACGTGACCCGAAAGGTTTTCGGGAGTGGATGCAGCTGCGCGGACTGGGGCGTCGGGAGCGGTTCTCGCGGCCGCAGTAGCGGGCGGGTACCCCACACCCGATTCCCGTGACGGTGGCGTCATCCCGAGTGCGGCCACCGCGGCCGCGGCGGCCACTGCCCCCAGCACCCACCATGCGTGCTGAAAAGCGCTGTGCGCGTTCTCGAAACCGACCGGCGTACCCAGGATGGCGACGAGCACACTGACACCGAGGACCAGGCCGACCTGCCGACTCATGTTGACAATCGCACTGCCGGTCGCAGACTGATGAGCCGGCAGGTCGGCAGTCGCCGCCGACAGGATCGACGGCAGAGCCAGCCCGACGCCCACACCACCGATGAGCCACCCGGGCAGGATCTCGGCGGCGTAGTCGGGCTCGGCACCGACCGATGCTGCGATCAGCACGCCGCCGAGGCCGAAGAGCGCACAACCGCCAGCGACGATGGCGCCCACCGGAATTCGCGCACTGAGCCGATGGGCTACCGCAGCGAAGATCGGAACCATCAGCGGCCCGACCGAGACGGCGAAGCCGGTCTTGATCGCGGAGTACCCCCACACCTGCTGGAGCCAGAGGATATTCGCGAGCAGCGCACCGGCGAAGGGGACACCGAACAGCACCGCGGTCACGTTGGCGAAGGCGAAGGATCGCACGCGATGCAGCGCGGGGTCGATCACCGGGACCCGGTGCCGCCCGGAACTGACGACGAAGCCGGCGAAGGCGACCACCGCGAGGATCCACGCCCCGACGACCCGGCCGTCGGACCACCCCCAATCGGGACCTTCGACGAGACCAAGGGTGAGTGCGCCGATGGCCACCGCCAGGAGTCCGGCACCGAGCAGATCGGGTAGCGGCGTGCCCGATTCATCTGCCGATGTGGTCAGGACCAGGGCACCGGCGATCAGCGCCGCGATGCCGACCGGCACGTTGACGAGAAAGACCCACCGCCACGACGCCTCCACGAGCAGGCCACCGACCGCAGGCCCGAGGGCGGCGGCCAGCGCCCCGGTGGCCGCCCAGATGCGCACCGACCGCGCGCGCACGGCCACCGGCATCGTCGACACGACGAGTCCCAGGCTGGCCGGCGTGAGGATCGCCGCCCCGACGGCTTGTATCACCCGGAACGCCACCAACCACCAGATGCCCTGCGCCAGAGCACAAGCCGCGCTGGCGACGGTGAAGAGTGCCAGGCCCGCCAGGAACGCCCCCTTGCGGCCGTAGCGGTCGGCGATCCGTCCGGCCGGCACCAGTAGTGCGGCGTAGACGATGGTGTACGCGTTGAGAACCCAGGACAGCTCGGGCAGACCCACACCGTGAAAGTCGCGCCCGATCTGATCGAAGGCGACGTTGACGATGAACACGTCGAGGCTGGCCATGAATGCTGCGAGCGAGAGCACCACGAGGACGACGCCTGGTCGCCGCGGCGCAGACGTGTCGAGCCGCTCCATGAGTTTCGTCATGCAACTGATCACAGCAGGTTGAGTTGCTTCACGCAACCCACTAGCCTGAGTTCTATGCGCCGCGCGTCCTTCTCCGACATGAACTGCTCGGTCGCGCAGAGCCTCGAGATCGTCGGGGAATGGTGGACGCTGCTGATCATCCGCGACGCCTTCATCGGGGTGACCCGGTTCGACGCATTCTCCGAGCGGCTCGGCATCGCCCGCAACGTCCTGACCCAGCGTCTCGAGACGCTGGTCGAGCACGGCGTGTTCACCAAGGAGCCCTATCAGGACAAGCCGGTCCGCTACGACTACCGACTCACCGAGAAGGGCCGCGACCTGTGGCTGGTCCTCACCGCGTTGCGGCAGTGGGGCGACAAGTGGGCCGCACCCGGCGGCGCACCGGTGGTCGCCACCCACCGCGACTGCGGGCAGGTCACGACGCTGCAGCCGGTCTGCTCCGAATGCGGCGAACCGGTCACCCGCGCCTCGTTGGCGCTACACCGTGGCCCGGGTGCGCGTGATCATGGTCCGCTTCCAGCAGACTGATCGGATCAGACGGCGAGACAAGAACTTCCGGTGTTGAGGCCGAACTTCACGTCGACGAGGATGCTCCGCGAAATCTTCGCACCACCTTGGGCCACCTGCCCGGCGATGATCCGGTACCGACCCGCGGCGGGTGGCGTCCACCACACCGTCACCTTGGCCGCCTCCGCGGGTGGCGTCTGGTCGTAGAGGATGGCGGCACGGGTGCCGGGCCGGCCGGCCACGACCGTCGTCTTGGCGGACTTCGCGGAAATCGGCACCGAGATGACGTAGGTGCATCCCGCCCCGTAACCGTTGCCCACGGACCCGAAGCCGGACCGGTCGACGATCCGCGGCGCACCGACGGCCGCGTGCGCCGTCCCGAGTCCGGCCACGCCGGCGATCGACAGTGCCGCCGCGACGACGGCCGCCCCCAGCGTCACCCGACGACCTGATGAACCGAGCATGAGATCCTCCCGACCTACGATGACTGCGGACTTCCGACACATCACCCGACCAGCCATTCGCGAAGATATATGAAACATTCCCCCGTTCGTAGGCGAATCGGGAAGCCGACTCCTCCGAAGACTTCCGGACAAACTAGAACGTGTTCTACCCTCGGTGGAGACGCCCACCCCGAGGAGCACGATGCGATTCACGTTCGCCGAGGCCATGACCGACCCCAGCTACTACGCGCCGCTGGCGCAGGCTGCCGAGAAGGCCGGGTATGCTGGGTTCACCATCCCCGACTCGCTTGCCTACCCGTACGAGTCGGATGCGACCTACCCGTACACACCCGACGGCAACCGCGAATTCCTCGACGGCAAGGCCTTCATCGAGACCTTCATCCAGGCCGCGGCACTGGGTGCGGTGACCTCGACCATCCGGTTCACACCCTTCGTGCTGAAGCTGCCGGTCCGCCCGCCGGCGCTGGTGGCCAAGCAGGCGAGTTCGGTGGCGTACCTGACCAACAACCGACTCGCCCTCGGCGTCGGGACCAGCCCGTGGCCGGAGGACTACGACTTCATGGGCGTCGACTTCCGCCGGCGCGGCAAGCGGATGGACGAGTGCATGGACATCATCCGCGGTCTGACCACCGGCGAGTACTTCGAGTTCCACGGCGAGTTCTACGACATCCCGAAGATCAAGATGACCCCGGCACCCACCGAGCCCATCCCGCTGCTGGTGGGCGGGCACGCCGATGCCGCACTGCGCCGGGCGGTCGTCCGCGGCGACGGCTGGATGCACGGCGGCGGCCCGGCCGAGGAACTCGACGTCCTGCTCGAGAAGATCGCCGACATCCGCAAGGCGGAGGGCACGACCAACGATCCCTTCGAGATCCACGTGATCTCCTTGGATGCCTACAGCGTCGACGGATGTAAACGGCTCGAGGACAAAGGGATCACCGACGTCATCGTGGGCTTCCGGATGCCCTACATCAAGGGCGTCGACACCGAACCGCTGCAGAAGAAGTTCGACCATCTGAACTGGTACGCCGACAACGTGATCGCCAAGGTCAACACCTAGATTCCTTATCCGGCAAGCCTGTTGGCGCACCGCATCGTCGGCTGCGGGTGCTTGCAGGCCTCCGTGCGCTGGGGCAGACTGCAAGAATCGACCCTGCCCCGGCACGAAGGATGTCCATGACCGGTTCCCCGCTGAGCCGGCGAAGTTTCCTCTCGCTCGCAGGAGCCGGTGGGATCGCCCTGGCCGGTGGTGGTCTGCTGAGCGCGTGCGGCTCCGGCAGTTCCGCGGGCAACACCATCCGAGCGGCCATCGCCGGGGAACCCGACCAGCTCGATCCGCACAAATCGAGTTCATACTTCACCTTCCAGGTCCTCGAGAACGTCTTCGACACCCTCGTCGAACCCGACGAGCAACTGACCATGCGGCCGGCGCTCGCCGAGAGCTGGACAGTCAGCCCCGACGACCTGGTGTGGACGTTCACCCTGCGACCGGGACTCGCCTTTCACAACGGCGACCCGTGCACCGCCGCCGACGTGGTCTATTCCTACCGCCGCATCATCGACGAAGAGCTGTCCAACGCCTGGAAACTCGAGTCGATCGATCAGATCACCGCACTCGACGACCGCCGGGTTCGCCTCACCGTGAAACACCCGACACCCAATCTGCTGACCAACATCGGCGGGTTCAAGGGGCTGGCAATCGTGAACCGGCGCAACGTCGAATCGGGTGAGATCGCCACCCGCCCGGTTGGTACCGGCCCCTTCTCGTTCGTGTCCCGCTCCCCCGGCGCGTCCATCGTCATCACATCCAACCCCCGCTACTGGGGTGGGGCGCCCGCCGTCGACGGCGTGACGTTCAGCTTCATCTCGCAGGGCACCACCGCGGTGTCGGCGCTGCGCTCGGGTGAGATCGACTGGACCGACGCGATGCCCGCGCAACAGCTGAGCATCCTCAAGGGCGACGACTCGCTGCGGGTCGGGACCGTCGTCGCCAACGACTACTGGTACATGACGATGAACTTCAAGCGGAAACCGTTCGCCGACAACCGCATTCGCCAAGCGGTGGCCTACGCGATCGACCGCGACTCCGTCGCCCAGGTGGTCGGTTACGGTACCGCGAAACCCAACCAGCTCGCCATCCCGTCCACCAGCCCGTGGTTCATCGGCTACGACCGCTACACCGCCGGCCTGGACCGCGCCGCGGCCACCGAACGGTCGAAAACACTGCTGCGCGAGGCGGGTACGACGTCGCTGGACATGGGATTGATGGTGACCACCGAGTATCCGGAGACCGTGACCGCCGCGCAGGTGATCGCGTCGAATCTCGACGACGTCGGGATCTCGGTGACCATCGAGACGCTGGACTTCGGTGCGTGGCTCGATCGCCAGTCCCAGGGCGATTTCGACGCGCTGATGCTCGGGTGGCTGGGCAACCTCGATCCCGACGACTACTACTACGCGCAGCACTATTCGAGCGGAGAATCCAACGCGCAGAAGTACTCCAATCCCGAGGTCGACCGTCTCCTCGACGCCGGGCGCACCGAACTCGACATGGCGAGGCGCAAACAGATCTACGGCGACGCCGCCACCCGCATCGCCGACGACGTCAGCTACCTGTACCTGTACAACCCGTCGGCCAACCAGGCCTACACGACGGCGCTCGTCGGGTACACGGTCCGCTCCGACAAGGCGGTCCGGTTCCGTACCGCCCGGCTGGACAGGGGCTGATCTGTCATGACGCTGCTGCGTTCACCCCTGTTGCGGTTCATCGCCATCCGGTTGCTGTACACCGTCGCAGTTCTGCTCGGGGTGATGGTGGCGGTGTTCTTCCTCATCCAGATCGTGCCCGGCGATCCCGTCCGCATCGCGCTGGGGACCCGGTACACACCGGAATCCTATGCGGCACTGCGGAGTGCGTCGGGCCTCGATCAGCCCCTGTTCACCCAGCTCGTCAACTACATCGGTCACGCGTTCACCGGTGACCTCGGGGTGAGTTTCCGTAACGGCGAATCGGTGACGACGATGTTGCTCGATCGGCTGCCCGCCACCATCTCGCTGGCCCTGACCTCCATCGTCGTCGCGC